>CAYPGE010000145.1:0-18771 GCA_964409865.1 uncultured Pirellulaceae bacterium
CACGGCGACGTTCACGGTCAGCCTGTCGGCGGCCAGCGGCTTGGGCGTAAGCTTCCATTACGCCACGGCCAACGGGACGGCCACGGCCGGCCAAGACTACACGGCCACGAGCGGCAGCGGGAGCATCGTCGCGGGCAGCACGTCAACCACGGTCACGGTGACGATCCTGGAAGATGCCTTGGACGAACCGAACGAGACGTTCAGCGTCAACCTGTCCAACCCTGGCAACGCCACGATTGCCGACGGCACAGGCGTGGGCACGATCGTCGACAACGACGCCACGCCGACGTTGTCGATCAACGACGTGACGGTGACGGAAGGGAACGCGGGTACCGTGAACGCGGTGTTTACGGTGACGCTCTCGGCGGCCAGCGGCCAGACGGTGACGGTGGACTGGGCCACGGCCAACGACACGGCGGTGGCGCCGACGGACTACACGGCAGTCGGCGGCACACTGACCTTCACGCCGGGCGAGACGACGAAGGCGGTCACGGTGGCGGTCCGGGGCGATCTGATAGTGGAACTCAACGAGCGGTACTTGGTGCAACTGTCCAGTCTCGTGAACGCGACCATTGGCGACGGCGAGGGCTACGGGACGATTCTGAATGACGACAGTGCGACGTTCAGAATCAATGACGTGACACAGGCGGAAAACGCCGGGGCGATGACGTTCACGGTGAGCCTGTCGAATCCGGTGGACACTCAGGTTACGGTGGTGGCGACGACGGCCGATGATACAGCGCGGACGAGCGACAACGACTACACCAGCAAGACGGCGACGTTGACCTTCGCGGCGGGGGCGACGAGCCAAACGTTCATTGTGGCGGTCACGGGAGACTCGAAGGTCGAGCTGGACGAGGCCTTCCAGGTAAATCTGAGCGGGGCGTCGGTGGCCGGTCGCTCCGTGACAATCGGCGATGCCCAGGGGATCGGGCAAATCATCAACGACGACACGGCGACGGTCTCGATCGTGGCCAACATTGCCGAGGCGACCGAACCCGACGAGGACGGCCAGTTCACCGTCAGCATGACCGCCATCAGCGAACTTGCCACGGTCGTGAGTTACGTTGTGACCGGCACAGCGACGGAGGGTGTGGACTACGTCAGCCTCGTGCCGCATGAGGTGACCATTGCGGCCGGCGCGACCTCGGCCACGATCGACATCGACGTGCTCGCCGATAGCATTTTCGACAACGATGAGACGGTCGTGATTACTCTGGACAGCGTGCTTGCGGGTGTCACAAATGCCATCAACATCGCGGCTCCGCCGGACCATTCGGCCACCGTCACGATCAAGGACCCGACCGTCACCATCATTGACAATCACGATCCGGGGTTCGAGGATTGGGGCTTTCTTAGGTTCGAGGGCATGGGATACCTCGCCGATTGGGCGTATGGAGGAAACAACTTCGCCCCGGAGTTCGCCACGTGGACATTCGATGTGCTGCCTGGTGACTATCGCGTGTCTGTCACGTGGCCAAATTACCCTACCGCCCCCAAGGCGACGAATGCACCGTTTAGCGTTTACGATGGGACGACGGCCGACCCGCTGTTGGCTACCGTGTTGATCGATCAGAGTGGTTTTCCGCAAGCCGATGTGATCGAGGGTGGTTTCTTGTTCGAGGATCTGGACAACGGAACGAACCAGGGCATCTACGAGGCGACGGGGAACAAACTAACCATCGAATTGACGGATGCCGGGATCAAGGGGCTTGTATTCGCCGATGCGGTGCGGATTGAGCGTTTGTTGCCCCTGCACGCCGAAGCCATGGCAGCAGCACAGACTCCTGCGGAACTCGGAGTTTCCTATTCGGACGTCGCGCCCCTCGTGCAACGCGCCGTCGAGACGTGGGCAATCGCGGATCGGAACGCGCAAGGACGCCTGAGCAGTGTGGACGTCGTCATCGGTCAGTTGCCCGGTTCGGTCCTCGGATTAGCCTCTGAAGCGACGAGCACGATTTGGGTCGACGGCAACGGAGCGGGCGGCGGTTGGCAGATGGATGGCGGCTCATTACGAGGGGGAGACACAGCCCTTTCTTCCGGTCACTTCGATCTGTTCACCGCGATCGCACACGAATTGGGGCATCTGCTCGGTTACGATGACTTGGATCCCCTTGTGCATCCCAATGCCATGATGGCGAGTCGTTTGTCTCCTGGCGCAACAAGACTACCCAAGAGTATGGGATCCGAGGCCCTACCGAGCGAACTGGCATCACAGGCCGCCCAGGATGCGTGCTTCTTCGATTTCGCGAGAATCTCTCATTCCGATCACGGCGGATCGCTCGGGTTGCTTGAACGTGCTGGCTTCCTCCAGGGCGACGAGGGCTCAGAACGGTCGTTGCGTTCGATCTCGAAACCGGACCCGCTTCAGGGCAACAAGGCGGAGATGCCGGTTCCCTATCGATGCCAATCGGCCAGCGATGCTGTCGTGGGGCGGGAAGATGAGGCCAGCGTTGACGAGTTCTTCGGCCAGATTGACGACGAACTACTCCGGCCAGCAGTCGGCGTCGACGACCATTCTTGAAAGGTCAGCGATTCCAGACAGCGGGCGGAACATCAACGAAGCCTGTTCCTCCAGCGGATCAAGTCGCGCAAGATAGTTAACGACTGTCAACGCCGGGGCGACTTATAACCCGTTGCCCCGGCACGAATGCGCCCGCTCAGCGTTGAATTCGCTCACTTCATTACGGCGGTTTTCGTCGTTGAATCCCGGCCATCGCCGATCCCTTCAACTGCCTGCGCGTCGATATCTACGAGTTCTGGCGCAAGATTTGCCAGTTGCAAGATATGGTTTCCGGTTTATTGTTGCCCTGCCTGTGGGCCTGCTCGCTGTCTTTTCATTTGTGGATGCCTTATAGCGAGCGGACCGACACGGGCAGTGTGTGTGTAAGTTGCAGAACTGATTGAAATTGGAGACGAAGAGCATGTTTTGCCGCCTCTGGACAGACGATGCCGGTTTCGTGGTCTCGGCTGAGTTGGTGTTGATCGCAACGATTCTGGTCATAGGGATCCTCGTCGGGTGTGTTACAGTTCGCGACCAGGTGGTCCAGGAACTGGCCGATATCGCAGCAGCTGTGACCCAAATCAATCAGTCCTATTCGTTTTCTGCGGTTACTGGCCACTCTTCATCAACGGCAGGAACCTTGTTCGACGACACGCCCGACTTCGGTCAGGGCGTTTTCGGAGATGACCTTCCTAACCTGCCCGCCATGGGTATCACGCTGAGTGTTCCTCCGACACCCGAAGGTTGATGCCGCATTCCTACGGCGTGAAAATTCAGGCTCCCAGCCCCGCTGCGCAGAGAATTCTGCGGGGGCGAAGGCTCGTTATGGCCCTACCACGGATGCGTTGTGCGGCCAATTCGATTACATCCGGTGCATCCAGCGGCTCGACAAGCCGTCTTTGCTAGTCGCCGCTCACTCCCCGACGGGAACCAAGCCATCGCCCATTCCGTCGAAAGGGCGTTATCCCAAGCGCGCAGTGCATTTTTGCTCGTCGCTTGATCCTTTGCGCACTGGAAGTCTGGGAGGTTTGGAGTGTCTTTGCGATACTTGCGTCCCAAGATCGAGATCCAGGGCTGGGAAAACGACGCATCTTCCTATGGCGATTGAGGTTGGGTCGTGTAACATGGACCCCACGGGGAGCGTGTTGGGAGGTTAACGTGCGTTTCTGCTGCCGCGCTCCCCGATGGGGGCGCGGTTGAACTGCTCCGCGCCGTTGGCATCGCCTTGAACGAGCATCTGCCCTTATCCGCCGACATCGGTATAATTCCCCAACAATTTGAATCCACGGCCACCTATCCCAACGAAAGGCATCCAGACTATGCCGGAGTCAGGCGACGACCTAGCGGCCTATTCACCGAGTCAATCGGCGGCGTTTCACCGTTTGCAGGAGGCTCGCGGGCGGATTATCGAGCAGCTGTCCCAGGTGATCGTCGGCCAGAGCCAGGTCATCGACGAGTTGCTGATCTCGCTCTTCAGCCGCGGGCACTGCCTGTTGGAGGGCGTGCCGGGTCTGGCCAAGACGTTGATGATCAGCACGCTGGCGCGGACGTTGAACCTGACGTTCAGCCGGATTCAGTTCACGCCCGACTTGATGCCCGCCGACATCACCGGCACGGAGATTATCGAAGAGAACCGCAGCTCGGGCTCCCGCGAACGCCGCTTCCTGGAAGGTCCCGTCTTTTCCCACATCATCCTGGCCGACGAGATCAACCGCACACCGCCCAAGACGCAGGCGGCACTGCTCGAAGCCATGCAAGAGCGCCAGGTGACAGTAGGCCGCGTGCGTCACAAGCTGACCGATCCGTTCTTCGTGTTGGCCACGCAGAATCCAATCGAGCAGGAAGGCACGTACCCACTGCCGGAAGCGCAACAAGACCGTTTCATGTTCAAGGTGTTCGTCAAGTATCCGACGTTTGAGGAGGAGTTCGAGGTCGCACGTCGCACGACGGCCGTTCAGACGGACGATATTCAGCCGGTGTTGAGCGCCGACGATATCCTGGAACTGCAGCGCATGGTTCGCGAGGTGCCCGTGACGGACCACGTGATTCGCTATGCCCTGTCGCTGGTCCGCCAGACGCGGATCGGCTATCCGGGCACGCCGGAGTTTGTGGACGACACGATTGCCTGGGGCGCCGGTCCGCGAGCCGTCCAGTACCTGATCCTCGGCGGCAAGGCTCGGGCGCTGCTGCAGGGCCGCACACATGTCTCGACGGACGATGTCCAGGCGTTGGCCAAGCCGGTGCTGCGGCACCGCCTGGTGCTGAATTTCGCCGCCGAGAGCGAAGGCAAGACGCCGGACGAGTTGGTTGATCGTCTGGTGTCGATGACTCCCACCAAGGAAGACGAGTTGACGAGAGATGCCCGATTCCAAAAGATTTTTGCATCCTGAAGCGATCAAGCGGATCTCGCGACTGGAACTGCGGGCGCGGCACATCGTCGAGGGCTTCCTGTCGGGCATGCATCGCAGTCCGTACTTTGGCCAGTCGGTCGAGTTCCTGCAGCACCGCGAGTACGCGGTCGGGGACGATCTGCGCTATGTGGACTGGAAGGTCTGGGCGCGGCAGGACCGGTTGTACGTCAAGCAGTTCGAGGAAGAGACCAACTTGCGCTGCACGATGCTGGTGGACGTCTCGAATAGCATGGCGTACGGCCGCGGGCCGCTGAACAAATATGAATACGCCTGTACGGTGGCCGGCAGTCTGGCCTACTTGATCCTGCGGCAGCACGATGCCGTGGGTTGCCTGGCCTTTGACGACCAGGTCCGCACGCGCGTGCCCAGCCGCAGCAAGCAGAATCATATTCTCTCGATCATCGAATCCTTGAACGTTTCGGAGCCGCGGGACAAGACGGATCTGTACTCGATCTTGCGTTCGGCAGCTGAAGGACTCCCGCGGCGCGGCATGATGGTGCTGGTTTCGGACTTGTTGGCCGACGTGGAAGGGACGCTCAGGGGCCTCAAGATGCTGCGGCAGCGGGGGCACGACGTGCTGGTGTTCCACGTCTTGGACGACGATGAATTGGACTTTCCGTTCGCCGGTCCGACGCGATTCGAGGGGCTGGAGTCGGCCGACTACTTGAACTGCAACCCGCGGGCGCTGCGGGATGGCTACCTGGAAGCGTTGAATGAGTTCCTGGCCCAGGTCCGCCGCGGCTGCGCCGGGCACACCGTCGATTACGCTCTGATCCGCACCAGCCAGCCGCTGGACGCGGCCCTGGCGACGTTTCTGAGCAACCGGTTGGGAATGCACCACAAGAACTGAACAAGGCAGGTGGAAGCGAGGAGGTTTGAAAATGGTCACCAGGAAAGTGAAAGTGCGTCCCTGGACACCAACGCCTGAACAGGAGTCTGCGCTTCGGGCTACGGACGCGACGATGCAGTGGCTTTGGGACCTGCCGGACGAGATTTGCTTGCGGTACTCGGGGCAATGGATTGCCGCCAAGGACTGCCAGATCCTGGCGTCAGCACGCACGATGACGGAACTTTGCGACAAGCTGGATAATCCTGGAGATCCGACGATCGTCATGGAACGTCTTGACAAGGGAGTGACGATCCGGTGAATTCCTTTATCAAACCGTGGCGGACTGTACTGCCACCCACTGAACCGATAAATCCCAAAGTGCCCGCGATCGACGTCCTGCTGTCTGGACCGAATCGCAGCCTGCTACGTCGCACATTCGTCGTAGATTCCGGAGCCGATGTCAGCTTGGCGCCTCGCCGTCTGTCCGAACTGCTCGGCTTCGATTGGAACAGCGGTCCCGCCATGACGCTCAAGGGGATCTCGACGCGACCAGAGTGCGATGTGCAAGCGCGCTTGCTTGAGTTGGAGTTGCTCATCCCAGACCTCGCGATCGGACTGACAGTCCCCATCTGCTTTGCAGACGGTGATTCATCGCTGTTGTTGGGACGCGAAGGTTTCTTCGACTGCTTTCGCATAGAATTCGACAAGTCGCGCCTGCTGACGAGATTTGAGTTGTTAGAGGTGTAACGCAACCAGACCGTCCCCCCCGATAAGTGACCACTGACCACTGACCAACATGCAATTCGTCCATCAGCCCCTGACCTGGGGTTTTTTCCTGGTGCTTGTGCCGCTGTTGATCCACCTGATCAACATGATGCGGCATCGTCGGGTGAAGTGGGCGGCGATGGACTTCCTGCTGCAGAGCTACAAGAAGCACCGCAAGTGGATTTGGCTCAAGCAGTTGATCCTGCTGTTGATGCGGATGGCCGCCGTCGCGGTGGTGGTCGCCATGTTGGCGCAATGGATTTCGCGTGGCCAGTGGCTGGACTTGTTGGGCGGCAAGCCGACGCATCATTACGTCTTGCTGGACGACAGCTACTCGATGTCCGACCGTTTGGGCGGGGCCAGCGCCTTTGAACTGGGGGCGACCGCCGTCCAACGGATTGGATCGCGGATCGCGGTGGCGGCGCAGAGCGGCGCGCAGAAGTTCACGCTGTTCCGCTTTTCACGGGCCGCGCGAGCCGCCCCGGAACTGGAACAAGGCATCGACTTCGATCAGGTCCTGGATTTCAACGCCCGGATCGTCGATACCGAGTTCGACGTGGCGTTGGAGAGCCAGCGCAACGCGTGGTCCGTCACGGAACTGGCCGTGGGGCCCGCGCCGGCGCTGCGGTTGTTGAAGGAGTTGATCTCCCTGGCCGGCAACGAGAATTGCCGGGTCTACATCGTGTCCGACTTCCGCACGGGCCAGTGGGACAGTCCTGCCGAAGCGCGCGAGCTGTTGCGGGAGATCCAGCAGTCGCCGGCCGAGATCCACCTGGTGGGCTGCGTGCGCGAAGCACGCCAGAACCTGGCGGTGGTCGACGTCTCCCCGGCGAACGAAACGCGGGCTGCGGGCGTGCCGCTGATGGTCAACGCGATGGTCAAGAACTTCGGCCCCGACACGGCGCGAAACGTCCAGCTGAAAGTCCGCACGAACTTTTACGATCCGGAGTTGCAGCAGACCGCTTCCCCAGAGCAACTGCGACCCAAAGTCGACGAGTTGCCGACGGTCCTGATCAACGAGATCGAGCCGGGCCAGACCGTGACTCGCAGCGTGCAAGTGCTGTTTCCCAAGACAGGGCGTCACGTCGTGGAAGCGGCACTGCAGGACGATCCCGTCGCGGTCGACAACCGCCGCTGGTGCGTGATGGATTTCCCGGAAGGCGAACCGGTGTTGCTGGTGGACGGGTCGCAGCAACAGCTGCACGCCTATTTCCTGCAGTCGGTTTTCGAGCCGGGAGGGCGAGCCAACACGGGGGTTCGGCCGGAGATCCATACCCCCGCGTTTTTGCGCGACACCCTGCCGGAGATGCTCCAAAAGTACCGGACGATTTATTTGCTGGATGTGCCGCGTCTGGACGATCGGGCGGTCGAGAACTTGGAGGCGTACGTCCGCAGCGGCGGCGGGTTGGGCATCTTTGTGGGACCCGAAGTGAACATCGCTTTCTACGCCAATCAGCTGTACAAGGAGGGACGCGGCTTGATGCCGCTGCCGCTGGCACGCGAGGCCGAATTGCTGATGGAGGACGAAGAGAAAGTGCCGGACATCGAACCGGCGGAACATCCGGTGTTCAGCGTGTTTCTGGGCGAGCGGAATACGTTTATTCGGCAGATCACCGTCGAGCGCTTCCTGCGGCCGCCGGACGATTGGAAGCCCGCCCCGGATTCGTCCGTCCAGATCGCCGCCTCGCTCCGCAACCGCCTCCCCTTGGCCGTGGAACGTAAGTTCGGCGAAGGCCGCGTGATGGCGGTGCTGACCACCGTCGCTCCCGTGTGGAACAATTGGGGCAACGACCCCAGTTTTGTCGTGGTGGTGCTCAAGCTGCAATCGTACCTGGCGTCCGCCCAGCGGGCCATCGAGCAGCATCTCGTGGGCAGCCCCGTCTCGGTGGCGATCGAGGCCGACAAATATCGCCAGGATGTCACGTTTGTGACGCCGGGCGACACGCCGGAGACCCGGAACGTGATCGAACGGGTGGCGGCCAAACGGGAACCTAAGTCGACGGTCCTCATGGCCGGCATCGGCAACGGCGGGGCGAACGGCCCCGGCGATACGGATCGCAGCGGGGTCTATGAAATCTGGCCCGTGACGCTCGCCGGGGAAGCGGACGTGCGGCGGGAAGCGTTGAATGTCGAGCCGAGCGAAGGTGATCTGGCGCTGCTGGCCGGCAAACCGTTGTTGGACAAACTGGATCCGGTGCCAGCCGACTACAAGTACGCCGAGGAATACGAGTACGATACGACCAGAACGGAAGGCAACAACCGCAGCTTGTTGCTGATGGTGATCCTGATCGGATTGCTGCTGCTGGAACAGATCCTGGCCTATTCGGCCAGCTACCATCCGCCGCGGGCCGCGCTGGCGGGGAAGTGAAGAATGAATTGGGCACAGACGTACAGAATTCGAAATTGGCCATGGAACAACGCTGCGGAGGCCACTGCTTTTGCTGGCCAATTTTGAATTCTGTACGTCTGTGCCCTGCGATAAAGGATTGACGAATTGACCGCGCCGTGTCCGTTGTTGGCTGCTGAAACGGCCAGCACGTTTTATCAGTTCGCTCGCTTGCAAGCCATGTCGCAGTGGTGGCACTGGCTGGTGCTGGTGGCGGTCTGCGCGGCGGTGCTGACGTTTGTGGCCGGGATGTACCGCAAGGACAGCGTCGAGCTGACGCGGGGCCTGACGTGGGCGCTGGTCGCCTTGCGGCTGCTGGCTTTTGCGAGCGTCCTGTTCTATTTCTTCAACCTGGAAAAACGCACCGAACGGCAGCTCGTCAAGAACAGCCGCGTCGTACTGCTGGTCGATACCAGTCAGAGCATGGGCCTGCAAGACGGACCAGCGCCGGACGGCTCGGCAGGCATGACCCGCATTCGGCAGGTGGTCGACGAACTGGCCCAAGGCCCGCTGTTGGAACAGCTTCGCCGGCAACACGATGTGGTGGTCTACCGTTTCGACCAGACGTCACGGCCAACCGAAGTGGCTTCGTTTGCCAAGCGCGTTGCGGCCGAAGCGGACTCCGCAACGGTCTCGGTGCAAGATGCTTTCCGGCGGTCGCTGGGCGAGTCGCGGCGGGCAGCGGCCGTTGCGGGGCTGGCTCTGTTCCTAGGCGTGTTTTTCGTGCTCGTGTTCGCCTTCGTGGTCCGCCGGTCCAGCGATCCGGAGCGAGGTTCCTGGACCTTGTCGGCCGGAGTCTTTGCGCTGATCCTGGGGCTGGTCGTGCTGGCCGTGGGCAACCTTCGCAATCCCGATGTCACGTTCCCCGTCATGATCGGCTGGAGAGCGCCGGTTGCTCCCGATTCAGGGGCGGACAGACCCGCCGACGCGCGTCCCGCGGCGGACCCATCGCGCCAGCCGCAGGGCGTTGACTGGGAGCAAGAGCTGGCTGCCCGCGGCCTGCAAACCCGATTGGGAGACGCCGTCCGCTACCTGGTCAACAAAGAACGCGGGGGTCCTATTGCCGGGTTGGTCGTGTTCACTGACGGCCGGCGAAACGAAGGCGTCGAGCACACGGCCGCAGCGGCACTGGCGAGGTTGGCCGAGATCGCCATCTACCCGGTGGGATTGGGCAGCGATCGCCGTCCCGCCAACATCCGCGTTGTGGATTTGGAAGCGCCGGAACGGGTCTACCCCGGCGACCGGTTTACGCTGACCGGCTACGTGCAGGCCAACGGCATGCCCGGCCGCTCGGTCGAAGTCCGTCTCAGCTCTGCGCCGACCGGCGTGCCGGACCGCGAAAAGTCGGAGACCGTCGAGCAGGAGGACCGCGTGGAACTGGGCAGCGAAGGCGAGATTGTGGCCGTCAAGTTCGAGGTCACGCCGGACGAAGCCGGCCGCCGCACGTATCAATTGGCGATCAAGAACGCCACGCCCGACAGCAATCCTCGCGACGACTTCAAGGCAGCCAACGTCGAAGTCGTGGATCGCAAAACACGCGTGCTGCTGATCGCGGGCGGTCCGTCCCGCGAGTACCAGTTCCTGCGGAACATGCTGTATCGCGACAAGGACGTCGCCTCGGACGTCTGGCTGCAGACGGGGGTGCAGGGCATCTCGCAAGAAGCGGACGAGCTGCTGTTCGAGTTTCCTGAAACCACGGAGGATTTGTTTGAGTACGATTGCATCGTGGCTTTCGATCCCGATTGGACTCTGTTGGACCTGCTGCAGATCAAGAACCTCGAACAATGGGTGGCCGACAAGGCGGGCGGGCTGATCGTCGTCGCCGGCCCGGTCCACACGCCGCAGTGGGCGAACGTCCGCCAGGGCGATTCGCGGCTGGATACCATCCGCGCGCTGTATCCCGTCGTCTTCTACAGCAGCGGGCTGGCCACGCTGGGCGTCGGCCGGTTCGGCGGCGAAGAGCCGTGGCCGCTGCAGTTTGCCCGCGAGGGGTTGGAAGCCGAGTTCCTGTGGCTGGAGGACACGGCCGTGACCAGCGAAGCGGCTTGGGCGTCCTTCGACGGCGTGTTCGGCTATTACGCGGTCAAGGACCCCAAGCCGGCGGCCCGCGTCTACGCTCGGTTTTCTGACCCCAACACGGCGATTGACGGTCAGCTTCCGATCTATCTGGCGTCGCATTTCTACGGAGCCGGACGAGTGTTCTTCCAGGCCAGTGGTGAAATGTGGCGGCTGCGCACGATAGACGAAGCCTATTTTGAACGGTACTACACCAAGCTCATCCGCTGGGCCGCCCAGGGGCGGCTGCTGCAGGACTCGCGGCACGGCGTGTTGTTGGTCGACAAGGACCGCTGCTTGCTGGGCGATACGGTGGCCGTGCAGGCCGTGCTGACCGACGCCCAGGGCCAGCCGTTGTCCGCCGCGGAGCAAGCCGCCACGTTGACCCAGCCGGATGAAAGCCGGGTAAAACTGACGCTGAAAGCCGTTCAGGGCGGCCCACGCGAAGGGACGTTCGCCGGCCAGTTCACGGCCGTGCAGGAAGGCGATTATCGTGTCGAACTCCGCCCGCCCCAAGGGGAATTGGACGAACTGCTGGTCCGCGAAATCCGTGTGCTAGCCGAAGAATTGGAGATCAAGCAACCGGAACGGAACGATCCGCTGCTGCTGGACATGGCCCAAACCAGCGGCGGCGCGTATTATGTCGGTATCGAACCGGCGATGGGACGCAGCGGCAGCCAGCCGCCGCTGGTGAACGTGCTGCAGCCGCAAGATCAGGTGACCTATCTCCCCGGCCTGCCCGACCCCGATTTCGAACGGCGGCTGATGGGATGGCTGATGGCCCTGATCTGCGGCGCCTTGTCCCTGGAATGGCTGCTGCGCCGCCTGAGCCGGCTGGCGTGAGGCGGGATACGGGATGCGGGATGAAGAATGAGAGATGAAGGCAGAACTGACCAATGACCGCTGACCAATGACAACTGACCAATGACTTCCAACCAACAACTCGATCCTCGCCTGACCGCCTTGCTTTCGAGGCTGCGCTGGCGGATTCGCGTTTACGTCTGGTTGGAGGGCCTGGCGCTGGGTGTGATCTGGCTGGGCCTGACGTTTTGGATCGCGCTCGCCTTGGACTATCTGCCGGTGCTGGCGGGCGCCAGCGAGATGCCTCGCGCGGCGCGGGCGGTGGTGCTGGCGATTGTCGCCGCCGGTTTGGCGTACATCCTGTTTCACTGGGTGTTCCGTCGCGCTTTTGTGCCCCTGGCCAACCGCAGCATGGCGGTGCTGCTGGAACGGCGGTTCGGCATGTTTCGCGACAGCCTAGTGACGTCGGTCGAGTTGACCGAGCGGCCGGACCATGCCGAGACTTTCGATGCATCGATGCTGGCGCACACCAGCCAGGAGGCGCTCAGCGACGTGGACCGCGTGCGACTGGGGGCCGTATTCAACTTCCGGCCGCTGGCGAGGAGCGTTTTCGGAGCCGCGATTCTCCTGGGCACGGTTGTTGTCTTTTACGCGCAGAACCAGCAGGCGCTGGCCGTCTGGGTGCATCGCGCCTACCTGCTGCGCGACGAGGCTTGGCCGCGCAGCGCGTTGATCGAGGTGGTGGGCGTCGAGTTGCTGGGGCCGGAGGACGCGCCGCAGGCCGCGACCGAAGTGCCGTTGATTCCGTTCCGCGACGGCAGCCTCAAGGTGGCCAAGGGTTCGAATCTGCGGCTCAAGGTACGGGCCGCGCTGAAAGCCAAGGTCGTTCCTCAAACCTGTACGATTCACTACCGCACGGCGGACGGCCAGCGGGGACGCGTGACCATGAACCGCATGAAGCGGAGCCGGGACGAGTACCAGCAGTACACGTTTTCCGGCAAGCCGCTGCAGGGCATCCTGACGACGGTCCAATTCGACGTGGTGGGCTACGACTACCGCGTCCGCGATTTTACGATCCAGGTGGTGGACAGCCCGGCGATCGTGGGCGTCGATTTGGACTGCAAGTTTCCCGGCTACATGGTCGACGAGAAGGCGGGCTCGTGGCTGCCGCGCACGGTCGCCTGGACCAGTTCAACGCAATTGCCGCGCGGGACTGAAGTGACGATCCGAGCCCACACCAACAAGCCGTTGAAACGCGTTGATCTCTACCTCTTGGACACGCAGGAAACCCGCCGCCTGGACGAATTCAGCCCCACGGACCCGCAGCAGTTCGCCTTTCCTGCCGGCCGATTGGACGCGAACCTGACCTTGGACGTGACGCTGTTCGACACGGACGACGTGGTGACGGAACGGCCTTATCGGATCTTCATTACGGCGATTCCGGACGAAGCCCCGCGCGTCGACGTGCGACTGCGGGGCATCGGCACCGCCGTGACGCCGGACGTGATGATCCCCGCCCGAGGCACGATTTCGGATGACTACGGCGTTGACAAGTCCTGGTTCGATATGATCCTGACGCGCGCGACCGTGGCCGAAAACGAACAGAAGGACGAGCCGCTGGTACGCGAATTCCCGCTGGCCAAGGGAGGACAGGTCGAGGCCGAGGTCGACTTCCGCGCCCTGAGGTCGCAGGCCAACAAGGTCGAATTAAGGCCCAAGGACAAGTTGACGCTGGCCATCCGCGCCGCCGACAAGTGCGGTTGGGGCGAAGGTCCCAACGTCGGCAGCGGTGACCGGTACCAGTTGGACGTCGTTACGCCGGAGACGCTGCTGGCGATGCTGGAAGCCCGCGAAATCGGACTCCGCCGCCGTTTTGAACAGATCGTCCAGGAGATGACGCAGGCCCGAGACCTGCTGATCCGCGTACAGGCTCCGTCCCAGAGCGAGGGCGTTGAACCCGGAGATGTGGACCGGCCGGGCCGCGAGCCGGGGGACAAGGCGGTGGACGAGCGGAAGGCCGCCGAGCGGGCGCAGTCCCTCCGCGTGCTCCGCGTCCAACAGACGCTGCAACAGACGCGCAAGAGTGCTCAAGAACTGTTGGGAGTGGCCGCCGGCTTTCACGATATTCGCGAAGAGTTGATCAATAACCGCGTCGATACGGAAGACCGCAAAAAGCGTCTGAAGGAATTGATCGCCGACCCGATGCAGTTGATCGGCCAGACCATGTTCCCGGAACTGGAACGTCGCGAAGAGGTTCTGGAAAAGCTGCTGTTGGACGATTTGGCCGCCAAAAAGTACGATTTAGGTAGCGGCCAACAGGAAACCGCCGCGGCGGTCACCCAGGCCAACGACGTGCTGGCAGAAATGGAGAAGATCCTCCAGCAAATGCTGGATCTGGAAACCTTCAACGAACTTCTGGACATCGTCCGCCAGTTGATGGATGAGCAGCAGCGCGTCATGGGAGAGACGCAGAAGGCCCATAACGAATTGCAGAAAAACTTGTTGCGCGATTTGGAGTAGAACGATGGGGGTTCGGGAGGCGGTGCAATGAAATCTCTCCAACAGCGACTGTGGCTCGCCGTCCTGGTCTGCCTGGCCTGGGGACCGCCCGCGCTGGCCGCCGATGAACCAACGCCGGCGGCGGAGGCCAAGCCAGCGGCGGCTGCCGACGCCCGGCAGTTGGCGATCCACCAGGGAGCCATCGCGGACAAGTACTCCAAGCTGGAGAAACTGCTGGAGGACATGGCCCGCATCGAAGCGGTCAACGACCCGCGCCGCGCGGCGTTGCTGATGAAAGCCCTGGAGCTGTCCAAAGAAAACCTGACCGGCGTCAAGCTAAACAAATGCGTCACGTCGCTGGAGCAGTTCGAGGCCAGGAACAAGGCGGATCGTGAGGGCTTGTTGGGGTTGCAGCGAGAAGCCCACCAGGACATCAAGGCGTTGCTCGATCTGCTGCTGAGCGAGAACCGCTCCGACCGTCTGAAACGCGAACAGGACCGGATCCGCGAATACATCAAAGAAGTGGAACGCATCCTGCGGCTCCAGAAAAGCGTCCAAGGCCGAACCGAAGGCGGCGCCGAGCAAAGCGAATTGGCCAAAGACCAAGGCAAGGTCGCCGACCGCACCGGCGAACTCGCGAAACAGATCCGAGAGAACGAAGAGGGCGGCGATCAGAAACAGGCCGACGGCAGTTCCGCCGACCAGGGACAAGGGCAGGAAGGCAGTCAGGGCGAGGGCAAGCCCGGCGAGCAGCCGAAAGCCGAACGCGAAGGCCAAAAGAAAAGTCAGGACAGAGGTGAGGGCAAGGAGCAGGGCCAAGGCAAGGACCAAGGTTCAGGGAAGGAGCCGGGACAGAGCAAGGAGTCCGCTCAGAGCAAAGAGGCCGGCCAAGGCCAAGGAAAGGACCAGGGTCAATCGAAAGAAGGCGATCAGAAACAGGACTCGGGTCAACCGGGAGAGGGACAGGGCCAGGGAAAGAAGCAGCCCAGTCAGGGGCAGGGCCAAGGTCAGCAAGGCCAGGGGCAGGACCAAGGCCAACAGGACCAGCCACAGGGACAGCAGCCCCAGGACGAAGGCAATCCAGCCCGCAAACGCGTCGAGGCCGCACAGCAGCGGATGCGCGAGGCGCAGAAACGGCTCGACGAAGCGCAGCGCAAAGACGCCGTCGCCGAACAAGAGAAAGCCAAAGAAGAACTGGAGAAAGCCAAGGCCGAGTTGGAACGGATCCTGAGGCAGATGCGCGAGGAGGAAGTCGAGCGGGTGTTGGCGCTGCTCGAAAGCCGCTTCCGCAAGATGCTCGAAATCCAGGTCCGGATCTACGAGGACACCGTCCGGCTGGACAAAGTTGCCGAGGCCGAACGCGACTTGAAGATTCCGATCCCCGCCGGCAAATTGGCAACCGACGAACGCAAGCTGGTGGTTGAAGCCGACAAGGCGTTGAACCTGCTCCTGGAGGAAGGTTCCTCGGTGGCGTTTCCCGAAACGGTCAGCCAGATGCGGGACGACATGCAGCAAGTCGCCGACCGCTTGGACGCGGCCAAGGTGGAGAGTATCACGCAAGGCATCGAGCAGGACATCATCGCCGCGCTGCAGGAGATGATCGAAGCCCTGCAGAAGGCTCAAAAGGACTTGGAGAAACAGAAGCAGCAACAGCAAGCTCAGCCGGGCCAGCCGCAGGACATGCCGCTGGTCGACGCCATCGCCGAGTTGAAGATGATCCGGGCGTTGCAGATGCGGGTCAACACGCGCACCCAACGCTACGCCCGGCTGTTGAAGGACGCAGAGGACCCGGTCGGTCAGGCGACCGATCAGGACTTGCGCGAGGCGCTGGTCAAACTGGCCGATCGCCAGGAAACGATTTACCGCCTCACGCGCGACATCGTTTTGGGAAAGAACAAATAGGGCTTTCGTGGTCGAACGACCGCATCTTCGTAGCATGGCTCTCCGAGCCGTGTTGCGCGGTCGGCACGGCTCGGAGAGCCATGCTACTTTGGATTGCAGCCGGACGCCGCGATAGGAGTACACGTTGATGTCAGCAAGTCGCGTTTTCGGATTGGCCCTGGCCATCACTGCCGCCGTGACGCTGCTGCGCGCCGACGACGAACTGCAGAAACGCGCCACGTGGCAGCAACCCACGGTGGCGGAAGTCAAGGCCGCCGTCGAGCAGTGGCTGTCGGGGCAAAAGCTCGACGATGCCGCCCGGTCCAAAGTCGCCGCCCTGTGGGCCGAAGATCAACTGCCGGCCGTCAGCGCCGACATCCTCGATCGGCTGGCCGAGACCGTGGCCTTGGCCGACCCGGCCACGCGGGATTTCGTGGCCTTGTGCCGTGAGGGCCAACCGCCTTTGGTCCCGGCCGCGTTCGCGGCGCTGCAGGACGCCGCTCGGCCGCCGCTGGTGCGGAACAACTTGCGATTGCTGTACGGCCGTTGGCTGGCCCAGCACGAGTTGTATGACGAAGCCCTGGAGCAACTCGACGGACTGCAGCCGGCGGAGGTCGCCGATCCGGCGACGCTGCTGTTCTACCAGGGCGTCTGCCACCATCGGCTGCTGCAGAAGGAGCCGTGCCTGGCGGCGCTCGGCCGTCTGCAGGAGAACAAGGGCAAGATTCCGAAACGGTTCGAGGTGCTCTCCGGGCTGATGGAGGCGGACCTCAAGCCGCTGAAGACCGACTCGCTGGACGAGGTCTCCCGGATGATGGACGACATCGAGCGGCGGTTGGGTTTCGGCCGCGCTGGCAAGCGGGTGCGCACGCAGGAGGACGACGTGATCGCCAAGCTCGACAAGATGATCGAGGAGTTGGAGAAGCAGGCCCAGCAGCAACAGGCGTCCTCCAGCAGCCAGGGCGGCAAGCAGTCCGCGCAGCCCATGCAAGACAGCATGCCGGGCGGCGGTTCGGGGCCGGGCGAAGTCGACCAGCGCCGCACGGGGATTCAAGCCGGCTGGGGCAACCTGCCGCCCAAGCAGCGGGAGGAGGCTTTGCAGCAGATCAGCAAAGGCCTGCCGTCCCACTACCGCGAGGTGATCGAAGAGTACTTCCGCAAGCTGGCCCGCGAGGGCGGCAATTAAACGAGACTCGCAACCACGAAAGACGCGAATGCACGTTCTGTCCTTGATCAGTCTGATCGTTTTCAGTGCCGTTCCCGTGGAAGTCCGGCCCTTGGCCGGGCCGTCCTTCCGCGGTGAACTCGTGGAACTTTCTGCCGAGGCCGTCGTCGTCCAAACCGAGGCCGGCCCGCGGAAGTTGGACCTTGCCGACTTGTGGGAACTGACGGCCCCGCTGGCCACGGCCCCGCTGGACCGCCCAGCCACCGTTTGGGTCGAGTTGATGGACGATTCGCTGATTCGCGGCGACGGGTACACCGCCGCAGCGGGCACGGCTACCGTCCGCACGCTGACCGGCCAACCGCTGTCGATCCGAACCGCCGCTATCCGCGCGGTGCGGTTCCGCGATTACGCCTCCGCGCCGCAGTTTGCCCAACGCTGGCAGGAAATCTCGGCGGCCAAGGCCGCGGGCGATTCGCTCGTGATCCGCCGCGGCGACAACCTGGACCAGTTGACCGGTGCCATCCGCGAGGTCACGGACGACGCCGTCCAGTTCGAGTCGGATGGGGAGACGGTCCAGGCGAAACGGACGAAACTGGAGGGTCTGCTGTACTATCACCCGGCCGCCGCCGAGTTGCCGCGGCGGTCTGCCCAAGTGACGGACGTCTCCGGTTCGCAGTGGAGCGTCAAGTCACTGCGCAAGGCGGACGAACAGCTCGAACTGGTAACGGTCGCGGGCGTGTCCGCTTCGCTGCCCCTGACGCACCTTCGGCGGATCGACTTCTCCAGCGGAAACAGCCAATGGCTGGAGGCGCTGGAACCCCAGTCGGTCTCGTGGCGTCCTTTCATCCAGACCAGGTTGCCCAACGAGATGGCCGCCCGACTGTTCGAGCCGCACGGACCGGGGACGCCGGGCGGCCATCCTCTGTTGCTCGCCGGTCAAGAGTACGATCGCGGTTTGGCGATTCGCAGCCGCACCGAATTGGTCTACCGGCTGAGCGGCGAGTTTCGTCAGTTCCTGGCGGTAGCCGGCATCGACGACCGCGTCCGGCCCGCCGGCAACGTGCGGCTGGTGATCAGCGGCGACGACCGGGAGCTGTTCGCCCAGACGATTACGGGCAGCGACGAGCCGGTGCCGATCAACGTGGACATCACCGGCGTCAAACGACTGAAGATCCTGGTCGATTTCGGCCAACAGCTGGATCTGGCCGACTGCCTCGACCTGTGCGACGCGAGGATCACGAAATGAGCGTCCTCCCCAACGCCGCGTGCAACCGCCAGCAGAGTAGGTTAGGTCTCCGGCGCGCCCCGGTCGGGACGGAGTCCCCACCTACACAGAGGCGCGCTCGGCGCAGGTCTCCCGTATTCCCCGCTCGGCGCAGGTCTCCCGACCTCGCCGAAACCGCCGACCGCAGGTCTCCCGCATTCTCCGTTCGGCGCAGGTCTCCCGACCTCGCCGAAACCGCCGACCGCAGGTCT
>CAYPGE010000146.1:0-6972 GCA_964409865.1 uncultured Pirellulaceae bacterium
ATCGGGAGACCGGTGAGTTGCTGTACCGATTCCTGGCGTACGAGGAGTCGTACCGCGGCGGCGTGCGGGTGGCGACGGGGGATGTGACGGGCGATGGGATGCCCGAGATCATCACGGCCCCCGGACGGAATCATGAGCCGTGGGTGAAGGTGTTCCAGTTTGACCCGGTCGCCGACGAATACAAGGAACGCGTCGATCTGCGGTTTCTCGCCTTCGCGAAGTCGTTCACCGGCGGCGTGGACGTGGCGGTGGGGAACGTCGTTGTTGAGGATGGCCTTGGGCGAAACGACATCGTCGTGGCGATGAGCTACATGGGTTCCCGAGTCGCAGTCTTCGAGAACACGGGCTCTGGCTTCGCGAAGGAGTACGAGTTCTCCCCGTTTGGCTCCTCCTTCAAAGGCGGTGCCACGGTGGAAGTGGCGGACATGGGAACGGACCCCGATGGCGACCTGGTCCTCGAACTCGACGGCAAAGCGGAGATCGTGGTCGGGAACGAGGCCGGCATGAGCAGCGCGGTCCGCATCTTCGAGAACACCGGCACGCAGGTCGTACTCGTGCGCAGCTTTTCGCCTTTCATGCCGACGTTCCGAGGCGGCGTTTCGCTGGACGTAGCTTTGATCAACGGAGACGATTTCCCCGACATCATTGTTGGGACGGGGATCACTGGAGGCTCGGAAGTCCAGGTGCTCGATGGAATGAGCGGGACGAATATCACGCCGCCGATCACCGCGTATCACGGGCAGGCCGAAAGCTACCTCGCGCCGGTGCACGTGGCAGCTATCGCCAACGCCAACGATGGCCGGGCGGCCCTGATCATGACGGCCCAGGGATCCGATGGGACGACACGGTTGATTCGTTCCTATGACGCGTACACCGGTTTCGTGGGCCAGTTCTACGAAAACGGACCGGAAGGCGATCCGGATTTCTGTGGCGCTTACTTCTTGGCCGATCTGGGATTCGGACCGGCCGATTCACAACCGGAACAGACCGCTGCCCCGGTCGTCGGTGTGTCTCCCGTCGGTCTTTGGACGAATCCCGCCACTTCGCCTGACATCACGGGCGACGGGACCGTCAGTGCATTGGATGCACTGGTAGGGATCAACTTTATCAACATCCGCTCAGGCGACACGAGCCTGCCGGCCCAACAGTCTACCCCCCCGCTCTTTTTGGACTCCAACGGAGACGGTGCGATCACGGGGGGGGACGTGCTCGTCGTGATCAACTTCCTGAATCTTCCGCCGCTGGATTTGGGTGAGGGGGAGGCGAGTGACCTGGTTGCGGGCATCGCCGAGATGTCAAGTCTCCTGCCCTCGACGCTTGACCTCGTAGCACGTAGCACGGAATTCTCCGCCCCGAATGACTCGCCCCAGCGGATCGTCGCGGTTCACGACGCGGCATTGGTTCCCAAAGCGGAGTGGTCGCTGCCGGTCGCGCATGAGGACTCGCCGGGGGCAGCGGATCCAGCCGATCCGTGGGTTGAGGAACTCGACGTTTTCACCCTGGAGCCCATCTTGGAGGAAATCGCGCTGGAAATTGCCACATCCCGGCTGGGGAGTTAGCGTCTGCGTCTATCGCGCCGACGCGATCGGTGAGCCGATCTTCAGAAGCTTGGGCCTTGCGAAAGAGCTAGGCAGCAGGGATGCGGCCGTCTAAACCGTACTATCGGTAAAGATTGCCGAATCCCTTCCAAGACGTTTCACGTTACGCCCGGCACAATCGCTACTGCAGGCACAAGTGGCTTGCGGAATCGCGTTTTGGACTGTCGGGGATTGATGGATTCCGCCGGAAAAGCACGAAGTTAGGTAACGAAAATACCTTCCGGGGCGCGTTTTCCGTGCCCCTTGCGCACGCCAGGGACGCCGATCCCGTCAGGAACTTCAGGCTTTTTCAAGGATGGACCCCATGTCAAGGAAGATCATTCCGATCGCGTTGCTGTTGAGTTTGGCAACTTTACCTGTTGGGGCTGCAGGACCCGAAGCCCCTATCCAGCCTGCCCCCGAACTGCGTCTCGGTGCGAACGCCGCGACGGAGCCGCCCGCCTCCGTGACCCCAACGGCGCTGGCTGCGAGGGAAGCGAGCCTGGCGGGCGTAGATCAGGCTGCGGAGTGCAAGTCGGGCAAAGGGGACGCGAGTTGCCGACGAGTCTATGTGCAAGCGGAGGCGTTGTTTTGGGATCGCATCGGGACGGGCTGCGATCAACTCCTGGCGTTTGACTCATACACGAACGAAGCCCTCCTGAACACCAACGACCTGGAATTCGACTACGAGCCTGGCCTGCGGGTTCTGGTCGGCTGGCAACCGGACCCCTGCCGCGGATGCGGCTGGTGCTCGGCCTGGGAGCTGTCCTATTTCGGCGTGTACGATTGGAGTGCCAGCGCCGCCGCCGTGGGTGCCAACACTCTCATGTTTCCCGGAGATGCGGGTCTGGCCTGGAACAACTTCGGCCTCTACGACGAGCTTCGGGCCGTGTACGATTCGGAATTGCACAACGTCGAGATGAACTGCGTCAAGAGCTGCTGCTTCGATTGTGGTACCCGGATCGACTTTCTGTGCGGTTTCCGGTTCCTTGCGTTGTTGGAAGACTTGTCGTTGATCGGCACCGACTTGCAGGAGGGCACCAGCTCGTACGACGTTTCCACCGAAAACTATCTGTATGGTCTGCAATTCGGTGGACGCCTGCGCCGGTCTTGGCAGCGTTGGGCCGTCGAGTTGACGGGCAAAGCGGGCGTCTTCCTGAACGACGCCAGCCAGAGCCAGATGACCACCGATTTTCCGGACGAGGCGGACCCCAACGTGGTTCGTGCGCTGATCGGTAGCGACGAGCAGAGTGTCGCCGCATTGGGCGAAATTGGCGTGACCCTAATCCGCCCGATCACGGACGTTTGGTCGCTGCGGATTGGCTACCAAGCGTTGGGAATTGGCGGCTTGGCACTCGCCCCGAATCAGTTGGACTTCACGGACACGTTCACCAGCGGCAGCGAACTGCACAAGGATGGATGGATCTTCCTGCACGGTGTGAATGTGGGAGTCGAGGCCAATTGGTAAGCCATTCGATGACGATTCCTCGACGGAAAAGAAGCCCGGCTTCCCGGAAGGAGCCGGGCTTCTGCGTTGTCCAAGCACCCCACGTCAGTGAAAAGAGCCTGCACGATGGGGAGGATGGGCACGGCTTCGCGACGCGGAGGGGCGTCAGACCTCCGTCCACTGCCCCGGGATGGGCACCGGGAACTGGCCGTTCTCGTCCGCTTTGACGGGAACGGGACTGTCGTAGTTCAGGCTATCGACGTCGGGGCAGAACTTGAAGTTGGACTTCATCATCTCGTCCCACGTCACCGTCTGGCCGGTGTGGCACGCCGCGCGGCCCATCAGCGTGGCGAGGTCCGAGTACACCGCCCGCCGGCACTCGTTGTGCGGCCGGTCGTGGCGGATGCTGGCGATGAAATCGTTCCACTCGTACTGCCAGGGACTATAGGCGTCCGCTTCGGGCGTCCAAGCGATATTGTCGTCGGCGATCCGCTGGTCCCGGTACATGCGGACCGTGGCGGCGTGGACGTTGCCGGAGAACTGGGCGGCCGACTTGGTGCCGTGGACGTAGGTGGCAAAGTCGGTGCGCGTGGCTTTCATCCGCCGGAAACCGCAAAAGGCCTTGGTGCCGTCGGCAAAGGTGTACTCGATCGAGTACACGTCGATGTTCTGCCCGCAATCGGTGCTGCCGGGCACGCGGCCGCCGAAGCCGTCCGCCGAGACGGGCCAGGCGTCCTTGATCCAGCAGCACTCGTCGATCTGGTGGATCAAGTAGTCGACAAAATGCCCCGAGCCGAGCCAGTACAGGTGAATCCGGCCGAATTGCAGCTGGCTCATCAGGTCGTTGGACTTGTCGCCCTGGCTGCCGAGCCAATTGGCGCCGCCCAACCGGTTCGCGCGGATCAAGGTGATGTCGCCCATCGCGCCGTCGCGCATCCTTTGGATCAGCGCTTGCCGCGCGGGCGAATGGCGGCACTGCAACCCGGCCGCGATCTTGACGTTCTTCTTGTCCGCCTCCTCGCCCGCGCGGAGCAACCGGTGCAGGCTGCCCGGATCGGATGCAAACGGTTTTTCCATGAACACGTTGATCCCCTTTTGCACAGCGTACTCGACGTGCGTCGGCCGGATATACGCCCGCGTCGTACACATGGCGATGTCGCCGGGCCGGAGGATGTCGATCGCCTTGCGGTAGGCGTCGAAGCCGATGAACTTGCGGTCCTCGGACACGTCGATCTTGTCACCGAGGCTTTTCGTCAAGGCCTTCTGCGCGGCGTTCAATTTGTCTTCCAGGATGTCGGCCATGGCGTACAACTTGACCGGCCCGCCGTCGGGCACCGAAAGCGCGTCCCGCACCGCGCCGCTGCCGCGTCCGCCGCAGCCCAGCAGCGCCAGCCGAATGGTGTTGTCTTCACCGGCATGGACGGCGGGCAGGGCACCGCCCAGCACGGCCGTGCCGGCGGCCAGCGAACCGGTTTGTTGCAGGAAACGTCGTCGGGTCGTTTTCGGCATACCTGGGGATGGAGTCATGTCGTGGTCCTCAATTGATCGTGAAGAATCTTGCGAAACGGAAAACACTTGCTGCGCGTCTGTTGTACCAGATGGACCGTCCCGCCCGCAAGGATTCTATTGCCGGTTTCGTGTCTCGGTGCGCAGGCTGCGCGCGGCGAACGCATCTTCGTAGCATGGCTCTCCGAGCCGTGCCGGCCCGAGCCGCACGCTTCGGAGAGCCATGCTGCTTTGGTTGCGGCCGCTGACCGGCTTAGGCCCTTGACGCGAGCTTGTTTCTGCGTCATCGTCTGGGCAGGGAGTGACGCTTGATCGGCCGGTTAAAGGGCTCAGACGTAGAGAATTCCGTTTTGCAGGGGCACGGTCTGTGCATGTGCGTCGACTTCCCATCGTCCAGAATTGAATTCTGTGCGTCTGAGCCCGAACCGTCCCATGGACGGAGACCTGAAAGGGAAAACGTGATGAGAATCGAACGAGCTTTTCACCAACGCATACCCGTGCGTCTTGCGGCGGCCGTGCTGCTGTTCTTGTCGTCGTCGGCGATGCTTGCGGGGCAGTCTTGCCTCGCCCAAACCGTACTGCTGGAGGCAGAAGCTTTCGCGGATCGCGGCGGTTGGGTCATCGACCAGCAGGCGATGGATGTCATGGGCTCGCCGTACCTGCTGGCGCACGGTTTGGGCGTGCCGGTGGCTGACGCGGTGACTACCGCCGAGATGCCTAAGGCAGGAACGTACCGTGTCTGGGTCCGCGCGCGGGATTGGGTCGCGCCGTGGCAAGCGCCCGGCGCGCCGGGCAAGTTTCAACTGCTTGTGAACGGGAAGCCGCTCCCGAACACGTTCGGGACCCAAGGCGCCGCCTGGCACTGGCAAGACGGCGGGACCGTAGAACTATCGCAAGGACAAACGTCCGTCGCCCTGCACGATCTGACCGGCTTTGACGGGCGCTGCGATGCGGTCGTGTTTACGATGGACAAGGATTCACCGCCGCCGAACGAAGATCCTGCCCAGTCCATCTTTCGCCGCAAACGGCTCGGCCTGCCCGAGCAACCGGAGGACGCGGGCCAATTCGATCTGGTCGTGGTCGGCGGCGGCATGGCCGGCTGTTGCTCGGCGGTGAGCGCAGCCCGGCTGGGTTGCCGGGTCGCCCTGATCCAGAACCGGCCCGTGTTGGGCGGCAACAACAGCTCGGAGGTTCGCGTCGGCCTGTCGGGGTTGATTCACCAGCAGCCCTATCCGCGTCTGGGGGACCTGGTGGACGAGATCGGGCCCATCGGGCACTGGAATCTGTGGGAGGCGAAGCGCGATCCCGATTCGTCGCGCAGCAAGCGGATTCTGGCGGTCATCGAACAGCACCCGGAAAAGAAGACCCATAACGCCGGACCGGCCTCGAACTACGAAGACGATCAGAAACGCTACGTGGTCGAGCGCGAACCGAACCTGAGGCTGTTCCTGAACACGCACGTGTTCCGAGCGGAGAAGCAGGGAGATCGGATTACGGCTGTCGTCGGCAAGAGCATTGTCACGGGCCGGGAAGTGCGTTTCCGTGGCCGACTGTTTGCCGATTGCACCGGCGACGGCAACCTGGGCTTCCTGGCCGGCGCCGACTTCCGCGCGGGGCGTGAAGCACGCAGCGAAACGGGCGAGTCGCTTGCGCCGGAGCAGGCGGACCAGCTGGTGATGGGCACGTCGGTGCAGTGGTATTCAATCGAAGAGCAGCAGCCTTGCCCGTTCCCAGAATGCCCTTGGGCTGTGCAATTCAGTGACGCAACCTGTCAGCGATTGACCCGCGGTGACTGGGATTGGGAGACGGGCATGAACCTCGATCAGGTGACGGACATCGAGCGGATTCGCGACCACGCGTTACGTGTGACCTTCGGCAACTGGTCGTACTTGAAGAACCACAGCGACATGAAGGACCAAATCGCCAAGCGGCGACTGGCTTGGGTGGCCTGCATCGGCGGCAAGCGGGAAAGCCGGCGGTTGCTGGGCGATGTGATCCTCCAGGAGCAGGACTTGCTCCAGCAGCGGCCTTATCCCGACGCCTGCGTGACCACCACCTGGGGCATCGACTTGCACTATCCCCACCCGGAAAACGCGCGGCACTTTCCGGGCGAAGAGTTCCGCTCGGTCGCCCGGACCACCCGGATCGAACCCTACGCGATTCCGTTCCGCTGCCTGTACAGCCGCAACGTCGCAAACCTCATGATGGCCGGGCGCAATATCAGCGTGACTCACGTGGCGCTGGGCACGATTCGCGTGCAGCGGACCACGGGGATGATGGGCGAAGTGCTGGGCATGGCAGCGGCGATCTGCACTCAGCACCAAACCACACCGCGCGGCGTCTACGAGCAGCACCTGGAGGAACTCCGAAACCACCTTCGCCGCGGGGTCGGCCAAGCGTTGTTGGCACGCGGAAGAGAATAAACTGAGTGCGGCAAGGGAA
>CAYPGE010000146.1:7072-18682 GCA_964409865.1 uncultured Pirellulaceae bacterium
TGTTGGGCAAGGGAATGTTGGGCAAGGGAATGTTGGGCAAGGGAATGTTGGGCAAGGGAATGTTGGGCAAAGGAATCGTCAATCATCTCATTCCTCTGCCCTCCATTCCCTTGCCTCCGTCGGGCGACATCGACGATTCGTTGTCGATCTTTCGCGCTGTAGGGCTTAGAATTCATACTGCCTTATTTGTTGCCACCGCAGGCCGCGTTGTGCATCCTGCGAGCGATGCGTGCCTGAACCCAAAACCTGTTTTTTGCGATTCGAATGTCCACTTGTCCTGTTGAAAGCCGTTGGCCTTTCCGTTTTGCTCTGTTGTTGGCGGTCGTCACCTTTCCGTTGATTTCGGTCGGAGGGTTGGTCACGACTTACGACGCGGGCATGGCGGTGCCCGATTGGCCGGGAACGTACGGGTACAATCTGCTTCTGTACCCGTGGCAAACCTGGCTTGCAGGTCCCTGGGACCTGTTCCTGGAGCATGGCCATCGCCTGCTGGGGGTGTTGTCTGGGTTGTTCACCATCGGCCTGGTGCTGGCGGTGTTTCGGTGGGACCGGCGAACATGGGTGCGGTGGTTTTCCCTGGGCGCGTTGGCGGCGGTCATTCTGCAAGGCTGTCTGGGCGGTGCGCGTGTGTTGCTGGACGACCGGCAACTGGCGATGCTTCACGGATGTGCGGGACCGGCCTTCTTCGGCGTTTGCGTGGCGCTGTGCGTGGTGACGTCGCGAACCTGGAAAACAGCATCGTCAGCGAGCGTAACGGGACGGCGGGGGCCTGATCCTTCGGGGGCGAACTGGCCGCCGTTAGCCGCCAAGTTGCCGCGTTTGGCGGCGGCCACGACGGCGACGGCCTATTTTCAGTTGGTCATCGGCGCCTTGATGCGGCACATTCCCGTAACGGCGTCGCCTGTGTTCTTTCGCTGGACGGTCTTCGCTCACTTGTTCTTTGCTGGAATCGTTGCTGCGCTGATTCTCGCCGTTGCCTGGGTGACGCTTCGCCGCCGGAGTCCTTTTCCGGCGCTGCGCGTGCCGGCGGCGGCGCTGGTGGTTTTGGTCCTGTGCCAGTTGGTCCTTGGCTGTGCCGCTTGGGTCGTCAACTACTACTGGCCGGGCTGGGTGCCGGAATGGTCTTGGACGGCGAGCTATCCGGTGATCGAGTCGAAGGGCTGGCTGCAGACGACGATTGTCACGGGCCACATGGCGACGGGTTCGCTGATCATCGGGGTGTCCGTCTTATTGACGTTGCGAACGTACCGCCTGGTTCGCGGCGAGCCTGCGGTCTGCAGGCCGGGTGCGCCGGCGGCGGGAGGTGTGGCGGCATGAGTGCGTCCGCGGTCTCCGTCGAGCGGCGAGGCGCGACCTGGTCGGCCCGCTTGACGGACTACATCGAGTTGAGCAAACCGCGCATCGCGTTGCTGGTGCTGGTGGTCGTCGGCGCGTCGGCCCTGGTTGCCCGCTGGGGACAGCCGAACGGCTGGCAGGTTTTGCACGCCATGCTGGGAACGCTGCTGGTCGCCGCCAGTGCCAGCGCTCTCAACCAATGGTGCGAATGGCGCCGCGACGCCGTCATGGCACGCACGGCCCAGCGCCCGGTTCCTGGGGGGCGTTTGAGTTCCCAGCATGCGGCCGCGTTCGCGGCCGTCTGCGCGATGGTCGGACTGGGATACCTGGGACTGGCGGTCAACTGGATCGCCGCGGCGTGGGGCTTCGCGAGCTGGTTCGCGTACGCTTGGGTTTACACGCCGCTCAAACCGCTGACGGCCGCCCACACCACGGTGGGCGCCGTGGCGGGTGCCCTGCCAGTCTTTATCGGCTGGTCTGCCGTCGGCGGCGCGCCGGACGTGGTCGCCGATCCGCGCTCTCTGGCTTTGTTCCTGATCCTGTTTCTGTGGCAGTTTCCGCACCTGATGGCCATCGCGTGGATGTACCGCCAGCAGTATGCGCGGGCAGGCCTGCAAATGCTGACGGTCGTCGATCCCAGTGGACGCCAAGCCGCGTTGCAGGCCGTGACGACTTGCCTGGCGCTGCTGCCGGTGAGTTTGATGACGGCGCTGTTGACTTCGGGTCACGGCCGCTGGTGGTATCTCGGCGTCACGTTCCTGCTGGGGGTGTTCCAGTTGACGTGCGCCCTGTTGTTTCTCCGCCGGCGCAGCGAGCGGACTGCGCGGCGGCTGTTGCGAGCCACCTTGCTGTACCTGCCGGCCCTGCTGACCTGCCTGGTCCTGGCCACGATCCACTAGCCGAGGGCTGGTTCAGCGGCGGCAGCAACTCGCATTGAATCGGCGTGCGACTTCTCGTTATCATGTCCGCCATCATGATCCGACACCTGCGATTGCGTATCCGCCTGCTGCAACGGTGGTTGCGCTACTTCGTCATCCATCACGTGTTGCACGCCGACGATCCTCCACAGCGATTAGCGCTGGGGATCGCGATCGGCGTTTTTGTGACCTTTACGCCGACGGTCGGATTCCAGATGGCGCTGGTCGTGTTCCTGGCTTGGCTGCTACGGGCCAACAAAGTGGTCGGGCTGCCGATCGTCTGGATCACCAATCCCGCTACGATTGTTCCGATCTACTATCCCTGCTATTGGATGGGCCGCTGGATCCTGGGCCAGCCCGGGGTGGGCCTGCGCTGGTGGAAGGAACTGACGCGACCGCCGGAGGGCTGGTGGGACGGAATCGTTTTTTTCTGGGACCGGTTCACGCAAATCGCATTGCCCTTGTGGCTTGGCTGCCTGTTGGTGGCGATCATTTCGGGTTACATCTCTTTCCGCGTGTCCTACTGGTCGATCTACGCCTACCGCATCAAACGCTGGGGCCAACTGATGCCGCCGCCTGCCAAAGTCCAGTTGCATCGGAGGGGAGGCTGACGCGATACGGGATGCGGGATGCGGGCCATGAGAAGCGGGAGACAGATTACGAGATAAGCTTGTCCGAATCAGCGTCGCCGTGTCGATGGTAGCCCCCCACATCGCGGAACCCACATCTCGCATCTCGCAACCCGTACCCCGCAACCCGCACCCCGCACCCCGCCTCCCGTCAAAAACCGCCTGAAAGCCTTGAGCAGACAGCCTGTGCAATTAGACTCGGTAGTATTGTCTGCCAGTTTGGCGGAGTTGTTGCAGCCCCAAAGGGTCGGAAATCCCAAGTCGTTGGTGTTCGAGGGTCATGTCGGTGCCGGGATGCGGGGAACGAGTCGAGGGTGAGTGTCAGGCGCCGCTGCCCGATGGCGGTGTCGAAGATCACCTGCCGGAGTTGGCAACGTTGTGGTCTCTGACGCTGGGTGACCCGCGGGTGTGCATCGCGGTGCTGGACGGGCCGGTGGATTTATCGCACCCCTGTTTCGACGGAGCGCTGATCAGGCAGGTGAGTCTGCCGGGCGCGGCCGATCGAGCGATGGGAGCCGGGTTGCTGCACGGCACCCATGTAGCGAGCCTGATTTTCGGACAGCACCACAGTGCCGTCCACGGTGTCGCGCCGAAGTGCCGCGGCGTGTTGATTCCGATTTTCCGCGAGCAGCAGGACGGTTCGCTCGTCCCCTGTTCGCAATTGGACTTGGCTCGCGCGATCTCGTTGGCCGTCGCGGTGGGCGCGAATGTGATCAACATCAGCGCGGGCGTTTATGATGAAACCGGTGAGCCGGAGCCGCCTTTGACGCGCGCGATCCGGATGTGCGAAGAGCAAAACATTCTGATCGTGGCGGCGGCGGGTAACGAAGGTTGTGCGTGTCCGCACGTCCCAGCGGCCTCGCCGACGGTCCTGGCGGTTGG
The DNA here is from genome assembly GCA_964409865.1 of uncultured Pirellulaceae bacterium. Taxonomy (GTDB): domain Bacteria; phylum Planctomycetota; class Planctomycetia; order Pirellulales; family Pirellulaceae; genus Anammoximicrobium. The sequence goes on from CAYPGE010000146.1 coordinate 10,836, forward strand.
AGCGGCGGGCCGGAGCGGCGAGCCGTTGCAGACCAGCAACTGGCCGGATTCGTACCGGCGCCACGGCGTGCTGGCCCCGGGGGAAGCGGTCGCAGGGGCTGCTCCGCAGGGCCAGACGGTTTTGGCCAGCGGCACCAGCGTGGCCGCCTCGCTCGCGTCCGGGATAGCCGGCCTGCTGGCGAGCTGGCAGTTGAGTTGCCGTCGAAAAGTCGACGTGCCAGCGATCAAGTCGGCCATCCTTGCGGGGGCCGTACGGTGTGAAGAAGTGGGGGCCGCCGACTGCCAGCGCTGGCTGGCCGGCCGGTTGAATGTCCAGCGTACTCTTGCGATCATTTCTCGAGGAGAAGGTTCCGCCATGTCCAATTCGAACTTGCCACAGAATGCTGTCAGTGTCCCTTGTCTGCAGGGGACCGTCGGAGAAAGCTCGCCTGAGGATGCGGCGAATCGTGCAGAACAAGCGCTCACGCGATCCGGAGGCGAGGGCTCGCCGCAGCGCGGAACGACCATGCCTATTCCGCCGCCGCGGGAGAGCGAACGACATCTGGTGTACGCCCTCGGGCAGGTCTCCTTCGATTTGGGTACCGAGGCGCGCCGCGACGCGTTGGTGCAAGCTGGCGGAGACGAGGTGATCAGCAGCCCCGTGAAATTGTTGGAGTTTCTGCACGACAATCCCTGGGAAGCCACGGGACTCACCTGGACGCTCGAGCAGCAGGCGACGCCCATCTACGCTCTGCAGCCCGCAGGACCGTTCGCGCGGGAGACCTACCAGCGCATCTGTGACTTGTTCAAGAGTCAGATCGAAGAGGGGGTCACGCAAGTTTCGATTCCGGGCATGCTCGGCCCTCCCATCAGGCTTCTCAATGGCCACCAAGTTCCCATGGTCTTCCCCGAAATCCGCGGCATGTTCGGCTGGTCGAATCCCAAGTTGATCGAGAAAGTCCTGGAGGGCTGCCTTCAAGCCGAGGAAAGGAAGCAGAAGTACGATCAGTTGGCGGTGCAAATCGACGATCTGCTGGACAGGGTGTACTACGAACTGAGCAACCTCGGTATTTCCCCGCCAGAACGAGCGGTAAACTTTGCCGCGACCAACCTGTACCAGGTCGCCGAGGTCTACCAAGACGCGATCGCCAAGGACCTGAAGCTCGACAAGATTACGACGGAGCGCAGTCAGATTTGCCGGCCGGGTTCGGATTGTTGGGACGTCGTGCTGACCCTGTTCCACCCCGAACGCCGCCGCGACCGGGCTCGTGAAGTCTACCGGCTGACCGTCGACGTCAGCGAAATTATTCCCGTAACGGTTGGCAAACTGCGCCGTTGGTCGGTATACTAACGGTAATATCGGCAAACCGGGTTATGCTGGCAATTCACCGCCCTTGAGAATTCCGTCGCCCAGAGGAGGCCCAAGTATGTTACTTCCCAAACAATCGCCGCCGGTGGAACGAAAGACAAAAGTCGTGATCAAGGCGAGTACCAAGGACGTCAGGCCGCAGATGACGTGTGCCTGTCGAACCGATGTGACCCCCAATACGGTCTGGTGCATTATCGGTCGGAGCATCTATAACACCAAACAGCTGTGCTGATCCGCATAGGAGACTGCGGTGCTCCGCCCTTTCATGTTGATCCTACCCAGGCGTCGCGCGGTTTTGTCCTTCTCTCTCTAGTGAGGTGGCCAATGTTCCTTCCAAACCAAGCACGGCCAGTCATCCGGACTCGCTCGGCGAGCGCCCACACATCGGCGGAGGAACGAATCCGACCGAGCGGAAAGCCAGCCAAATACATGTTTGAATGCAGGGAGGTGGACATTGAGGTCACGGGTGTTGACGGCAGCGTGAGCACGGATACCCAGAAGCTCCTCGCCGTCAATATTCCGGGAACGACCAACGGCTGGGAGCTTACCGAGTTTGCCTGCTAACCGCTAACAAAACCGCTCGCGTAGGCCGGTACCTCCAAGACCGACGCGGCCTTAGCAACGCTCGAAGAACAACTGTCGCCTTGTCAAAGTAGCCATCACACTCCGTGTGATGATCAGCAACAAACACTGGACAGTTATTTCTGGCACGATGCTCAGCGGTTCTGAGGCAATCCTTGAGCGGGCCATAAGAAAGCCCCGCTTCGATGTGAGGCGGGGCTTCTGCTCTTCGAATAACGCACGTGGCCGTCGATCGGCTTACTTCAGTGCCGCCTGGGCCGCCGCCAGCCGGGCGATGGGCACGCGGTAGGGCGAGCAGCTGACGTAGTTCAAGCCGGCCTTGAAGCAGAACTCGACCGAGGCCGGATCGCCGCCCTGTTCGCCGCAGATGCCGATCTTCAGGTCGCTGCGCGTGCCGCGGCCCTTGTTCACTGCCATCTGGATCAGTTGGCCCACGCCGTCCTGGTCGATGGTCTGGAACGGATCGGCCTTGAGCACGTTCTTCTCCAGGTACTCGGGCAGGAAGCCGCCGATGTCGTCGCGGCTGAAGCCGAAGCTCATCTGCGTCAGGTCGTTGGTGCCGAACGAGAAGAACTTGGCCGTCTTGGCCATCTGGTCGGCCAGCAGGCAGGCCCGCGGGATCTCGATCATCGTGCCGTACAGGCAGTCGACCTTCACGCCCATGGCCTTCTCGACTTCGGCCTGAACGCGGTCGAAGATTACCTTGGTGACGTCCAGTTCCTTGACGTCGCAGGTGACCGGGACCATCAGCTCGGGCTTGGCGTTCTTGCCGGCCTTGATCAGTTCGGCGGCCGCCTCGAAGATCGCGCGAACCTGCATCTCGGTCACTTCGGGGTAGGTGATGCCCAATCGCACGCCGCGGTGACCCATCATCGGGTTCGACTCGTGCAGGGCCTCGCCGCGCTTGCGGACGTCGTCGGGGCTGATGCCCAGGGCCTTGGCCAGTTCGGCCTGCTTTTCGGCCCCCTGCGGCACGAACTCGTGCAACGGCGGATCCAGCAGGCGGATTGTCACCGGCAGACCGTCCATCGCTTCCAGCGTGGCCTTGATGTCCTTCTTGACGAACGGGAACAGTTCGTCCACCGCCTGCCTGCGTTCTTCCGGCGTGCTGCTGAGGATCATCTTCCGCAGGACGAACAGGGCGTCGTCGGAACCGGCCCCGTAGAACATGTGCTCGGTGCGGAACAGGCCGATGCCCTCGGCGCCGAAGCCGCGGGCCACGCGGGCGTCTTCCGGCGTGTCGGCGTTGGTGCGGACGCCCAAGGTGCGGTGCTTGTCGACGATCTTCATGAACTCCTGGAACCGCGGGTTCTCGCTGGCGTCCATCATCGCCAGCGCCCCCTGGTACGCGCGGCCTCGGGTGCCGTTCAGGGTGATCGTGTCGCCTTCCTTGAGCGTCACCTTGCCGGCCGTCATGGTCTTGGCGGCCATGTTCAGCTTGATGGCCCCGGCGCCCACGATGCAGCACTTGCCCCAGCCGCGGGCCACCAGCGCCGCGTGGCTGGTCATCCCGCCGCGGGCCGTGAGGATGCCCTGCGCCGCCCGCATGCCTTCCACGTCCTCGGGGTTGGTCTCTTCACGGACCAGGATCACCTGCTTGCCCTGCTTGGCCCAAGCCACGGCGTCGGCCGAGGTGAACACGATCTGGCCGCGGGCGCCGCCCGGGCCGGCCGGCAGACCGGACACAAACGCCTCGGCCTTCTTCTCGGCCGCCGGATCGACGATCGGGTGCAGCAGTTCGTCCAACTGGGCGGGCGCCACGCGCTTGACCGCCGTCTTCTCCTCGATCAGTTTCTCGCCCAGCATGTCCATGGCCATGTTCAAGGCCGCCGTGCCCGTGCGCTTGCCGTTGCGGCATTGGAGCATGTACAGCTTGCCTTCTTGGATCGTGAACTCGATATCCTGCATGTCCTTGTAGTGCTGTTCCAGCCTGGTGCGGATATCGTACAGTTCCTTGTACAGTCCGGGCGAGGCCGTTTCCAGCGACTCCAGGTGCTTGTTCTGCTCGTTCTTGGTCGACTCGTTCAGGGGGTTCGGGGTGCGGATGCCGGCCACCACGTCTTCGCCCTGGGCGTTGACCAGCCACTCGCCGTAAAACTTGTTCTCGCCCGTGGCCGGGTTGCGGCTGAAGGCCACGCCGGTGGCCGAGTGGTCGCCCATGTTGCCGAAGACCATGCTCTGCACGTTACAGGCGGTGCCCCACTCGTGCGGAATGCCTTCGATCTTGCGGTACGACACGGCCCGCTTGCCGTTCCAGCTCTTGAACACGGCGCCGGTCGCGCCCCACAACTGCTCCATCGGCTCGTCCGGGAACGGCTTGCCCAGGACCTCCTTGACTTTGGCCTTGAACTGCTCGCACAGCTTCTTCAGGTCGTCGGCCGTCAGCGCCGTGTCGGCCTCGATGCCCTTGGCCTTCTTCATGTCGGCCATCAGGTGCTCCAGTTGAACGCGGATGCCCTTGCCCTCGGCCGGCTCGACGCCTTCGGCCTTCTCCATGACCACGTCGGAGTACATCATGATCAGGCGGCGGTAAGCGTCGTACACAAACCGCTCGTTGCCCGTCTTTTTGATCAGGCCGGGGATCGTGGCCGAGCACAGCCCGACGTTCAGCACCGTCTCCATCATACCTGGCATCGACTTACGGGCGCCGGAGCGGCAGGACATCAGCAGCGGATTGGCCGGGTCGCCGTACTTCATCCCCATCGCCGCTTCGACCTTCTTCAACGCTTCGATCCCTTCCGCCTTCAGCGAATCCGGAAACCGGTTGCCTTCTTGCATGTACACCGTGCAGAAGTCGGTGGTGATCGTAAACCCGGCGGGCACGGGCAGGTTCAGCTTGGCCATCTCAGCCAGGTTGGCACCTTTGCCCCCCAGCGTATTCACCATGCTGGCATCGCCTTCCGTTCCTGTCGGACCGAAGAAATACACGTACTTTTGAGCCATGACCTTTGTCCTTCGACTTGGCAAAAAGAGGAATGCAGAATGGCCGGAAACCCACTCTGGGCAATGGATTACGCCCCTCATCGCCGCCTTTGAGTGAGCACGGTCGGTATGTTTGGAGCCCGTCAATTTATCAGCGACGCACGCCGTCGTCTAGGGGAGGGAGTGACGCGGTGGTGCGAGTACCTGACGAGTTGTCCGGACCGCCGCCGTTGCGACTGGCCGCGGGGCGGATCATGCTGATCGCTGGTCCAAGCGACATCCATGACGACCGACATTCTCAGGCCGTCGACATTGCCAAGAACAACGCTTACGTCTACACTTCCGCCCCCAACAAACGGGAAGTGGAATTCACGTGGACCAACATGGATCCCGAGTCCGTGCCGAACGTGGCGATTTGACCGCGATTGCGGCTGAATCGAACCGGAACTTGAGCTTATCCCCCCGCGCCGGAAACAAGTCTTGAAGAAGCCATCAATCAGTGGTCGATAACCGTGGGGGGGCCAGAATTCGGTGCTGCCAGCGCTTGGCTTGGCGCCGATTCTGGGGCAGTGCGGGGAATCGCGTGTTGCAGCCACAGCCGAGCCTGGATTGACGACACAGATCAACGTCGCAACGGTCCGTGATCGGCCAAGGGATGCATAGACGAGGGGCAGGCAATGAAGGGGATCTCCCGAAGGCTCTACCTGTGCGGTGGTCTGCAGGGCAGCGGTTCGACGCTGGTTTCCTGGTGCTTCTTGCAGCGGTCGGATATGGACGGCGTACTGGACGGCGACAACGACCTGCTGCCTTTTCTCGATCCTCGACTGGGTAACCCGTACGCCTGGTACAAGACCAACGTCGGCAGCTTTCGCCTGAGCGAGTTGGTGCGGCACTACGGCGACCTGGGCTGGGATGTCTATCCGCTGCTGGTGGTCCGGGATCTGCGCGACTTGTGGGCCAGCTTGGTCGGTGAATCCCACGCAGCCAACGGTATTACAGCGGAGGACCCGCCGCTACGCCTGAGGCTCAGGCGGTTTGCTGAGGATTGCAGCTTCTTTGCCAGAGCCGGCTGGACGATCGTCAAATACGAGTCCCTGCTTACCGACCCAGAGAGCGCGTTGCGGGAGGCCTGTCGCCTGCTGGACCTGCCCTGGGACAGAGCCATGCTCCGCTGGCCGAAGATGCCAGCACAGATAGCAGACTGCGGGCGGGGCAGTCAGTCTTTTTGGAACGTGCGCCACGACAGCCTGATCTCGACGGTCGGGAGCTGTCAGCAGACCAAGTCCAAGCCGATTCCCGCGGTCGATCTCGAATGGCTGGAACGCGAATTCCGGGAGTTCAACGAACGGAACGGTTATCCCGTCAAGCGGCCGGATTTGGCCACCGGCGAGTTCCGCGATAAACGCTTGGCGCCCAGCTACGAAGTCACGCGCCGCTATCGCTGGGAAGTCCGGCACAAACCGCTCCGCTGGCTGCTGGCCACGTTGGGCTTCGGCCAGCGCTACGGCGTGAAACGGCGGACCCAAAGGTCGGCCGCGTGAGGCCCTCTCTTCCCTGGAGTGCCCGCCGAAACTCCGCGCGGGCGGTCCCACCTGGCCGTCTCGTTTCGTATAATGGCTTCCGGGGCCGCTCCGTTTCTCAGAACTTGGTTTACCAAAAGGGGGGGGCATCCGATGAAACGACTCACAATCCCGGTTGGTGCCGTTTGGTGTCTGTGCTGTGGTGTCTTCGCCTGCCGAGCCGAAGACAGGCCCGCTTTTCCAGTGGCGTGGGAGGTGACGGCCGGCGTGCAGAGCCCGGAGAGTGCCTGCTTTGACGCCGCATCGGGGTTTGTGTTTGTCTCCAACATCGGCAGCGGCGGGCCGACGGGCAAGGATGGCGATGGATACTTGTCCAAACTGACGCCGGACGGCAAAGTCGTTGCGGCCAAGTGGATCACCGGCCTGAACGCGCCCAAAGGGATCCGCAGTGCCGGGGGCCCTCGCGGGCAATCGGGTTCAGCCTCGACGTGAATCCCCACGGATGGCGTCGCAAGCCCACGGATGGGAAAACACGTTCGCTCTTCATCCGTGGTATTTCAATGCCATCCGCGGGGAGCTTGTGCGGTCGAAGTCCGATTGCTTCTGCTCCGCATCGGCGATTTGTTGTCGACGTTTCTCCAGGAAGGGCCCCTGCGGCGGCCCGCTTAGGGTAGTTCCCGGATGTAGATGTTCTTGAAGTACAGCGTGTTGCCGTGGTTCTGCAGTTCGATCTGACCGCTCGGATAGATCGGCTTGTCGCGCTCCCAGTAGTTTTCCATGGTCACGTTGTCAACGACCAACTCGCCGTTCAGCCAGACCCACACCTTTTCGCCCACCATCTTGATGCGGAACGTATTCCATTCCCCGACCGGCTTGTCCGCGTTCTTGATGGGCTTGCTGGGATTCTTCTGGTTGTTGTACAGCCCACCCGAACCAACAGGATTTTCCCAGATCTGCACCTGGGGAGTGCCGCGCAGATAAATGCCGCTGTCGCCCTTGGGCAAGATCTTCCAATCGACGTACAGCTCGAAGTTGGCGTAGTCCTTCGCCGTACACAGGCTTTGCCCCTTGCCGTCGAACACGAGCGTGCCGTCTTCGACTTTCCAGTGCGCCCGCATCTGCTCGTCGGCTTTCTTCTGCTCGTCGGCCAATTGCTGGGGCGTCATCTTGGCTCGCTTCGGTGGGGTGGCGACCAAGCCTTTCCAACCGGTCAGGTCCTGGCCGTTGCACAACGCGGTGAACCCTTCGGGCGGCGTGTTGTCGGCGGCGCTGGCGACGGCGGCGACTGCGACCAAGAGGAAACTGACAACAAAAGCAATTCGGCGATTCATGATGGTACTCCTTGAGGTGAGGATGGGGAAACGGTGATCGGTGATCGGTAATCGGTGGTCGGTAATCGGTAATCGGTGGTCGGTGGTCGGTGGTCGGTAATCGGTGGTCGGTGGTCGGTGGTCGGTGATCGGTGGTCGGTAATC
>CAYPGE010000147.1:0-18663 GCA_964409865.1 uncultured Pirellulaceae bacterium
CGCTGGGAACCTCGTTCAGGCCCCGCTGCGTGCGGACGGCGAGCGCGAGATTGACCCGCAAGCGGAACACGGCGGCGCTCAGATTCTGCGACTGGCTGCGCCGCTCGCCGGCCTCGCCCTTCACCCCCGTCGGCGGGTGTGTGATGACGACCGCCGTCTCGACCTTGTTGCGGTGCTGGCCGCCCGGTCCGCGGCGGCGAGTGCGGCGGACGTCGCAGACTTCCAACAACTGGGCGGGACTCAACGCAGCGGGATGAACGGGCCAGGAACTCATGGTACGACGACTGTCAAGCCCGGCTTTTTTTCCAAAAGCCGGGCTGCTACCGAAGCCCGCTCAGACCGCTGGCAGTTCGTAGCCTTGGCGGCGAGTCCGGTCAAGGAGGGCATTGGCCTCATCGCAGTTCGTGAACCGCTCCGCCACCGGATCCCACTTCAAGGTCTCGCCGGCGTGGCCGACCTCGCGGACGATGTTGACCAGGTAGCAGAGGGTCGTGGCGCGCAGGCCGATTTCGATATCGGCATTGCACGGCTGGCGGCTCTTGATGCACTCGATCCAATTCTCGATATGGTAGGCCGTTTCCGGCCGCCGGTTCGGGCCGGGGTTTTCCGGGGCCCGCACGATTTCCTTGGGATTGCTAGCGAGTTTGTTGCGGTTGATTTCGATCTTTCCTTGTTCGCCGATGAAAATCGCGCCCAGGCCGGGACCACGGTTGCCGTCCAGGTGCAGCCGCAACTCGGTGCCGCTAGCGAACTTCATCGTCACCTTGGCTCGCGGGCCCCTCAGCCGAGCCATGCCGTGATAGTCGGTGCCGGTGTCGATGTCGCCCGTCTCGCCAATGACGGTCCCGCCGACGGTCGCGCCGGCCACGGTCTTGTACGTGTCGCTGTCGGGATCGACGGGCTCCTCCAACAGTACCTCCAGCGGCCCCGTGTCATCCGTGCCCAGGGCGCGGTTGATCTGGTCGTACGAGTGGGTGCCCCAGCCGGTCACGCCGAAGCACAGGCCGCCGCCGTCGTAGTCCCACCATCGCGCCCAGCCGTGGTGGATCTCCGGGCTGTAGGGCCGCAATTCGGCCTGGTTCGTCCAGATGTCCCACCACTTGTCGACCGGCCCTTGGACGTCGGCGGACGAGGTTTTGGTCCAGCGGAACGGGCTCACGAAGTTGGGTGCCAGCACCGTCTTGATCTTGCCGATCGCTCCGTTCTTCACCAAATCGCTGGCCCAGTTGTTGATCGGCATCGACCGCTGCTGGGTGCCGACCTGGGTGACGCGGTTCAGCTTCCGGGCCGCCTTGACCATGGCCCGGCCTTCGGCGATGGTCAGGCACATGGGTTTTTCGATGTACACGTCCATCCCTGCTTGCATGGCCTTGATCGTGATCCAGCCGCGGGCGTGGGTCGTGGTCTCGACCATCACGGCGTCCAGCTTCTCGTCGTCGATCATCTTCTGGAAGTCTTCGTAGACGCCCCATTTTTCGCCGCCGGACAATTCCTTGACGTACCTTTCGGCTTTGGCGATCTCGCAGTCGCAGGCCGCCACTACGCGGAACCCCTTGACGTCGGCCCCTTCCCGGATGAGTCGCGATCGTCCGCCGCAGCCGATGACGCCGACGCGCACCGTCTCGCTCGCCGGCGCCGAGCCGTCCAATCCCAGCGCGTGCGCCGGCACCAACGCTGGCACCGCTAGTGCCGCACTCGCCTTGAGCATGTCTCGTCGTGTCCAGGGGTTTCGTGACATCTGTGCAGTCCTCCGGGTTTGTCGTGAATGATGGGTTTGCCTCCATGTTTCGCATTCGCGCCGGTCCGTGTCAAGAGCCGGAGACCGAATCCCGAGGGGCGTGAGCGGCGTTTCGCCGTCCCGCCGCTCCGGCCCAGGGAAGGATTTGCGGCGATTTTTTCTCCGAACTCGAACGATTGACCTTGACCCGGTTTTCCGGGATCAGTAATTAACCCGTCGCGTCGATAACCAAGATGCCCAGCGAAGGGTATCACCACCCTCGCGCGGTGATCCGTCGCGAGGTCGCGGAATCCGCCTTCGCACTGTCTCATCTTGACGTGAGTTCTCACGTGCCATTCGGCGCGGACGCCCAGGAGGCGGCTGCGCTCGGGGACCAGGACGCGTACGATCGCGATGGCGAGAGGATTTGGTTCGTGCGCTTGTCGTAGTTAAGGAGAAGCAACTTGAAAGCGACCGCGTGCTGCATCGTTGGCTGCTTGACCGCATGGTTCGTCCTTCCGGCCATTCCGTGTCGGGCGGTCCATCCGCCGGTGACGGGGGCCTTGGCCGCCGCCGCGTTGGCGCTCGCCCAGGCGACTCCGGCAGCGGCGTCCCGCGACCGGCAAGAGGCCGACCGGCTCGTCCAGGAGGCGCGGCAAGCGATGAGCCGCGGGGACTTGGAGGCAGCCGAGCGACTGCTGTCCAGAGCGGAACGTCTGCCCGTCAAGTACGACCCGTTGTACGAGAAGTTCCAGGACACTCCCGCCAAGGCGCGACAGGCGCTGCACGAACTGCAGGCGGCCCGGACACGGGACGACCGCAACCGTCCCAGCGAACGCTTCTCGCCCACGCTCAGCGGGCGCAATCCGCCGAGTACCGTTGCGCCGCGGGCCGACACCGCTCCGTCGGGCAACGGCGCTGGGGCGCTGGACACGCTGACGGACGATGCCAAATCCCGAGCCAAAGCCTTGGTGGAAAAAGGCCGGTTGGCGCTCCAGCAAGGCGACCTCACGGGCGCCACGGCCTGGTGTCAGAAGGCGATCGGCCTAAACGCGGCCTTCGCGCCGGGCGAGTACTCGCCGGCCGCCTTGGCAGACGAGTTGCGGCGAGCCGGCGTCGCGCCGGAGAGGCTCGTCGCGGCCAGCCCCGCTCCGCTTGGGCCGGCGGCGCCGAAGCCGGACGATTTTGCAGCGGAACGACTCGCGGCCTGGCCATCGCCCGCCACGGGCACCGCCGCCGACTTGCATTCCAGCGCTTTCCGCAACACCTTGGTCGATCGTCCCCAGGACGTCGCGGCCATGCCCGCTCCGCTCCGCGCCGGCAGCCTGTCCCCCGCGCCTTACGAGCCGTCGCCGGCCGCCGGCTCGCCGGGCGAACCCCGGCGACTGCCGTCGATTCCGGTCGCCGGTCTGGCCGCCCACGAGGAAGCGTTGCGCCTGCTGGCCTTGGCCCGGTCCGCCCTGGACCGCGGCGACGCTCAGGGCGCATGGCAGTTGGCCGAACGCGCCCGAACGCTGCAGGTTCCGGACGAAGCGTATGGCCCGAATGAGCCACGGCCCGAACACCTGCTGATGGAGATTCAAAGTGCACTCAGCCGGCGAGCCCCCGCCGCGGCGACGGGGCCGTCGGGCGTCGTCCCGGCGTACGACCCCGGTACGGTCGCGGGCAATCCGTACCCGGTCCGGCAAGGGCTGTACGATCCGGCGCAAGACCGCTCGCGGACCCAGTCGGCCCAAGCGCTAGGGCGGCCGGCCGACGCCGCGGGCCCGCCAGCCGGCGGCCAGGGCCAGGAGCTGTATCGGCAAGGTCTGGCGGCGTTGGAACGGCAAGACCGCCCTGCGGCCCTGCAGTTGTTCTCCGAAGCCTGGAAACACGAAGCGGAATTGGACCCGGCGACCCGCCAGTCGCTCCGTGACAAACTCACCCTCCTCCGCGTCGCCGCGTCGGCCGCGCCGGCGGCGGGAATGGGCGGATCGGCGCTGGAACAGGTGGACGCCGAGCAGCGGCTGTTGCGCGACAAACTGTTCCGCGACATCACCCGCGAACAAAGCGCCGCCGAGAAGATGCGGCAGACCGATCCGCGCGGGGCCTTGACGCGACTGCAGCGGCTCCGCGAGCAAGTCGAGCAGGACACGCTGGATCCGACCTTGAGGCGGCAAATGCTGAATCTGGTCGACCGCAGTATCCGCGAGACCGAAGGCTACATCGAACTCAACCTGGGGGACATCGAACTGAAGGAGCGCAACCAGTCCGCCACGGAGGAGATTGAACGCGGAAAACAGGACAAGCTCGACAAACAAAACAAGCTGGCCGAGTTGGTGGAACAGTTCAACGACCTGATTGACGAGCAACGGTTCTCCGAGGCCGAGGTGATCGCCAAACAGGCTCGCGAGTTGGAGCCGGAATCCGAGGTGGTCCGCAGCATGCTGCTGACCAGCAAGTTCGCCTGGCGGGTGCAGGAGCAGAATGCCATCCGGGACAACAAGGAAAAGGGTTTCTATGATACGATGACCGCCGTCGAGGAATCGGGAGTTCCTTTCGACGACCGCCGTCCCCTGGTGTTCGGGGACGTCAAGGATTGGACCAAGTTGTCCCTGACGCGCGGCGATTGGCTTCGCGAGCAGCGGTCCCGCTTGACCCCCGCCGAGATGGAAATCCAGAAAGCGCTCAAGACCGAGGTGGACGTCAAGTTTGAAAACCGTCCGCTGTCGGAGGTCGTGGAAACATTGGGCCGGCTGGCCGGCGTCAACGTGTTCCTGGATCCGCAAGGCCTGCACGCCGAGGGCATCACGACCGACGAGGCGGTAAGCATCAACCTGACGCAGCCGATCTCGCTGCGCAGCGCTCTGAACCTGATCCTGGAGCCGCTGCACCTGAGCTACGTGATCCAGAACGAGGTGTTGCGGGTGACCAGCGGACAAACGCGCGATGCCAACGTCTATCCGCGGGTGTACAACGTCGCGGACCTGGTGATCCCCATTCCGAACTTTATTCCCAGTTATAACATCGGCCTGCCCGGGGCCATCCGGGAAGCGATCAACGCCACCGGAACGAACCGTAGCATGGGTGCGTCGCAAACCGTGCCCTTGACGTTGTCCGCCAACGAAGCGGATCCGCAGGCCCCGGCCAACGCCTCCGTCTTGGCGCAGATGAGCACCTCCGGCATGTTGCCGGGCGTCACCTCGCGCTCGCCGCAGCCGCTGGGCTACGCCCCCGGCAGCATGGGTGGCGCCAGTATGGCGGATTTCGACACCTTGATCGACTTGATCACGTCCACGATCGCCCCCCAGTCCTGGGACACGGTAGGCGGGCCGGGCTCGATCGAAGGCTTCCCGACCAACCTCAGCCTGGTCGTCAGCCAGACGCAGGAAGTCCACGAGCAGATCGCCGACCTGCTGGACCAGCTGCGCCGCCTGCAGGACTTGCAGGTCACCATCGAAGTCCGCTTCATCACCCTCAACGATTCTTTCTACGAACGGATCGGCATCGACTTCGACTTCGAGGTCGACGACAACACCAATCAGGTGGCGGGCCAGAACCCGATCCTTCCCGACAACACCGGTCCCAGTATGGCGTTCGGCTTGGATAGCACCGGGTTGCCGACCGCCGATTTTGATTATGCCTATACCCAGGACATGTTCGGCTCCGCGGTTCCACAGTTCGGCGGGTTCGACGCCGCCACGGCAGCCAATTTCGGGTTCGCGATCCTCAGCGACATCGAGGTGTTCTTCCTGCTCCAAGCCGCGCAAGGCGACCGTCGCACGAACGTCCTGCAGGCTCCCAAAGTGACGCTGTTCAACGGCCAGATGGGAATCGTGATGGACAACTCCCAGCGGCCCTTCGTGACCAGCATCGTCCCGGTGGTCGGAGATTTTGCCGCCGCCCAGCAGCCGGTGGTCGTGGTGCTGAATGAAGGCACCACGCTCAGCGTCCAGGCCGTGGTCTCGCCCGACCGGCGGTTCGTGCGTCTGACGCTGGTTCCCTTCTTCAGCACGATCGGCGCCGTGGACACCTTTACCTTCAGCGGCCGGGTCTCGTCCGATTCCGGGACGACGGTGGCGGACCCGACCAACGAATCCGAAAACGTCACCAACAACCAGCAGCGCATCGTCGAGGGCACCACGGTGCAGCTGCCGACGTTCAATTTCACGACCGTGTCCACCACCGTCAGTGTGCCGGACGGCGGCACGGTGCTCCTGGGCGGCATCAAGCGGTTGAGCGAAGGCCGCACCGAACGCGGCGTGCCGATGCTGAGCAAGATTCCCTACATCAACCGCCTGTTCAGAAACATCGGTATCGGCCGCGATGCCCAAAGTCTGATGATGATGGTCACGCCGCGGATCATCATCCAGGAAGAAGAGGAATTCCTGCAGACCGGCTACGACAGCTCGCAGCAATAACCCTCGGTCACGGGATGCGGGTCACGAGATACGGGATGCGGGTCACGAGATACGGGATGCGAGACAAAGACAGCTCGCAACCCTGTCGCCGCCGCGAAGGGGACGATACGAGAGCGTTGACCGCGCCGACTCCCTCGGCCAGCCCCGTGACGCGCATCCCGAAATCCGTATCCCGAAACCCGCATCTCGCATCTCGAAACCCGCATCCCCCTCACGCCGCCTTGTAGCCGTTCAACAGGCGGGGCGCGCGCCGCCGGCTCCAGCCTTCGCCCAGCACGGCCAGCGCCACGCGGTCTTCCAGGTTGGGTCGGAATACGGTCAGCAACGTCAGGGGCAGGTACCAGCCGATGTACAGCCCGCCTCCGTAGCCGTGCCAGAACTGCATGGCGACCATGACCGCCGCCGAGCAGCTGAGCAGGGTGCCGAGGTTTTTCTGCGGAGGCCACAACGCCAACGTGCCGCTGAGCGCGACGAAAGCGGCCAGTACCGGAATCCGGTACACGGGGTTCCAGCCCAGCCCCCAGATGCCCTGCAAGCCTTCCATCTGCGGTGGCCACAGCCCAAACATCTGCTGCAGGTTCTGCCAGTAGGAGGCGTGCGGAATCAAGGCCAACCCGATGGCCATCGCCACCAGCGTGGCCAACACGCCGATCGCGAACCGCATCAGCCCTCGTCGCCAATAGAAACTGACCCACAAGGGCAGCAGAAACAGCGGGTAATAGACCAAACCGGTCGCTACGCCCAGCAGCATCCCGGAAGTCAGCGGGCGGCGGTAACAGAGGATCGCCCAGACCAGCAGCGCCGCCGGGATCACGTGGTCGATGTAGCCCGTCATCTGGGCCGTGTAGGGCAGCATCAGGTACAACGCGGCCACGCCGGCGCCGGTCTTCGTGTTGCCGAAATGCCAGTAGCCGATGGCCACGATGCCCAGCACCACCGCCAAATGGCACAGCACGGCGATCAGCTTGGCGGCGATCGCATAGGTGCGCTGCTGAGGACTGCCCGTGACCCCCTCCGGGACCAGCGGCATCGTGGGGATGCTGGGAACCAGGTTCAGCAGCGCGTAACCTGGCCCGCGGCGTGCGACATCCTCCTCGCCGGTTCCGTTTTCCTGTGCCACCAGCGGCTCCAGCCCGGTGGGCCTCTCCGTCGGCCGGGCCTGGAACGTCTGGCTGGCCCAGACGTTGGCCATCAGGAATACGAACAGCGAGACCCCGATGAAAATCAGACCGCCGGTCGTCAGGTTGGGCTCCAGCAACGGCCTGCGGACCATGGTGGGATCCAGCAGCAGGCGAACCAGCCAAACCGCAGCGACGGCGTACAGCCAGAGGAACCCCAGTCGCTCGATGCGAACGCTCGCCAGCAGTGCGTCTGTCGAAGCGGACGAGCCCGCCGGCGATGGCGGCTGGCCGCCGTCTTCCTTCGCAGGCACGGCCGCACGAGCGGCCTGCTCGGCCAGGGTCGGCGGCGATTCTTCCGGCATGGCGCCCGCGGGCGAGGGCTGCGGCTCGGAGAGCGGCATCAGCGCTTCGGACTCGGCCGAAGCCGGGTCGGCTCCCGTCGCCGGTTCCTCCCGATCGGCCTCCCCATGATCCGCCTCCCAGGCCGCCACACGCCTGGCGCTGGCCCGCATTTCGCTGCCGTACTGGGCGATCAGCAGTCCCGGGGCCAACAGAATCAACAGGATCAGGTCCAGATTGCGCACGCTCCAAAAGCGGCCGAACTTGAAGTACAGCCCGATCATCAAGAGCGACGAGAGGTAGACCCAGGTTGTGGGGTCCACCTTCTGGTAGTGAAATAGGATCTCGCTCATGCGCCGAGTACGCTCGCCCCTCTTTCGGGAACTATTCACGGCATTTTCACAGCCTACCAAGATACGCCTGTTCCGGGGAATTGCAAGCACCCTTGGGCTTGGTCCGCCCACCGCTCGCCTGCGCGGCGGGAATCTGGTACATTGCACAACCTGTATCCGGCCGCCGTCGGTTGCGTTGCGACGCGGCCCCTGTGACGGCCTGAGAGCCACCGAAACCGAAGCGGAAAGCGAGACCCTATCATGGCTTTGGACGCCTACCACTCCTGCCTGGGCGGGATGCCGAAGAAGATCAAGTACTGCCCCTGCGCGAAGGATTTGTTGGGAGACCTGAACAAGATCGTCGAGGCCCTGAAGGGCGGCCAACGGGCGGGAGCCATGAGCCTGCTGAATCGGCAACTGGAGTTGAAGGGAAGCCGCGCCTGCTTGCTGGCCCTCAAGGGGATGACCCAGTTGCAGATGCAGGACCTGGAGGGCGTTGCCAAGACGGCCCAGGAATTCTTGCAGGCCCATCCCGACAATCCCGTCGCTTGCGCGCTGTCCGCGATCGCGGCCGCGGCGGGGGCCGATCGCGACCTCGCGGTGGCCAGGCTGCAGCGGGCCCTGGCGGACCCGGCCGAAGAGATCCATGAAATCGTCTACGAAGCCATCGGCGCCGTCGCCCACCTGTTGGTCCAAACGGGCGACGTGATCGCCGCTCGCGCGCACCTGGGCCGCATGGTGGACATGCTGCCGGAAGGCGACTCCGGTCCGCGCCAGTTGCTGATGCGGCTGGACGGCTCCCCGGGCGTGCCGCTGCTGCTCAAGCAGGACTGGGACCTGAGCCCACCGCCGCCCGAGGCACTCTGGCGAGACGCCTGCCAGGCGGCGCTGGAGGTTGCCGAGCGAGGCGCGTGGTCCGAGGCGCTGCAGCGGTTTCAAGCCCTGGCCGAGGAACTGCCCAACGAGCCCCGGGTGTGGCGGAACATCGCGGTCCTGGCCGGCAATCTCGCCCAGACGGCGGTGGCCGCCGACGCCTGGCACCGTTACGCGGCCCTGGCCGGCGAAGACCTGGACGACGCGGTCGAGGCAGAAGCGCTGGCCCAACTGCTGTCGGCCGCCGAACACCCCGTGTTGCCGGAGGTCACGCAGACCTACGCCGTCCTCGACACCGACCGCGTGCTGGAACGGCTGTTGTCCGAAAAGCACGTCGACCGCATCTCCGGCGACCTGTCCTCGCTGGGCAGCGACGAATCGCCGCCGCCCAAGGCCGCCTTCTGGCTGTTGGACCGGGCCCTGCCCCACAGTGGCGAAGGCCTGACCTTCGACCAGGTGCCTGCGATCCTGGGCGAAATGTACTTGTTCGGACGCGAGACCGACCGCGAGGCCCGCCTGGAATTCGTCACGACCAAGACGCCGGACATCGAAGCCAAGATGGAAAGTGTGCGCCAACTGCTGGCGGAGTTCGGCGGCGAACTTCGCAAGGAAGAGCAGGTCGGCGAAGTGCCCGCCTCGTCCGCCGCCCTGACGTGGCGGTGGCGAGTCCCCAACGACGTCACCGCCGCCCAACGCAACGCGCTGATCGAGCAGAAACGCCGCGACATCCATTTGAACGTCTGGCCGGACACGCCGCTGCCGGAACTGGACGGGAAGCGCCCGGCGGAGGTCGCGGCCGATCCGCAGTACCGCGTCCGCCTGCTGGCCGCGATCCTGCTGCTCGAACTGGCCGCAGAGCAAGGCAACATGGAATTCGACTTCAACGAACTTCGCGCCAAGCTCGGTTTGCCGTTGCGGCAGGATCTCGACCCGGCCGTCCTGGAAGACCGCCGGGTGACGCTGCCCCGCATCCATCTGGTGCCCGCCGAGAAACTGAGCGACGACCAATTGACCAGCATCTACATGCTGGCCATGCTGTACCGCGCGACACGCGCGGTGCGGCGGATGGCTGTGGAGATTCTCCGGCGGCCCAGTTTGAAGACGGGACTGAACCAGGCCGAGATCTGCCATTCGCTGTACGCCTTCGCCCGCAACGCCGACGACGCCCTGGAGTGGATCCACCGGGCTCAGCAGGAGGCGATCGAGGCCAAGCAGTCTCCTGCCAGGTACCTGCTGCAAGAACTCGAGCTGCGCCGCCTCCGCGGCGAGCCCCAAGAGTGTCAACAGATCATGCTGCAGCTGCAGACGCAGCACGGCCGAGAGCCGGGCGTGGCCCAAGCTCTGTACGCCTGGTTGACGCAGATCGGGGCCATCACGCCGGACGGCAGACCGGCGGCCCCTCCCCAGGCGGCGGGCGGGGGAACTGCGGCCGCGCCGGCGGGCGGAGGCATCTGGACCCCCGACCAGCCGGCCGCGCCCCCCGCAGGATCATCCAAACCCAGTATCTGGGTGCCCGGAATGGAGTGAAATTCGAGGCCGCCATGCCTACCGTCGATTGGGACCGTCGCTGGATGGCCCGCGCCGTGGAACTGGCGGTCCGCGGCCAGGGAGCCGTCGAGCCGAATCCGCTGGTCGGCTGCGTGATCGCTCAGGGCGAGCGGATCGTCGGCGAAGGCTGGCATACGCGGTTCGGTGGTCCCCACGCCGAAATCGAAGCCCTCGCCGCCGCCGGACCGGCCGCCGCGGGGGCGACGTTGTACGTCACGCTCGAACCGTGCTGCCATCACGGCAAGACGCCGCCCTGCACCCAGGCCCTGATCCGCTCCGCGGTCCGCCGCGTCGTGGTGGCGCAGGTCGACCCGTTTCCCGAAGTGGCCGGACGCGGCATCGCGGAACTGCGGCAAGCGGGGATCCAGGTGGAGCTGGGGCTGCTGGAACAGGAAGCGCAGCAGTTGAACGCTCCGTACCTGAAGCTGATTCGCCGCGGACGGCCGTGGATGCTGGCCAAGTGGGCGATGACGCTGGACGGCAAGCTCGCCACGCGGACCGGCAGCAGCCGGTGGATCTCCGGCACGGCCTCTCGCCGTCGCGTCCATCAGTTGCGCGGCCGCGTCGACGCGATTCTGGTCGGACGGCGGACAGCGGAACTGGATGACCCGCTGCTGACAGCGCGGCCGCCCGGTCCGCGCGTCGCCGTCCGGATTGTCGTGGACAGCCAGGCGCGCCTCGCGCCGGACAGCCAACTCGTGCGGACCGCCCGCGACGTTCCCGTGCTCCTCGCCGTGGGGCCTGCCGCGACCGCCGCCGATTGCCGTCGTCTGAGCGACGCCGGCTGTGAAATCTGGACGGGCGCGGCGGACGATGCGTCACAGCGATTGCTGCTGCTGTTGGACGAACTCGGCCGGCGGCGGATGACCAACGTTCTGGTCGAAGGCGGCGGCCGGCTGCTGGGCAGCCTGTTCGATGCCGGTGAACTGGACGAAGTCCACGTGTTTATCGCCCCCAAGCTCGCGGGCGGCACCGATGCGGTGTCACCCGTGGGCGGCCTGGGCGTGGAACAGATGTCGCAAGCCCGCTGGCTGCAGACGCCCATCGTCGAACGCCTGAACGAGGATATCTACGTGTACGGCCGCATCCAGCCGCCTGTTCCATGAAAAGGAATGAAGTTCATGACGGCCTTCTGGTGGACTGTCGGCAGCCTGTTGATCGTCGGCGTTTCGATCGTCGCGTTGCTGGCGCTGCGGTCGCGTCGCGGACGCTCCGCGTATCGGTTGGAGCGGGCCCGCCAGTTGTTTCACCTGCGGCGCGAGGTGCTGGAACTGCGATTCCTGAATTGCGCCTCGCGGCTGGGCAAACCGCGCGGCCTGGCATGGGAAGACTGCCACTTCGAAGACGAAGCCGTGTTTGCCACCGAGCCCGGCACAGGGCAGCTGCGGGCCTTCGTCGGCGTCGCGGTTCAGTTTCGAGCGATCGAGGAAGGCGGCATGGAGGACAACCCTAACGCCGATGTGCCCCGCGCCGCTACCGCCGTGTTCCTGTTCGACGGCCGCCAGTGGACGACGGAAGGACGAGCGGTGTTTAACCTCAGCCCGCTGGAAACCGTCGAACGTTTCCGGCACGGCCTGGCGGGCGTCGATTGAACTCAAGTTCTTGACCGGCAACAACTTGTTGCTAAGATTCAGGAGGTCCCCCTGCCGCTCGATGTGAGCTGGGAAAGTGGAACGTTTGACCTATGGCCCGCCTGCAGAAGACGCTGACCGACTACCTGGTGATCGCCATCAGTCCGGCGCTGATCATGACGCTGGTCGGGAGTCTCGTGTATTTCTTGATTGCCGTCTTCTACCACGGCGGCTATGCGGGACGCATGGAGTACATTTTCGCCCTCTTCGTGTTTGCCGCGGTGCTGATCGCCCGCATCTCGATCGAGGAGGGACGGGAATACTCGATGATGTACGCCGTCCCGCTGGCGCTGGCCATGCTGTTGGTCCTCGGCAGATTCACGTCTTCCTCGACGCTGCTGAACATCATCATGCTCGGCATCGTCTGGTGGTGCGCCGACAAGTTGACGTGGGACTGCACGGTGATCGACGAGCAGGAGGATGCGTCCGGCGAGGGCTTGTTGCAGACGGTGGGTATGGAGGGCTCGCAGGATTCGCCGGCGGCCGGCCCGTCCACGGCCGCACACGACCTGGAGGCGACGACCTCTCGACAGCTGCCGCCCGCGCCGAAAACCTGGTGGCAACGCTTTGTCGAATACCGCAAACGACCGCACGCTCCGGGCGTGTGGGTGATCTACTTCTCGCTGGCCGCACTGCCCTTGTTCGGGATCGGTCAACGGTTCATCCCGGCTTCCGAGGTGGATGCTCGCCGCTACGTCTTCAAGCTGCTGTGCGTCTACACCGCCAGCGGCTTGGGCCTGCTGATGACGACCAGCTTTCTGGGGCTGCGGCGGTACTTGCGCCAGCGGCGATTGGAAATGCCGCTGGAAATGGCGGGGGTGTGGCTGAGCGTCGGCAGCGTGATGATCGTGGCGCTGATGTTCGTCTGCTGGCTCCTGCCGCGGCCCAGCCCGGAGTACTCCATTACCCAAGTGCCGATCCAAATCAGCTCGCCCAGCAACCAGGAGGCTTCTCGCTTCGGCTGGGGCGAGGAAGGAGCGAAGGATCCGCGCCGTCAGGCTCCGGCGAGTGCGCCCGCCCAGCAGGACCAGGAAGGCCGTCCGGGCGGACAGGACTCAAAGGGCCGCAGCGGCCAGGGACAGGCGAAGGACGAACAGGGAACGGGGAAGTCGCCGGGCGGCAGACACGGGGATGGAAAGCAATCTGGCGGACAGCAGTCCGGCGGGCAATCGGGCGGTGGGCAATCGGCTGGCGAGGGAAAGTCCGGTGAGGGAAAGTCCGGCAAACAGTCATCGGGTTCGCAAGGAGGTGACAAACAGCCACCTGGCGGCCAAGGCGAGGGAAAGGAACAAGGCCAGCGGACGGCGGACGGCCCGAAGCAGGGGCAAGCTGAATCGGGGCAACCGTCGTCTCCCTCGAAGAGCGGCCGACAAGATGGTCAGTCCGGTCAGAACGGCAAGAGCCCGACCGGCCCGGATTCGCGTTCGCAGGACCAACCGCCGAGTTCGCCCGGCGACGGCGCCGGTTCACCGTCTTCGTCCGAGCAGAAGCCCACGGATTCGCCCAGCGACGCCGGCTCGCCAGAGTCCGCCGCCAAGGACAACCCCTTCGAGTCGGAAGTCAGTCCCAGCGAAGCCCCTTCCGCGCCTTCCTCCTGGCTGCCCAAGCCGTCCGAGATCTTCAACAGCCTGTTGGGATTGATTCCTTTTGGGCTCAAGTGGCTGTACAACCTGATCTTCATCGCGATCGCGGGTTATTTGATCTGGCGGAACCGCGAGCGGGTACTGGAGGCGTTGCGGAACTTCTGGGATGCGATTCGGGAGTTCTGGGACCGCTGGTTCGGTGTCCGCCGAGCGGAACCGGCAGGCGAAGAAGCGGCCGCCCTGGCCGTTGCGCCGCCGCGGCCGTTCGCGGATTTCCCCGACCCGTTCGCCACTGGCGACGCCCTGCGCTGGCCGCCGCGCGACCTGGTGGCGTACAGCTTTCAGGCGTTGGAGGCCTGGGGCCGCGAGCACGGCTGTGCGCGCGGTCAGGAGCAGACGCCGCACGAGTTTGCGGGTTCCCTGGCCGCTTGCGAAGCGCTGGTGGGTCGCGAAGCGGGCAACCTGGCGGATCTGTACTGCTGTGCGGCCTACTCCAGCGGCGGCCTCCCCCGCGACCGCGTCGGCCGCCTGCAGCAATTGTGGCAAGTCATGCGGACGCGGCCACCGTAGGCCGCTCGCTCCGCGAGCGGAATCGCATCGCGAAGAGACGCGTCAACGATGTCCGTTCTCCCCGACGTAAGAACGCCGCCCCCAAGCGGCACTCCTGCCGCCCGCAATCAGTCCATTTTGGAACTTATTGCGAGCCTCACGTGACTTTGCCTCGCAGACGCCGACGAATCTCCGTCGCTCTTGGCTGGCGTGTTGGGGGTGCAATCGAGGATCGTGACCGGACGAGGCTAACCCATTCTTGGACGAGTGCTGGCAGACGATCCATCACCTCGCGGCCGAAAAGCACCTCATCGGCATACCCCATATGAAGCATGTCAATGATTCTGCACAGGTACGATCGGCCGCAGTCCCACCACGTGAAATGATCGTCCACCATGAGGTAATGCCGTACATGAATGCCCTGCTCACGCAATTCCTGGAGTTCCATTCCGTCAAGTAGGGACTCGTAAACGCCATCGGCGACGCGGCTGCCAAAGGTCTTGGTATTGTAGTACTCTTTGATCTCCCAGACGGCGACCGGATTGACTGGACTCGGAAACGCTCCATCGACGCGTCGTGCCAGCGTGCGGAACGGCTGGTTATCCTTCGTTACGCTGATCAGTTCACGTGGATCATAGTCGCACGGCAACCCCTGCGAGTTGGACTCGATAAGCATGTTGATGATGCCGGTGAAGAAGGCAGGCCCCTTTTTCTTGCCCTTCTGTTTGTTCATGGGCAATGGGCATTTTGGATAAAGCCTGCTACGGAGCTGCTCGAACAGGGTCTGTGCCTTCTGCTTGTCCACAAGCTGACGCTCGACGAATTCGTTCAGCACGCGAGCGCGGTAGGCGAAGTAATCGGCGAGAAGGTTCCCGAGGCTCGTGGCGTGGTGGGTTCGCGCCCGCAAGACGTGTGACGTGCCGAGGCCCACTCCCTTCAAGGCAGACGCGATTTCCGGCAGTGTTGGAACTCGGATCAGCCCCTCCTTCCCTGACTGATGATGTCCGTCGGCGGTTTTTTTTGATTTCCGTCGATCAACATATCCCACTTGCTGGCTTATTAGGCGGACATTAGCCCAGAACTCCTTTCCCAAATCGACGAATCTGTCATTGGGCTTCATCTCAGAGACTCCTCAAAACGCTGCACAAGGTCAATCAAAGGGATGCCCACCGCTTGACAGATCTGACGAAGCTCCAACAGATCCAGTCGCCGCTCGCCCCGTTCGTAATTGCTGACAAAGGACTGCGGCTTGCCCAAGAGCTGTGCCAGATCTTCTTGTCGGAGGCCTGCCCCGCGCCGAATCTGCCGCAGGAGCCGCTGGAGCGTGGTCTGTTCGGGGCTGTGAATGCTCTTTTCCATGACCGTATTTGGCGTTCAATGACACGATATTCAAAAACTGCATATTGACGGTTGGTGGCCTTTCGATAAGATGCTGGGTGGACTAGACTCGGCGTGTTTGTCGGACTCTGTTTGGAAAGGATACTGAGATGCAGCTCCTCCTGTTCGGGCAGGACGAATGTCGCCGCGTTCTCCCGTTCAAGCCGCAACTCCTCAAGTGGATTGGGAACAAACAACGTTCTGCCCACGAGATTGTTTCGTACTTCCCGCAGAAACTCGGTACGTATTTCGAGCCGTTCCTTGGTGGCGGCGGCGTCTTGGGAACACTGGCTCCTGCCAAGGCGGTCGGTTCGGATGTGTTCAGGCCCCTGATGGAGATTTGGCAGACACTGCGTGACGCCCCGGAAACGTTGAAACGTTGGTACGCCGAAAGATGGCACGCCCTGGTGAGCGGAGCAAAAGTGGAGGAGTACGAGCGGATCAAGGCAGCGTACAACGCCAACCCCAACGGCGCCGACTTGCTTTTCCTCTGCCGCTCATGCTATGGCGGCGTCGTGCGTTTTCGCCAAGCTGACGGATTCATGTCCACGCCTTGCGGCGTCCACAAGCCGATTCCACCTGAAGCGTTCTCGCACAGGGTGGACGTGTGGGGCAGGCGTACGCGGGGAACGCGATTTCTGCTAATGGATTACCGCGAATCCTTGGCGATGGCCAAGCGAGGCGACCTCGTTTATTGTGACCCCCCCTACGCCCACAGCCAGAGCATTCTGTATGGGTCACAGGCATTCGTGTTGGAAGAACTCTTTGATGCAATCGCCCGATGCAAGGCGCGTGGCGTCTACGTCGCGCTAAGCATCGACGGGACGAAGAAATCGGGTAACCTGGTCTGCGACATTCCGATTCCGGAAGGTCTCTTCGAGCGAGAAGTGTTGGTGAATTGCGGACGTTCCATGTTGAAACGGTTCCAGATGGGTGGACGGTCACTCGAACGAGAGGTCGTGGCTGATCGGCTATTACTCACCTACTGACACCCGAAAGTGCCCGGTCAAGAATTCCCCCAGCGTCGCCTTCGAAAAACCGACCACAGTCGAAATCCGGCATACGGGGCAGCCGCGACCAGCAAGATGACACACCACGGTCGAAGATCGTCCCATGTTGATTCACCTGCGGCATAGCTCCAGACCAACGCGATCGCCAGCCACAAGGCGATCATCCCGCCAGCGGTCGCGAGGTCGCGCAAGCAGGAGACGATCGTCGGCCAGACCGGCTGGCTGCGAATTCTGAAGTGCTCACGACTTACGTATCCGCGGCTCAGGTACTCACGGCGCTGAGCGATCAGTTGCAGGGCTTCGTCCAGGTCGTCTCGCGGGACTTCTACAATCACGTCTTGCCGGCTGAACATGGGAGGCACAAATCCAACGCAAGCCCGGCTCTTCCAAACAGCCGGATCTCTTTTCATCCGGAAACCCGCACGGGTGCTTGCTAGCCAGTCCGCTGCCGCTCCAGGCGGCTCAAGCGGTCGCCGGCGCGGAGTTCGGGCACCTCTTCGACGGACGGCCCGCGTGGGGCCGGCGACAGAACCGTAGTCATGGGCTGATCTCCTAGACCGGAGTGTTTACAGCCTCGGAGCGACGCGTCTACGTTACTCCGCCGCCAGGCTGACGCGGACCAGTTCCTGGTCGTTGCGGGCGAACATGGACTTGTCCGCAAACGCCGGGTGGCTCCACACGAGCGTGCGGCCGAACGTAGGACTGGTCGGCTCCAGCACGTGAAAGCGACTCAATTCCGTGTACCCCTGCGGCGATAACTTGGCCAAGATCAAGTCGCCCGTTTCGCTGAACAGAAAGAAGCGGTCTTCGTGCTTGACGATGAAGGCCGTGCCGTAGCGGCCTCGGCGCCCGCCACCCAACGTCGGTTCGACGGTCTGCCACAACCGCTCGCCGTCCGACATCCGCACGCCCATCAGCGCCCCGGTGCTGATGTCGCAACCGTAGATCGTGCCGTCTTCCAGGAATGGCGTGCTGTTGCAGCAGTAGACCGCGCTGCGGGCCTTGCCGCGCCACACGACTTCCACCGCCGGCTTGGCGTCATCCAGCTTCAACAGCACAGCCACGTCGCCGTAGCCGCTGGCCAACAGGTAGGAACCCAACTGCCGGGGCGCGGTGATCGCCATGCCGGAGTTCGGTTTCAACGGCACGGACCAGTAGACTTGGCCGCTGGCAGGATCGAGCCCGTTGATGGACTCGGCGTGCCAGATGACCAGTTGCTTGCGGCCGCCGTACTCGATCATGGTCGGCGGGCAGTACCCCTGCTCTCCGGCCGACAGCGACCGCCAAACCTCGCGTCCGGTGCGTTTGTCAAAGGCGACGGCCACGCTGCCGGGCCCGCCGACCACGCAGAACAGCAAGTCGCCATCGATCAGCGGATGCGCGGCCACGCCCCAAAACGGCGACTTGGCACCGTAGTCCTTGACAAAATCCTTGCTCCAGACAACGTTTCCGGTGGGGGATTCCAAGCAGGACAAATTGCCCTCCGCGCCCAGGGTGTAGACCAATTGGCCGTCGACCGTCGGCGTACACCGCGGTCCGCCGCCAAACGAGATGGCGTAGGGCCGATCGTATTCGTGCTTCCAGAGCAGCTTGCCATCCGCGGCGTCCAGGCACAGCACTCGTTCCGCGCCCTCCAAGCGGTCCGGCCTGCCGGCATTGTTGGTCACTTCGCCGGAGCGGAGTTGGTAATCCATCAGGAAAACGCGTCCATCGGCCACGGCGGGCCCAGCGTACCCGTATCCGACCGGCACACGCCACAGGACGCGCAGGCCCTGTTGCGGAAAGCGATCGACCATTCCTTTTTCCCGCCACACGCTGTCCCGTTTCGGGCCCAGCCATTGCGGCCAGTCGTCCCCGACCGCGGGCAAGGCCGACAGGAAGAGAAACGTCAACGAAGCCACCCAGCACGAACGCATCGCAAACACCTCCACAAACCTAACCCTCTGACGCAGAATCATGTTCCGTTCACGGCCGTGCAGATGATTCTCCCCGTCTGCGGCTCCGCTGTCAAAGGGCACTCCGCGACCGAAGGGTACCGATGAGCAGGAAAGGAAAAGACCCGAAGCCGACAAAAAAGCCGGAATCGGCGGGCTAGACGCTGACTTGCGGTTCTGGTTTCCCTGGAATGGTTGTTCCAGGTCAGCGGCTGCTGAGGGGGACCGTCACTGGTTTCCGTCCCCTGA
>CAYPGE010000148.1:0-18661 GCA_964409865.1 uncultured Pirellulaceae bacterium
AACGCCCTTTCGCGGAGCGAAAGGCGACCATGATTTGTTCGGCGGTCCTCAAGGTTTGGGAGTGGAGATCGAATCATGCCTAATCCGTTTCCTGGAATGGATCCCTATTTGGAAGGCCGGGGGACGCGGATGTGATGCTGGACCTGCAACAGGCTTTGCAGGCGATCTACGATTGGTACGGCTACGATCGAGCGGCCGATCATTCCGGAGAACCGCCCTGTCCGCTGGCGCGGGAGCAGCAAGCCTGGGCTGACCAACGGCTGCGCGCCGCCGGCCTGAGGCCGTGAGTCTCGATTCACCATGAGCCGTAAACCACGTGGAAACTGGCCTCTTCCCGAGCCCGTTTGTGCCCCAACGGCACGCCCGGCGACGTGCGCGTGATCGCCACGTAGCTGCGCGGCGGCCAAGTGCGCACGTCTCCGCCTAACGTCGCTTGAAGGCTACGTTCCAGGATGCCCGAAGCGAACGTCGGGTTCGGCAGATTCCGATCCACGTTGGACCAGCGGTGGTAGTACCTGCCGGAAAAGCCCAGACCGCGGTAGGAATGGGATTGATAACCTGGAGGAAATGCGGGCCGGTTAACGTCGAATGCGGCCTGCAATTCGCGCTGGGCCGCCACAGGATCGACGCTCTCCAGCCGCCGCGACTGTCCGATCGCCAAATCCTTGGCCCAGCGGACGCGTCCTGCGTCATCCTTGACGATCAGCGTGTCAATGGCTGCAGCCAGGTTGTTGGTCGCCTGATATTCGCCGGGGGCCTGACTGGCGACGACGAGCAGACCTCGGCGACTGGGCCCGGATTCCACGACCAGAAACTGCGCCGTCGATCTCGCGCCGATGTACCCGGAGACCAGATTCTGGCCTTCGCTCCAAACCAGCTGCTGCATCCCCAGCCGGCCATCGCGGCGTTCGGCTGGGTACTGGTCGATCGGGAGCACGGCCGCCCGCTCCGGGAACTTCAGGCCTCCGGACGGCGCCAAGCCGGCGTAATACGACTGCCGCGACCAGGACACGGCGTGCCCGGCTCGCTGGTCGATTTCGGTGAAACTCCGCACCCGCACGCGCACGCCCAGTCCGTCGCTGAGCAGGGCGTATGCGAACAAGGCCAAAGTCACCAGGCCAGCGCCCGCCGGCACGGTCACCAGCAACAGATACAGACGCCGGCGCCGGCGCAGGAAGAAGTAGTTGACCGGCCCGATCACGATGACGAAGGCCGTGATCAGCAGCAGGAACGTGCCGACCGGCGCGCGGCCGATGCCGGGCACGATCCAGTTCCAGTAATCGTCGTTCTCTCGCTGCCAGGACATGCCGTGACGCTGGTACCACATCCAGGACTTGCCGTCCAATTCGTTCAACAGCCATGCCGCTTCGTAGCGGTCGGCTGCCAGCGGCGAGTCCGTCTGCATCGCGACCAAGCGGCCGCGGCGGAAGACACAATACACAAACGGTTTGGAGTCCAACGCCGGGGAAGCCTTGGATTGAGGCTGCGACGGTGGGCTCTTCACCTCCTCAGGCGACATGGAGTTGGACTGTCGGACGACCTTCAGGGCCGTGATTTCCTCGACATCGCGACCTGGATCGGGGGTCTTCCAGGGATTGTCCGCGATCGCGGAGTCCGTGGCACCGCTGGCGGCCGTCAATCCCACGAGCGACTCCAATTGCGCGAGTTGTTCCGCCGACAACTCCATGTCGTAGACGCACAGCGTCGGGCCGGTGGCGGCCCAGTCACAGAGGGCTTTCCACGCGGCCGGCTGATTGGCGGCCAGGCCCTTGGCATCCGCCAGGGTGATGAAGACGAGATCGAAACAGGTGAAGTCAATCCAGCGTGTCGGCAGTGCGCTCGGCGGCAGCAATTCGACCCGCGGCATGTCCTGGATCAGCAGCAGCATGCCCACGTCGTCCACCACCTCGGCCCGCGCCGGTTTCGGGGCTCCGTAGGAGCGGTTCTGGTCCGCTTCCGGCAGCAGCGTCAGCAGACGCTGCACGTCCGGCAGTTGCCGCGGCGCATTGGCGTCGCCGCGGGACGCGGGGTTGAGGGTCCGCTGCTGAATGAGCAACTCGCGGGCGTCCGGCGGAGGCGCGTCCGAATCGACGATCAAGATCGCGGGCAGCGCTTCGCTGGGATAGTTGTAAGCCCGCATGCCAATCCCCATGCCCACCGAAGTCGACAAATCCTCCAACAACTGTCCATCTTCGTAAACCCACACCGCCAGCGAGCCCCAGGCGTCGGACTGGGGAACCGCGAGCGTCGTTTGGCCGCGGGCCGCACCTTCCGGGATCTCGACGTAGCCGGTGACGCGGGCGCTGCCTCGCGGCCACTGCAAGGGCCGCGGCTGGAGCACCACGCGTAGGCTGCGATCGGCCAAGGCCGGACCCGGTGGCCAGTTGACCGCTTCGATCCGCACGGGCCGATAACCGTTGGCTTCGACCCAGCGGGTGTCGATCACCAGTCGCAGCCCGCTCTTCGGCCTCGCAGGCTGCGGCCCCAACGGCAGGTCCGAAACCGTGCCGGAATACGCCGCCAAAGCATGGGGAATCGCTGCCAGCACGACGGCCAGCAGGAGTCGGCCCGCGCGCCGGGCAGCGGCCAAGAAGTAGCTGCCGCATTCCGACGCCGCGAAGAAATCCACGTGGTCGAGTCTCTCCGAGACTCGCTTCCGGTCTCGGAGAGACCGGCCATCGTAGGCGTGTCGCTCCGCGACACGATTCCGCTCGCGGAGCGAGCGGTCTGCGGTCGAAGAAGACTCCCGTCCCCCAATGCTGGTTTCCATGATCGGCGTCACTCCGGCTCGTCCGGGGGAATGATCTGGGGGGGCGGCTCGGCGGTGGCGAACGGCGTCGAGGGGCCGCCGGCGTTCCCGCGCAGCAGCCCGGCCGTGGAGGCGACCACGTACGCGACGCCGAAAACGAAGGCGTAGCCGACCAACGCCAACAGCAGGCCGGCGATCCCCGCCGACACGGCGATGGCCCACGCCCGGCCGCGAACGGCAAACGTGAGAATCAAGGAAACAAAACTGCTGACGGTCATCAATAGCAGCAGTCCGCGGATGGTAAAGCGTGGGATCAGCACATCCGTCCGAGCCATGTTGCGTCGACTCCAAAGCGGTGACAAGGCACCGCACTCCAAAATGACTGCACGCCGCGTCATTCGCGCCGTGTCGCGTTCCCATCGCCGGAACTCCCGCGATCCATGCCGGCCAGTCCGCTGAAATCGGGCTCGTTGCGGGCCTCAATCCCCAAATCATTCAACGACGAGGCCGAGCCCAGTTCCAACTTTGGCCGCAGCAACCGTTCTTCCGCTTGCTTGTCGCCGCGCCGCGGGAACCAGATGTAGAACGCCGCGATCAACACCAACAGCAGGCAGCCGATGCCGCCGATCCAGCCGACGATGTTGCTGGCGGAGTCGTCAAACTTCACAACCCGCGGCGTCGCGGCGATCAGCAACGGGCTGACCTGCCGCTGGCGATCGTCAAACGATGACACGTAATCCGACTTGTACGGCCACAGCTTCAAATACACGCCCGCCAAGCGGACCGGCACGGCGATATCGTCGCGCGCCGGCAAGCCGGGCGGCAATTCCCGCACGCAGCAGGTCACCGGATAGCTGTCGCGGAACACGGGCGATTCCTTCTTGCTCCCCTTCTGCTCGAAGCGGATTTCCGTATTCCCGAGCGACACGAAAACGTCGACTTGGTAGTAATGGTCGATCCCGAACCGCTCGCGAATATCGGGCTCGTCGATCGCGATCCGCTGCACGCGAAGCGCCGTCCCCAGCAGCGAAAGGAGACGACCGTGCTGGGTCTCAGACTCGGTCAGCAGCGGCGTGACGTCCGGCAGCATCTGCGCACGCCCGAACATCTCCTCCGGTTGGGCACTGCCGACCGCCGCCAGAAGTTGATAGAAACACTCACGATCGTCGCCCGCCAACGGCTTGCGATTGGTCTTGCGGACCATGTCGAACAGTCCCACGTCCATGCCCAGGCCGGCGAGGTAGACCAGGTCCGGCGTGACTCCCATGCTCGGATTCGGCTGTTCCGGCAGCCAGGCCACGCGCTCGGCCGCGAAGACCAACTCCGTGGAGCCGCTTTCCTGGTCGCCCGTCTTGAGAAACAGCCCGTAGCAGGACGCGCGTTCGTCCAGCTTGTCGGCTTGCTCCCAAGCACTCGGCACGGCGCGGCAACAGATCAGTGCCTGGTGAGGCGAATCCTCCAGTTGCAACCGCACGCGGAAATACTTGCCGTATTCCAGGCGGGCGGCCGTTTCGGGCGGCAAGTCCAGGCTTTGCACCTGCGTCACGCGGCCCTTGACGGGGAACACCTCCAGCCGATGGTCGGCGGGCTTCTCGGCCAATTCCGACCAGGCCACGCCCGTCTTGGCCCAGGCGGCGATCTTGTCCAAACCGAAGAAGGGAATTCGGTACAGGATCTTGAACAGCGTCTCGTCTTCGTCGATGACCAGCGGCCGGCCGTCGACCAATTGGCGAATGTGGCTGGCGTCGATCGAGAACAACTCCAGCATCTCGCGAGCGCTGGACAGCGGCGGCGTCGGCGGCCGCACCGCATCGGCCGCCGACCGGTTCCAAGGCAGCACAGTTCCCGGCTGTTCTTCCGCCTCCGACGGACGCTGCGCGGGCGTCGGCGACTCCGCAGAACTCGACGCCGCCGGACAGCAGACGAACGCCAAAATCAAGCTTGCCGTCACGGCCAAGAGCTTCTCGACCACCGACCACCGATCACCGATCTCGGTTGTGCTGCGGTCTCCCGACCGCAGCACGGGTCCGACCGCAGGTCTCCCGGAATCGCCAAGGAGACCTGCGGTCGGGCGTTTCGGCGGGGTCGGGAGACCCGCGCCGAGCGATGCCCGATCACCGATCACCGACCACCGATCACCGATCACCGACTCACTCATGGCCTCTCCTCACTTCGTTCGAGGAATTCCATGTGCAGCGGAAACTCCGGGGGTGGGGCGCGGCGAGTCAGCCAGAAGAAGACCAACGCCAGCCCGATCCCAAAAGCGCCCGTGCCGCCCAGCAGCGCGGTCCAGAACCAGACGCCGGGAGGTTGATTCGCTGCCCGGTTCGCCTCCGGGCGAGGCTGCCAGCGGGGTATTTTGGCCAGGATCAACGGCGCAAGTCGCGTGTCATCCTGAGCCCGATAGGCCCAGCGTTTGAAGAAGAAACCGGTGAACTCGGCTTCCTCGTCCAACTGAGGCCGCTCGCCGTCCCCTTCGCGTTCCAGCTTCGCCACGTCGGGAAATCCCGCGGGGATTTCCAGACAGTAGATGACGATGGGCGACTTGGCGCCCGCCGGCTTGAGCCAGAACACGTAATAGCCGTCAATGCCGTAGAAATTCTTCGGCGCTTCGCGATAGTACCCCATCCGCACGACCCCGGAGACGGTGACCAACTTCCCCCGATACTCGCTCGGCTGTTTGTACAGTTGCAGGAAACCGACATAGCCGGTCGAAGTGCGGCGCAAGTCGGCCAGATCGCGGCGTTGGAGTTGCTCGAACAATCGAAACCAGGCATCTTTCTCGGCCATTCGGAACACGGTGTTGTCGCGGACCGAGTCGAGAAACACCGCGTCCAGGGTCTCTTGCAAGCTGGAAACCGCCGCCTGCTGCTCGGCGCTCAACGTGTCCGCTCGGCCGAGTCCTTGGAAGGCTCCTTGCAGGCCCTCCTGCCACTCGCGTTTGAGGGCTTCGATCACTTCCAGCCAACTACGCTTTTCTTCATCCGTCAGCGAGCCGCTGTCTTGGCTCACCGCCAGGAAGGCTTTGTTCACATAGTCCTGCCAGCCGGCTTGCAATTGCTCCACGATCGGCGGCCACTTGGCCTGGGTGTCCGGCGGGAGTGGCTCCTCGTCACGTCCCGCTTTCAGGCCGGTCAGGAACACGACTCGGTTTTCATCCCCCAGCGACTCGAGCAGCCGCGACCACAGATCGTGTCGGGCTTGCCGCAAGGGCGCCACCGTTTCCCGCGAGGGCGTGGCAGTTCCGGCATCGGGAGCCTTCGCGCCCGTCGCCACGCCGTCCTCACCGGGGATCAGCAACGGGCTGGTTCCCGCGCCGCCTACGAAAACATCCGAAGGCGCTCGCAGCCGCGTGTCGACGTCTTCTTCGGCAGGGACCTGCCCGCCGCCGATCGTCCAGATCCATCGCCAGTTCTCCGGCTTGCGGGCCTGCTCCATCAACAACAGGATCAAGAACAGGCTGCCCACGAGCGCAAAGATCCGGTACTGGGTGCGGCGCGACAGGTAATCCGGCGGCGGTTTCCGGCGGATTCGTCGGTCGTTCGAACTTCCTTGAAAATCCAATGGCATCGTTTCGTCTCGTTTTCCTTGCATTGTAGCAAATCAGATTGCGGAAGAGACAAGCCAACTATGTCGAGCCACTCCCTGCAATGGTTCGTACCGGCGGCGCTGAGCTATTTCCAGCGGGCCTGCGTTCGGCAAGCAGCCCAGAGCCCGATTCGCAGCCGCCGCTGGCATATCTTCCTCGGCTCTGGCTTGGTGATGGCCGGATGCAGAATGAAACGATGACAGAAAAACGGGTGACAGAAAAATGAAGAGAAAACCGGGAGGAATTGCCTGCGTCCGATCATTTTTCTGTTACCCCGTCTTTCTGTCAGCCGCTTCCATGTTTCTGCGCGTTTTCCTGCCGTTGGCGTTTCGCCAGGTCGCAATTCGGGGCAAATTCGGCAGGCTTGCTTGCCAAGGCTGTGGTGGCGGGGGTAGGATAAAATGAAGCTCGTCGGTCTTTTTGCATCCGGTTGCGGTCGTTCGTCGCAAGTCTCTGGGGGACAAGGCTTAGCGTCTCGGCGGCAAGCTGCCCTTCGCGGCCTTGGGAATAAACGGATTTGCGCGGCGCGAATGTTCGGATGCCTGGCGGGTGGCAGCACCACCTGGAACCCGGAAGTACTCGGAGCAAGGGTGTCTTGGCACTCAATCAGGCGGACTTCAACCGATTGGTCGAGGATCACGGTCCGGCGCTGTACCGGATGGCCTATCGCATGATCGGCGACCAGCACGAAGCGGAGGACATGGTCCAGGAGACCTTCCGCTCGGTCTGGAAGAGCCGTGCGCGGTACGACCCCGAGCGCGGGGAACGTGCCTGGTTGGTGGCCATCCTTCGCCGCCGGATCATCGACCGTTGGCGGAAGCACCCGCCGCCGAGCCTCCTGGCCGACGACCGCGCCCCGGAAATCGGCGTTTCCGACCGAGACCCTTTCCACGACGAGTACAGCGACGAAGTCCAAGCGGCCTTGGACCAACTGCCGCCGGAGCTGCGGGAGACGCTGCTGCTGGTGGTGGTCGGCGATTTGACCCACCAAGAGGCCGCCGACCTGCTGGGCATCCCTCTGGGTACGGTGCTGTCTCGCGTCAGCCGGGCGCGGGTGCGGTTGCGGGAGTACCTGGGGGCCTACGTGAAGTCACGGTAGCCGAGATGGCCAGCGACGAATTTGATTCCAACATGGACAGCCAACTGAACGACGTGGCGTTGCCCGTCGGGTTGCTGCCCCGACTGTACGACATCGCCGCCCTGAGCGACGACGAATTGGACGTCCGATTGCGGGACATGCCGTTGCCGGCGGGACTCGTCGAACGTCTGGCGGGCCTGGTCGCCGACGAGGATCTGGACGAGCGGCTGCGCGAATTGGCGATCCCGGTCGGTGTGCTGGCTCGAAGCCGAATCATCCCTGCACGCCGCACCCGATCGCTGGTGCGCCAATGGGCTCTGGCCGCCTGTTTGTTGTTGATGGTTGGCGCGGGGACGCTGGCGCTGGTGGGCGGCATGGTGTCGTCGGTGCGTCTGGTCGAGCCGCCGCCGCTGGCACTGATGGTGATCGACCAGGGGCCGCTGGACCTGGTCAGCCCGATCGAATCCGCTGTCGCCATCGTTCCGGACACACCGGCCCCTCGGACGCGGACGTGGGGGGGATTCAGCGACGAAACGATGGCCCTGTTGACCACGTTCGATCGGCCGCGGCTCGGTCCGGCCGGCCAGTTGGCCGCGGATCTTCACACCGTGTGGAATCCCTGGGACAACTGGCTGCTGAAACGGTGGGGCGCGCTGGGCTATGCGCCGAGCAACGGCGCGCCGCCGCCGGAGTTGACGGCGTTATCCGCGCCGATCGCGCAGGGCAGGGAGGCGCCGCTGGTACACGGCTTGGACCGCGAGTTTCTGTACGCCTACGCCGTCCAGCCGCCCGTGCTCACGTCGTTCGACGCGGAGGCGCGGTCGCTGGATGTGCCCCTGGTGACGCAGACGGACAGCTTCGACCAGGCCGTGCGCCTGGCGGCTGCAGGCCGCGTGCCGGCGGCGGACCAGGTGCGCGTGGAGCATTTCCTCTCGGCCGTCCAACCTCAACCGCTGGTCGAGGCGGAGCCGGGCGGGTTGGTCATTTGCACAGGGGCCGGGCCTTCCGCATTCAATCCCTTTGCCGCCGGACTGCTGCAGGTTGGTGTTCAAGCCGGCATGGCGCGTCGCCGCAGTCTCCCCGCGGCGCATCTGGTTCTGGCGATCGACGCCTCCGCCGGCATGTCCGTGGCTGGAGGATTCGATCTGGTCCGGCGCGCCGTGGCGGATTGTGTGCGCTATCTGGGGCCGGAGGACCGCCTGTCGCTGATGGTGTTCGGCGACGAAGTGGCCGAGATTGTCCGCGAGGTCCGCGGCGACGACCGAGCCGCGTTGGATCAAACGCAGCGGGTGCTGGAACAGGCAGGCGCCGGGGGCGGGGCGAATCTGGGCGCGGCCCTGCAGCAAGCGATTTCGGTGGCGATCGAGTCGGAATCCTCGGCGCGTCTGCCACGGCGGTTCGTGCTGGTTACGGCCAGCCCGCCGCTGTTGACCGGCAGGGATGCAGACGGCATCCGGCGGATGTTCGCGGAGGCGGCCAAAGGCGACTTCCGTTTCGAGGTCTGCGACGTGGCTCGCGAGGATGACGCGAGCGCGGACTGGCAGGCGTTTGCCGAGTCGGTCGGCGGCTCGGTCCGGCGTCTGGGGACGGCGGACGCGTTGTGCTGGGCGTTGGTCGAGGCGCTCAGCGGCGATTCGTCGCTGGCGGCCACCGAGGTCAGGATGCGGGTCGAGTTCAATCCGAAGGCCGTGGCGGCGTACCGCTTGATCGGCCACGAATCGACGACGGTGGGAGGACTGTTGCCGGCGGCGACGCAAGCCGATCTGCACGTCGGTCAGGGGGCATCGGCGTTATTCGAGGTCTGGCTGTATCCCAACGAAGAGGATGACGTGGCCAGCGTCCGCGTGCAATGGACCGATCCGGCCAGCGGGAAGGCGTCGCAGGTGGGGCCGCAACGAGTGAGCCGCTTGCAGTTCGCTACGGCGCTGGAGGGCGCGGCCCTGTCCCTGCAGGCGGCGGCAGTCGCGGCCGAGGCGGCGGAAGTGTTGAAACAGTCGTTCAATTACAGCCTGCTCGCGCCGGACCGCTACCGGTACGACCCCAAGCCGGGCAGGCTGGATCATGTGCTGGCTCGAGCCGATCGCGTCACGGCGGCGCTGGCGCAGCAGCCGCGATTTCGGCGTCTGGTGGAATTGCTGGAGGCCCTGTCCGGCCTGGTCCGCGAGCGGGGGGCGGCTTCCGCACGCTCCGGCACGCGCGGAATCATGGCCGATCAGTGGCGGGAATATGGTTCCAAGTAAGGCTGGAGTCGGAAGAGGCCTGGGGGGAGCCAGAGGCCCGGCTTTTTCAAAAAGCCGGACTTCTTGGGGTCGGTTTGCCTTGGGAGGGAGCCAGAAGGCTGGCTCTTTCGAAAACCTGGGCTTCTTCGGCTCGGACGGTCCCGCATCTTGCGGCAGTCGGCGCAAGACGATAATCTAAGACCTGTATCCGGATGGAAGAAGGTTCGCCAGAGCTGGAACCGGTGGTGGAGAGTTGGTGATGACAAAGCGGCATGTTGGTAGGGTGTGGTTCTGGGCTGGTGCGGCGGCGTGGCTGACCGTGCTGGCGTCCGTGCCATCATCCGGCGGCGAACCCGCTCGGCAGTTCCTCCAGGGCTTGCGGGAGCGCGGGTACTACGACACGGCGGTGGACTACCTGAACATGATGAGGGCCAGCAGGCTGGCGCCGGTCGAACTCAAGGAGACCATGCTGTACGACTTGGGTTCGACGCTGATCGAAGCGTCGCGGTTGCAGCGCGACGTGGCCTTGCGCGAGAAGCAGTTGGACGAAGCCCGCGACGCGCTCAACCGCTTTATCGGCCAGCATCCGGAACACACCTTGGTGAACTCGGCCAACAGTCAGTTGGGGAATCTGCTGGTCGAGCGGTCCCGCATCAAGATGGAGCAGGCCAAGCAACCCAAGGCGGACAAGGCGGCGCTGCACGCGGCGGCCAAGCAGCAGTACGACGAAGCGTACAAGGTGTTCACCAGGGCGCAGAACGATCTCCGGGAACGCCTCTTGAAGATGAAGGTGGTCGACCCGAAGGACACGAAAGCCGCCGAATTGCTGGATCAGTTGCGTGCCGACTATCTGCAGGTGCAGCTGTTGGCCGCCGCCGTCCGCGAGGAGACGGCGGAGACCGTGGCCAAGGGATCACAGGACCACACGACGATGCTGACCGAGGCCGCTGCGCAGTACGGCGAGATCTACGACAAGTACCGCACGCGTTTGGCCGGCTTGTATGCCCGCATGTACCAGGGGCGCTGCATGCAGAAACTGGGCAAGCTGAAGGAGGCGTTGACCTTCTTCGGCGAGTTGCTGGAACAACCCGACAATCCGGAGGAGTTCCGCGCGCTGAAGGCGAAGACCATGCAGTTGGCGGCCCAGGTGTGGCTGGCGAGCAAGCCGCCGCTGTACCAGGAGGCGGTCAAGTGGCTGGAGCCGTGGATCGACAACGCCCGGCCGGCGGAATCCAGGACGCCGGAGTGGCTCGAGCTGCGTTTGGCCCTGGCCGAGGCGCAATGGGCGCAGAGCGACGCGGCAAAGAAGGCGAAGGGCGGCGACGCGCAAGCCAAGCGTCTGCAGAGCGAAGCCCGCAAGCACGCGTTGTTCGTCTCCAAGCAACCCGGCGACTTGCAGCAGAAGGCCCGCGAACTGGTCGCCAAGTTCGGCGGACCCGAGCTGGCGGCGGAAAGCTCCCAGAAGGAACTCAAGACCTTTGACGAAGCCAAGCAGGCGGGGCGGGAGGTGCTCGACGCCCTGCAGACGGCAAACCTGGTCGTCCAGACTTTCCCAGCCAGGATCGCCGCGGAGTCGGACGCCAAGACCAAGGCGGATTTGCAGCGGCAGTTGGAGGAGGCGCAGGGAACGCTGAAGACGGCGGTCCAGGACGCGATGGGGTGCTTCCAAAAGGCCCTGCAGTTGGCGGATGCGAAAACGTCAACCGACGATCTGAACGTCGTCCGTTACTTCCTCTGCTTTCTGCACTTCTCGGCCAACGACTACTATCACGCCGGGCTGCTCGGCGAGTTCGTCGCCCGGCGTTATCCGGACAGCGCCGGCGCCCGCCAGTGTGCCAAGATCGCGATGGCGGCCTACTTGAAGCTGTACATGGAGAACGCGACGGAAAACAAGGACTTCGAGTCGGGCCGGGTCACGGGCATTGCCAAGTACATCACGCAGAAATGGTCCGACCAGCCCGAAGCGATCGATGCCCTGAACACGCTCGTGCCGCTGATGATCAAGGCCGGCGATCTGGACGCGGCCGAGAAGTACTTGAACGACATTCCGACCGATTCGCCCAAACGCGGGGAGGCCGAAATCAAGACCGGCCAAGCCATGTGGAGCGAGTACTTGAAGGGCATGCAGGAGATCCGCAAATGGGAATCCGGCGAGGAGACGAAGCCGGACGACGTGGATCTGGCTGCGAAAAAGAAGGCCCTGGACGAGGTCAAGGCCCGAGCGCAGAAGATTCTGGAGGACGGCGTCACCCGCATGAAGGCCAGCGGCAAGGTGGACGAATCGGCCGCCACGGCCTCGCTGTCGCTGGCCCAGATCTACGTGGACACGGAGCAAGCGGACAAGGCGGTGGCCGTGTTGGAAGACGCGAAATTGGGCCCGCTGACGCTGGTCAAAGCCGACCACGAGGCCACCCAGCGGGAGGGCTTCGCTGGCGAGACGTACAAGACCGCGTTGCGGGCGTACATCTCCTCGCTGACCGGGGCGGCCGACAGCGACGCGGTGATCAAGAAAGCCACGGAAGTGATGGCGGCGATGAAGGAGAAGATCCCGCAGGACCAGTTGATCGCGATCTACGTCAGCCTGGCCCGCGATCTGGAGCAACAGATGAAGCTGGCGACGCGCGAAGCCAAAACGGCGCTGTCCAAGGGCTTCGAGACGTTCCTCAAGCAGATCCGCACGACCGCCACCGAGTTCAGCGTGTTGTATTGGGTCGCCAACACGTTTTCCGGGATCGCAGCAGGCTTCGACGCGAGCACGCAGACGAAGCCCGTGCTCACCGCCGAAGCCAAGAAGTACTCGGAGGAAGCGCTGGCTACCTACCAGACGATCCTGGAGAAGGTCAAGTTTGACGATCCCAAGCTGAAAACGCAGATCCAGTTGAAAATGGCCGAAGCCTACCGGCGTGTCTACCAATTCACCAAGGCCAAGGACATCTACATCGAGGTCCTCACGGCCGCCAACACGATGCTCAATATCCAGGTCGAGGCGTCGAAGCTGTACCAGGACTGGGCCATGTTGGCCAAGGAGGAGGACAAACGGGCGTTGTACCTGAGGGCCATGGGCGGCTCGCAGGAAAAGGACTCCAAATCGGGGAAGAGCATCATTTGGGGCTGGGGCCGTCTGTTCCAGACGGCGGCCAAGTACCCGCAGCACCGCGACGTGTTTCACGAAGCCCGTTACAACCTGGCGCTCTGCCGGTTCAACCTGGCACGCATCCCCAGCCTGAAGAGCGATCAGCAGGAGAACTTGAAGAAAGCCAAAGACAATATTCTGCAGACGCAGCAGTTGTTCGGGTCCGGCCCGGAATGGGAGGCCTGGAAACCGCGCTACGACGCCCTGCTGAAGGAAATCCAGAAGGCTTTGGGCGAGCGGCCCTTGGGGCTTCCGCAGTTGCAGTTGCCGGGGGCGGCCGCACCGGGCGGGAGTCCAAGTTCGTAGCGTCTTCGTAGGTTGGGACTCCGTCCCGACCGGGGCGGGGCGGAGTCCCAACCTACTTGGGTAGCGGCCACCGGGCCGCGTGAGGAACCAGCGGACGATCCAAGACTTTCGACATCTGTCAGGAGTGATTATCGATGAAACGTTGCTTGGCCCTTCTGGCCCTGGCCTTCAGCGTGCTCGCCGCCACACCGGCGCCGGCTCAGCAAGATCAGATTTTCGGCAAGACAGGCACGCCGATTCGCGGCACGATCGTCGGCATCAGCCCGACCAGCGTGAGAATCGAGACCACGGGCGTGACGCGAGACATCGAGGTTCGAGAAATCCAAAAGCTCGTTTTTGGAGACGAGCCGGCGGACGTGGGAACCGCCCGCGAGCAGGCGCTCGCCGGCCAGTACGAGAACGCGCTGGCCTCGCTGAAAAAGGTGAATCTGGCAGAGATCCAAACGGACGCGGTCAAGCAGGAGGCCGGGTACTACGCCGCTTACTGCAACGCCAAACTGGCGCTCACGGCCGGGGGCGACAGACGAGTCGCCAGGGACGGGTTGTTCGAGTTCATCCGCGCGAACCCCGCAACCTACCATTTCTTCGAGGCGGCCCAACTGCTGGGCGACTTGAGTTTTGCGCTGAACGAATACGCCGAGGCGTCCAAGTACTACGGGGCGTTGGCCAAGGCGGACTGGCCGGAGTACAAGATGCGGGCGGCCGTCCTGCAGGCCCGCGCCCAGTCGGCCGAAGGCAAGTTCGCCGAAGCGATGGCCGCCTACGACCAGATCCTGGCTTCGGGATTGAATACCCCGGAGGCGGTCGAGCAGAAAATGCAGGCCTCGGTCGGCCGCGCCGTCTGCCTGGCCGCCACCGGCCGGCACGAGGAAGGCATTACCATCATCGAGGACTTGATTGCCAAGCACGATCCCAACGACGCCTCGCTGTTCGGCCGAGCCTACAACGCGCTGGGGGCGTGTTACTTGAAAGCCGGCAAGACACAGGAAGCCTTGATGGCCTACCTGCACACGGACGTGCTGTTCTTCACGGACGGCGAGTCGCACGCGGAGGCATTGTATCACTTGACGAAACTGTGGGCGGCGGTGAACAAGTCCGACCGGGCGGTCGAGGCAGGAAACACGTTGCGCAGCCGCTACCCGGGCAGTCGCTGGGCGACCATGAACTAGATCCCAGCGGTCTTCGGCGGTTGCAGGGAGATTTTTCGAGCGGTCCTTTACCCCTGGCGGGCAGGGTTATTAGAATCTAAACATTGAGCGTTTTCCGATCCACAGGGCGGTTCCAGCGGGGGTCCCCCCCAAGTTAGTATTTCGGAGGGAATTATGCGGCAAGGTGTTCTGAACGGCTACCGGGCGAGTGTCGTGTTCTGGTTGATGATTCTGCTGGTGGTAGGCGTCTTTGCCACCGATTACTTGATCTCCGCCAAGACGGTCGTGGCGGCCGACGAGGCAGCACCTGCGGAGCCGGCAGCCCCCGTGGAGGAGCCGTCGGCAGAGGATGCCGCCGCCGCGGACGAAGAAGCGGCGATGCAGGAGAGCTACCTGGTCTGGTTCTACAAAGCGCTGGGATTGCGGTACGTGGTCATCTTCTTGGCCATCTCTTTCACGCTCGTGGCCTTTTTTGTGATGAACCTCCTCGTCACCCGGCGGGACAACATCTGCCCCCTGCACCTGGTCGAGACGTTCGAGGGCCATCTGAATGAAAAACAGTACCAGGAGGCCTACGAGCTGGCCAAGGCCGACGAGTCGATTTTGGGGCAGGTGCTGGCCTCGGGGTTGGCCAAGCTCTCGACCGGCTATGAGAACGCCCTGGCCGCCATGCAGGAAACCGGACAGGAGGAGAGCCTCAAGATGGACCAACGCTTGAGCATCCTGGCCCTCATCGGCACCATCGCGCCGATGTTCGGCCTGCTGGGGACGGTCGATGGAATGGTCCGTTCGTTCCAGGTGATCGCCCGCAGCAGCACCACGCCCAAGCCCTCCGAGTTGGCCCAAGGTATTTCGATGGCCCTGGTCACCACGCTCATCGGTCTCTGGCTGGCAATCCCGGCCATTTTGGCCTTTAACCTCCTGAAGAACCGACAAACCAAGCTGCTGCTGGAGGCCGGCATCATCAGCGAGAACCTGATGAAGCGGTTCCAGGGCGTTGGCGGCACGGCGAAACCGTGAAAACACGCAGCTGCAACCAAAGCAGCCCGGCTGTTTGGGAAATGCCGGGCTTCTGGAATTGGAACCGTTCCACGCTGTGGAGTGACCGCTGATGAAGCTCTCCAAAGTCAAAACCGAAATCACCGAGCCGGACATGACGCCGATGATCGACATGACGTTCCAGCTCATCGCTTTCTTCATGATGCTGCTGAACTTTGCGGAAGGCGATCAAAACCAGCGGATTCAGCTGCCGGCCAGCGAATTGGCCAAGCCCGCGGCCATGCCCCTCGAATCCCCCATCACCCTGCACGTGACCCAGGAGGACACGGTGATCATCGGGGGCCAGGAGGTGTCCGTCGAGGGACTGAAGCCGTTCTTGGATCGCGAGGCCAGCGTGTTGACGATGCGCGGCAAGTCGCCGGCGGTGGCGACGGTCATCGTGCGCGGCGACATGGATGCGAAAACGATCACCGTGCAGGACGTGATCAAGACTTGCCAGCTGGCCCGGTTCGAGAAATTCGTCCTGCGAGCCAAGGAAGATCGGGGTTACTAGAAAAGTAGCCATCACACTCCGTGTGATGATCGGCAAATCACACTCCGTGTGATGATCGGCAACAAACACGGGACCGTTCAATCATGCAAATCGAGAAAAAAGGGTCGGAAGCCAAGGTCGAAATGCAGATGACGCCGATGATCGACATCGTGTTTCAGCTGCTGACCTTCTTCATCATGTCGTTCAAGATCGTGGCGGCCGAGGGCGATTTCGACATCAAGATGCCGCTGGCCGCCAAGAGTGAAGGTCTGCCCCC
Source organism: uncultured Pirellulaceae bacterium (assembly GCA_964409865.1). Lineage (GTDB taxonomy): Bacteria > Planctomycetota > Planctomycetia > Pirellulales > Pirellulaceae > Anammoximicrobium. The sequence continues at coordinate 16,031 of CAYPGE010000148.1, forward strand.
GGACACCTTGCCGCCCATGAAAGTCCGGCTGACGGCCACCACCGGGGGCCAGCTGAACAAGATCCGACTGAACGACAACGACTTCGGCCTGAGCTTCGACGGCTTGCACAATTACATCATCAGCGTGATCGGCGACGAGCGCGGACCGGGCAGCGTGCAGGCGACCGCCGAGGTCGAATTGGATTGCGACCCGCAATTGCACTACCAGTACGTCATCAAAGCCATCACGGCCGTTTCCGGTTACACGGATGCCGACGGCAACATCGTCAAGCTCGTCGAAAAGATCCGCTTCACGCCGCCCAAATCACGGGCCGGATAGCGCCCTTCCCTGCGTTCGCCTCACGCCCCGTCATTGGCCGCCCGGCATGCTCGCCATCAACAGCGACTGGCGGTACTCCTGAAAGCTCAGCGCTTGGAAATCGGCCATGTACGTGCCGGCCGTTTCAATGCGTTTGCGATCGGTATTCGAGAGACGCCAGTTGAAGATGTGGTGGCTGCGGACGACAAGTTTCCTTCCGACCCAGCGATTCTTGGGCTCGACGGTCAATTCGACTTCTTCCGGAACCTGCTGCCGCTCGGCCAGCGTGCGGTTCAGCTCCAATCGGGGGAAGGGCGGTAAATTGCCGGGCCGGGTGGCGTTTAGCCGCGCGTACCAATCCGCGAATTCCCGGTACGTCTCCGCCGTGGCGGTGAGCTTGGGCTGGATCCCTTTGGCGCGATACGACAACAGGCTGCTGGACAGGGTCAGCCAGCCTTCCTGACCTTCGGCCTCGACTTGGAATTGAGGGTCCGCGGCAAACGCGAACACGCCGTCCAGTTCCTGCGCCTGGACCTTGATGGCCGCCGTCGTCTGCAACAACTCTTGCGTCGTCAGGGTGGTCTTGGTTTTGCGGGGGACGTCCAGCAGCACGAAACGGCCTCGCCCGCTGTCGAAGACGGTGATTTCTTGAGGGCCGATGAGCGGGAAATCGTAGACCAGACCGCCGCTGAACAGCGTCACATTCTGGGCGACCGGCTCCCTTTCACCGCCCAGAAAAACATCGGTCTCGACGCGAAAATCCTCGGCCTGGACCATCGCAACAGGGAGCTGTCCGGCAAGCAGAGACAGGGCGGGAATCCAGAGAGTTTTGACCATTCCGTGCATCCTTGCGCTGGTGGGCATGGGGCTTGCGAAAGCCCGTGACGTCTGGCGGCAAAGAGTACCGAGTGGCACAGGGTACCGAAAAACACCGCCGGCTGTCCACTGCAATCCGTCTCGGATCGTGGTCAGGTCGCCAGATGCCATTGACAGCACCAAGGCACGGGAATAAATAGAGTTGCTGGGGAGTCTCGCGCGCCAAGGCGGGACAGGAGGACGTGTCGGGATTGGGTCCGGACCGAGGATGGGCGCGCGGCGCACATCTCGTAGAACGGAGTTCATTCCCTTCCGAACGGACTGAAATCCGTTCTCCCTATGAGGTTGCGGCTGCTGGCCGCGTCGGGGTCTGAGTTATGAACGGCTGGTGCGTTCTCGTCGCGATGACCGTGCTGCCGTTGGCAGCAGCGCCAGCGGTGTCGGCCGAAGCACCAACCGCGGCGGCGGACGCTCCGTCCGCCGCGCAGATCCAGCATTGGATCGATCGGTTGAACGCCGAACGCTTCGTGGACCGGGAAGTCGCCACCGAGAAACTCATTTCGGCCGGCGGCGCCGCCGTCGGACCCGTGCTGGCGGCCATGGCGGAAAACAACCTGGAGGTCACGACGCGGGCCATTTATATCCTCCAGGAATTGGCCCTCAGCGGCGATGCCGCCGTTTCGGACGCCGCGCATGCCGGCTTGGAGGGGATCGCCCAGCCGCGATTGACGTCAGCGGCCCGCCGCGCTCGGACGACGCTCCAGCGACTGGATCTCATTCGCCAGGAGCGGGCGATCCAGGACTTGCGGCGCCTGGGGGCCGGCGTCGCCGACCGGCAGGCGGACGGCGTCTTCGGGTTCGTCGAAGGCTATACGGTCGAGCTGGGCGAAGGCTGGCAGGGGCGACTCCAGGACCTGTCGCGACTGCGCTGGTTGCGAGACGCCGGCGAGCTGGTCCTGCAGGGCCCTCAAGTCACCGACGAGTGGCTGAAGTATGTCGCGTCCATGAGCCAACTCCCGATGTTGACCGTCAAGCGGGCCAAGGTGACCGACGAAGGGCTGAAACACCTCGCGGCCTTGAAGGAGTTGTCGGTGTTGAGTCTGGTCCACGTCCCCGTCAGCGACCGAGCGGTGGAAACGCTGCGGCAATTGCAGGGCGTCGACAAGTTCCGCATCTACGGCGGCAACTTGACCGCGGCGGGCGTCGACAAGCTGAAACAGGACCTGCCGAACAGCGAGATCGACTATCGGCGCGGCGCCTTCCTGGGCGTGGGTTGCCAGGATGGAGCGGAAGGGTGCATGATCTATACGGTCCGCCCCGACAGCGCAGCGGAAAAGGCCGGACTGCTGATGCACGACGTGATCCTCGAATATGAGGGACAGAAGATCGCCGATTACAAGACCCTGATTGCCCTGATTGCCGCCAACGTCGCGGGCGACACCGTGACGGTCAAGCTCGTGCGAGAAGGCCAAACGCTCAGCAAACGCGTGACCTTGGGCGAATGGGAGTAGCGCGCC
>CAYPGE010000149.1:0-18572 GCA_964409865.1 uncultured Pirellulaceae bacterium
TCTGCCGCGGTTGAGTTTTGATGCGTCTGGCGGGCCGTGTGCGCAGGTTCGCAGTGCCGGCTTCAGCCGCTTCGGATGATCGGCACCACAAACGTTTAGGAGGGGATCGTTTCGTGAAGCAACATCGCGAACTTCAGGAATGGGTGGAAGAGATGGCTCGTCTGTGCGAGCCCGACCAGATTGTCTGGATCGACGGATCGGAAGAGGAAAAAGACCGCTTGACGCAAGAGGCGATGGCGACCGGCGAACTCCTCTCGCTGGATCAGGAGAAGTATCCGGGCTGCGTCTACCATCGAACGGCCGTCAACGATGTGGCTCGCACGGAAGACCTGACGTTCATCTGCACGACGCTCGAGGAGGACGCCGGGCCGACGAATAACTGGATGTCGCCCGAAGAGGGGTACCGCCGCGCCGGCGAGATCTTCAAGGGTTCCATGCGCGGCCGGACGATGTACGTGACCCCCTTCTCGATGGGCCCGATCGGTTCGCCGTTCAGCAAGATCGGCGTCGAACTGACCGACAGCACCTACGTGGTGCTGAACATGCGGATCATGACGCACGTGGGCAAGAATGTGCTGAAGCAGTTGGGGCCGCGCGGCGAATTCACGAAGTGCCTGCACGGCAAAGCGGAACGGGACATCAAACGCCGCTTGATTCTGCACTTCCCGGAAGACAACACGATCTGGAGCGTGGGTTCCGGCTACGGCGGCAACGTGCTGCTGGGCAAGAAGTGCTTGGCGCTGAGGATCGCCAGCTACCTGGGCCGCAGCGAGGGCTGGTTCGCCGAGCACATGCTGATCATGGGCATGGAGAATCCGGAAGGGCGCGTCGAGTACGTGGCGGCGGCGTTTCCCAGCGCCTGCGGCAAGACCAACCTGGCGATGCTCATTCCGCCGGAGGGCCTGAAGGTCAAGGGCTACCGAATCTGGACCGTGGGCGACGATATCGCCTGGATGCGGATCGACACCGACGGCCGGCTGTGGGCGATCAATCCGGAGCGGGGCTTCTTTGGCGTCGCGCCGGGGACCAACAGCAAGACCAATCCCAACATGATCAAGACGATCGCCAGCAACACGATCTTTACGAACGTCGTGTTGGGCAAGGACGGGACGGTGTGGTGGGAAGGCATGGACGGCGATCCGCCGGCCGAGGCTTGGGACTGGCAAGGCCGCCCGTGGACGCTGGACTCGAAGGATGAGAAGGGCAATCCGATTCCCGGCGCGCATCCCAACAGCCGCTTCACGGCGCCGCTGACCCAGTGCCCCTCGCATTCATTCCGCACCGAGCATCATCACGGGGTGCCGATCGCCGCCATCATCTTCGGCGGCCGCCGCGCTCACTTGGCGCCCCTGGTCTATGAGTCGTTCGACTGGGACCACGGCGTGTTCGTCGGCGCCACGATGGCGTCCGAACGCACGGCGGCCCAGTTCGGCAAGTTGGGCGAGGTCCGCCGCGATCCGATGGCCATGCTGCCTTTCTGCGGCTACCACATGGGCGACTATTTCGAGCACTGGTTGAACATGGGCAAGCGGATGACCAGTCCACCGAAGATCTTCCACGTGAACTGGTTCCGCACCGACGAGGAGGGCAACTTTCTGTGGCCCGGGTTCGGCGAGAACCTGCGGGTCATCGAATGGATTCTGGACCGTTGCCGCGGTGAGGCGGATGCCGTCAAGACGCCCATCGGCTACGTGCCCACGCCGGACAGCTTGGACCTGACGGGCCTGGACATCTCCCGCGAGAACCTGAACAAGCTGTTCGCCGTCGACCGCAACGATTGGTATCAGGAAACGGACGGCATGGCCAGCTTCTTCCAGCAGTTCGGCAACCGTTTTCCCAAAACGCTCTGGGAACAACTGGACGGGCTGCGACTGCGGTTGCGGGCCCCGTTGTCGCTGATGCAACCGGGGAGCGAATTGCGGCCGCTGGCGGCGGAACTGAACGAGGTGATCGAACGCGAAAATCCGCACCTGTTCAGCATGCTGTCCGAGTTCGGCAAGCGGCTGTACTTCCCCAAAGGCATCCTGGCGCAGAGCGCCGAGGCCAAGGAGAAGGCCAAGCGTTACGACGCCACGATCGGCATCGCGCGGGAGAACAACAAACCCATGTTCTTGCCGTCGGTGATGGAGTTCTTTCCGGCCCTCGGCCCCGGCGAGACGTTGGCCTACGCGCCCGCCACCGGCCGCGACGATCTGCGCAAAAAATGGCGTGAGGAGTTGCTGCGGAAGAACCCCAACCTGGCCAAGAAGAGCTTCTCGCTGCCCATCGTCACCTGCGGCGTGACGCACGCCATCAGCTTGATCGCCGACCTGTTTGTCGACAAGGGCGACATGGTGCTGATGCCGGACAAGTTCTGGGAGAACTACGAACTGCTGTTCGGCGTGCGGTACCAGGCGCAGTTGGCCTTGTACCCGTTCTTCAACTCGGTGGGCGGGTTCAATGTCGAGGCGTTGCGGCAGGCGTTGGGGACGCGGGCCGGCAGTTGGAAGACGATCCTGGTGCTGAACTTCCCCAATAACCCCACCGGCTACTCGGTCACCAAGGCCGAGGCCGAGGCGATCGTCTCCTTGCTGGGCGAGGCGGCAAGCGACGGGCGAAACATGGTCGTCATCACCGACGACGCCTACTTCGGGTTGTTCTACGAGGAAGACGTGTATCGCGAATCGCTCTTCGCCCGCTTGGCCGGCATCCACGAGCGGATTCTGGCCATCAAAGTCGACGGGCCGACGAAGGAGGAGTTCGTGTGGGGCTTCCGCACGGGCATGCTCACCTTTGGGGCCCGTGCCTTCCTCAGCGACCAGGCACTCTACCAGGCGCTGGAGAAGAAAGTGGCCGGGGCGATCCGCAGTGCGGTCTCCAACGGTCCTCACGTCTCGCAGTCGGTCCTGTCCAAGGCCATGGCCTCCGAGGGGATCGGCGCCGAGCGGGAAGCAAAGCGCGGCATCCTGGAAGCCCGCGCCAAAAAGGTCCGCGAGATCCTCGCCGCGCCCCAGTACGCCCCACTGTGGGAGCCGTACCCGTTCAACTCCGGCTACTTCATGTGCCTGAAGTTGAAGGGGATCGAGGCGGAGACGTTCCGCAGATACTTGCTGGAGAAGTACGGCATCGGCGTGATCGCCGACGGCGAGCACGATATCCGCGTCGCTTTTTCGGCGGTCGACGAGAACCACTTGCAGGATCTGTACGACAAAATGGCGGCCACCGCCCGCCAACTGCACGAAATCAAGTAGCGCCTTGGTAGGTTGGGACTCCGTCCCGACCGGGTCGAGATGAAAAAGAGGGGAAACCGATGACATTCTTCATGTTCGGCAAGTATTCCAGTGACGCGATGGGCGAGATCAATTCCAAGCGGACTGCCGCGGCCCGCGATCTGATCAAGAAGCTGGGCGGGTCCATCAAGGCCATGTATGCCTTGTTGGGGCAGTACGACCTGGTGCTGATCGTCGAACTGCCCACGATGACCGACGCCATGAAAGCGGCGGTCGCGCTGGGCCGCGAGACCGGCATCTCGTTCTGCACCGCGCCCGCCATCACCGTAGCGGAATTCGACAAGCTGGTGGTCGAGGTCTAACCCATCTGCCGCCGCGCTTCGTAAGCGGCGATGGCCACCGCGCAGGCCAGATTCAGGCTGCGGGCTTCGGCGCGCATGGGAATCCGCAGCGCACGGTCGCCGGCGGCCTCCAGCAGCGACGGCGGCAAGCCTTGAGTTTCGCTGCCGAAAACCAACACGTCGCCGGTGCCAAACGCAGCCGTCGTGTACGACCGCTCGGCCGTCTTGGTCAGCAGCCACGGTTCCCGCTCCGGCAGCCGCTGACGCAGTGCCGCCCAGTCATCCACGACCTCCCAATCCAAGTGCTGCCAGTAGTCCAACCCGGCGCGGCGCAGGTGCCGCTGGTCCATGCGGAACCCCAACGGGCGCACCAGCCATAGCTTGGCGCCGATCGCCACACAGGTGCGGCCGATATTGCCCGCGTTCTGCGGAATCTCCGGCTGGTACAGGACGATGTGCAGCAGAGGTGGGTCACGCATGCCAGGAGGTCCTACCGCGAAATCCAAATCTCCAACGCCCGGACGTTCTACCTTTCCCGCACGGAACGATCAAGAGCGGTGCGGTTCAAGCTGCTCGGTCCATGCCACGAGGCGTGATGGACGGCTTCCCGCGTTCTTGCTCAACCCCTTTTCCGAAGCCCCCTTTCTTCGCCAATCTTGACAGCCGCGTCCGGGCGGTGGTACGTTGTCGATGCGGACGACACAACCTCGGCGTCAGCAACAAAACGACATCATGATTATGGCGTGCGACACGAGCAGTGATTTGACTCGCGCAATGGCAGGCGATGCCGATGCCCTAACGAGACTCCTCGAACAGCACGGTCCTGAAGTCCGGAAAACGATCAGGAACCGAATTCCGCGGCAAATGCAGTCGGTTTTGTCCGAGGACGACGTGATGCAGGAGACGTATGCCGACGTCTTCCTCTCGTTCCGTAACGTGGATATTAGAGGGTCGTTCCCGGCCTGGCTGCAACAGATCGCCAGGAACAATTTGCGGGACGCCATCCGGTGCTTTCGAGCGGAACGCCGAGGCGGTCAGCGGCGCTACGCCACGGCGGAGCGGGACGAAGATGGTCTGTCCTTGCTGTTGGACCTGGTGACGGACGGGGGCACGACACCCAGCTGCGGGGCCATGCGACACGAATGGCAGGACACCTTGCAGCGCACCCTGGCGGAACTGCCGGACGCCTACCGCGAGGTACTGCGGTTGTACGACCTGGAATTCCTCGATGCCGACCAGGTTGGCCGGCGGTTGGGGTGTTCTTCCGGGGCGGTCTACATGCGGCGTTCGCGGGCCTTGGCGATGCTCCGTGGACTCCTGGTCAGTTTCTCCCACTATCTCTAATCCCGCAGGCGCCGTGCCCGCGCTCAGCGCAGAAAAAAGATGGCGAACCAGCCTCCGCCAGATCCGGCCTCCGCGACCCCCGACAGCGACGCGGCACGCGAGTCGGCGCTGATCGAAGCGGCGCGCCGGCAGGCCTTGGGCCGGACGGGACAGCCGTGGGAGGCGCCGCCTGGCGTCGCGTCGCCGGACGGCCCGGAGGGTCCGCCCACCATCGGCCGCTATCAGATCCAACGGCGAATCGGGGCCGGCGGGATGGGAACGGTGTTCGAGGCGGTTCAGGATGCGCCGCAACGGACGGTGGCCGTCAAGGTGCTCCATGCCGGCACGATGAACCCCCGCGCGATGCGCCGCTTCGAGCTGGAAACGCACGTTCTGGCTCGGCTGCAGCATCCAGGCATCGCTCAGATCTACGAGGCCGGCGTGTTCGAGACGCCCAGCGGCCCCCACCCGTACTTTGCCATGGAGTTCGTGGAGGGCCGACAGCTCAGGCAGCACGCGGATTCGCTCAGCCTGAGCGCGCATCAGCGGCTGGAACTGATCGCCCGCGTCTGCGATGCCGTGCAGCACGCTCACGTCAAAGGCGTGATCCATCGGGATCTCAAACCGGCCAACATCCTGGTCACGCGGGACGGAGCGCCGAAGGTGCTCGATTTCGGTGTCGCCCGAGCCACCGGCTTGGATCTTTCGACAATCACGCTCCGCAGCCGGCACGGCGAGCCCGTCGGGACCGTACCCTACATGAGTCCGGAACAGGCCGCCGGCGTCCCCGAGGACATCGACACGCGCAGCGATATCTATGCGCTGGGCGTGATCTGTTACGAGTTGCTGGCGGGCCGGCATCCGCTTCCCTTGGCCGGCGTGCCTTTGTCGCGAGCGTTGCACGTCATCGCCGAACATCAGCCAACAGCTTTGAGCGCCATCGATCGCACCTTCCGGGGCGATGTCGAGACAATGGTGGCCAAGGCCATGGACAAGGACCGCGAGCGGCGGTACCAATCAGCGGCGGACTTTGCGGCCGACATCCGCCGCTACCTGCGCGGCGAGCCGATTCAGGCCCGGCCGGTGGGGCGCGTCGAACGGCTGTGGCGCTGGTGCCGGCGGGAACCGCGCATCGCGGCGCTGACGGCGTCGCTGCTGTTGCTCCTGGTGGCCCTCGCCGTGGGTTCGACCTGGGCCAGCCTGAAAATCGCCGCCGCGCGGCGGGCCGAACAGCGCGCCCTGCAGCGGAGCGAAGGCGTCAGCGAGCAGCGGCGGCGCGATTTGTACACGTCCCAAATGGCGCTGGCGATGCAAGCCTTCGAACAGCGCGACACGCCGGCGGTGTTGCGCCTGCTCGAGGCCCAGCGGCCGCTGGCGGGCCAGGCCGATTTGCGCGGCTTCGAATGGCATTACCTCTGGCGGCAGCTGCACGGCGACCGGCAGACGCTGTGTGGTCATAACGCGAGCGTGGTGTCGTTGGCGATCTCGCCGGACGGCCGGTGGGCGGCCAGCGGCGGCGCGGACGGCGCGATTTGCCTCTGGGACGCGGCGGCATGGAAGCGTCGGGCCATCTTCGCGGCGCATGTGGGACCGGTGCACGCCGTCGCGTTTCGACCGGGCGGCAGCATCCTGGCGACCGGCGGAGCCGACGGTTTCGTCCGGCTGTGGGAGGTACCCACAGGACGCCTTGTGCGAAGCGTGTCCGGCGGCAGCGGCCCGATTCAGTGCCTGGCTTTCGAGGACCACGGCCAGCGTCTGGCCTGGGGCGGCGGCACCATCAACCGCATGGTTCCCCGCATGCAAGACCGGCCCGGCGAAATCCACCTCTGGAATCCCGACGCCGATCAGGAGCCCTGCCGAGTCGCGGTTCTTTCCGACCCGGTGGTTCAACTTGCCTTCCTGCCGCAACGGCCGGAACTGATGGCGGTGACCTGGGGCGCGGTCGTACGGCGTTGGCGAATCGAGGACTTGGCACCCATCGAAACGCCGGAACCGAGCGTGGCGGGAAGCATGGCCTTGGCTGTTTCGCCCGACGGTTCACGGGCAGCGGTAGGCGTCCGTGGCGGCGAGTTGGCCGTCTGTGATACCGGGTCGTGGGTAGTGGAGCGACGCATTCCCGTTACAAATGCGGCCGCCGTGGCTTTTTCGCCGGACGGCCAAATCCTGGCCGTCGCGAACACCGACGATGGCAGCGTCTCGCTCTGGGATGCGGAGACCGGCCGGGACATCGACTTGCTTCGAGGCCACTGCAGCCACGTCAGCGCCCTGGCCTTTTCCGCCGCGAAGAACGAACTGGTCTCCGCCGGCAGCGATGGCACGCTGAAGGTCTGGGACCTGGATCGCTGCCATCGCGGATTGCGGATTGCGGCCCCCGAAAAAGAAATCGCCGATCTCGCCTTTACCCCGGACGGAACGCGGTTGCTTACCGCCGGCCGGGACGGCACGGTGCGCGTCTGGGACGCGCAGCGCGGCCAGCCGCTGGCGCAGTTCGGATCGGGACGGGACTGGTGCGAGTCCTTGGCAATGTTTAGCGGCGGCAGGACGCTGGCGTTTTCTCAGCGCACGCTCGTTCAGGTCCTGGACATCGACTCGAAACAAGGCGTCATGCTGGGCGGTTTTCCGGGCGTGGTACATGCCGTCGCGGCCTCGCCGGACGGCCGCTACCTGGCCGTCGGCGGCGCCGCCACGCTGGTGCCAGACGGATGCGGACTGAGGGTCTTCGCCACGGACGACTGGCACTCGTGCTGGAGCCGCCGTCTTGCCGGCCAGGAAGTCCGTTCGTTGGCCTTCTCGCCGGATGCCACGCGGCTGGCCGCCGGGGGAACGCAGGGCGATGTCTGGTTGCTGGACGCAGCGGACGGGAGCGAATTGGCGTGCTGGCCTCACACCGGCTGGATCGAAACGTTGGCCTTCTCGCCGGACGGCCGGCACCTCGCCGCCGGCTCGTGGCCGCAGGACCAGCCCCTGGCCGAACCGGTGACGGTGCGAGTCTGGGACGTGGCTGGCGGCGGCATCCGCTACGACCTTCCCGGACATCGCCACGCGGCGTGCTCGCTGGCGTTTTCCCCGGACGGCGCTTTGCTGGCCAGCGGCGGCGGCAACGGCGTCGTGCGGCTGTGGGACCTGGCGGAGGGAACGTTACGAGCGACGTTTCGCATGCCGCACGACGGCTGGGTCCTCGGTTTGGCGTTTTCGCCTTCGGGACGCCGGCTGGCCTGTACCAGCGCCACGGCGACCGAAGCGGGTCAGGTCGTGATGCTGGAAACGGACGAAGAGCCCAAGGTCAGCGCAGCGGCCCCGCCAACAGACGTTGAACCGCCGACTGACTCCAGCGCGGAAGGACAACCGCTATGGAATTCGCCCCAGCAGCAGCTGGTCGTGCTCACGGGCAGCGACTCGGCTCAGCCCACGGTTTTCACCGCGCGTCCGCCTGAATCGAGATCTTTCCTGCGGACCATCGCTGGCCCGCGCGGGGGGCCGCACCAAGCCGTGGCCGTGTATTGCTATCGCGCGTGGGACATCGTCTCCGAACCGGCCCACACGGCGCTGGTCGAATACCCGCTCCAGCTGCCCCCCAACTCCTCCGCCCAACTCCGCGTCACCCTGGCCTTCGAGAATCCGTGGGGCAAAGACGAGCAGCTCGCGGGGGACGTCAACTGGTTCGTGCGCGTGCGGCCCGGCGATTCCCGCACGGGCGAACTGGGCCAGATTGTCTTTCACGCCCACAGCCAGCGCTCGATCTGGCAGCCGGCGATCGTCGACCTGAGCGATTTCGCCGGCCAACGCATCTGGCTGCAGCTGGTCGTCCCACCCGATCGAGGCGCAAATCGCGTGTACTGGGTCGAACCCGCCCTGAGCCTCGTCAAGAAAAACTGACGAAAACGCGAAAAACGCGTGAGTGGGCCGGGCTTTCTTTCGCCTAAGAACGTGTTCGGCGATGTTGTCTTGCCGCGGACGGCGCACGCAAAGCCACCGTTCGGCTGGGCGATCGTCACGCCGCTCAGCCTTGCCGTGCCGTTGGGGAGGCAGATGGTCGCCGAGATGGCATCGTGTTGTCCTGGTTTCAGAGTCTCCGGACAGCGTTTCGTGATGTTGGGAATTCGATGGAGGTGAAACAGATGAGAGTCGTCGCGAGGCTGTTCTTGTTGTCGCTTGCCCTGCTTTGTTCCGGGTGTGATTGGAGGACGCCCGGCCCAACCATGGAGAACTACGAGCGCGTCCAGGTCGGAATGGAATACGACGAAGTGGTCAAAATTTTGGGGAAGCCGAGTTCTTCGGGGTCAGGCTATCTGGTGGGAGACGGCAAAGCGGAGGTGTTCAACAGCCGTCGTTGGTCCTTGGGCGACGGCGCGTCGTCCATTGAGATTGTCTTCGTCTCGGATCCGCTGTTGAGGTTGATTGTCAAGGAGAAACGCATCGACGACGGAAAAGACAACAAGCCGGCTCATAAGGAGTCTGCAAACAAGAATGCGAGTTAAGAACTCACGCTGTCTTGAAGCTCGATTGGTGACGTTTAGGCTGCAGTTCTTCTTGTCTCCGAGGTGCCCCGGCGATGTCCACAGCGTCGAATCGCGGCAAGCCGAATGCCGCTCCCAACTGTCCGCTCTGCGAATCTCCGCTGAACAAGAACGACGGGAGTTGTCCCGTTTGTGGATACGGCGCGGCGACGAGCCGAAAATTGTCCATGACCGAGATGCCGCAGGTTCGCGTTTCGAGCGCAAAGCAGGAAAGCGACACGCCGACCCACGACGTTCCTGCTTGGGTTCGTGGTTGGTTCGGTCCTCGGCTCTGGAAATACGGAGCATGCGTTTCCGCATCGGTTGTGGTGGCAGTAATCGCCATCATGGTGGTCATGCACATCCGTTCGCAACTTGCTTTACGCGAGTCCCACCGACGTATCGATCACGTGATCGAGTTGGCGCAGCAGGTACACGCCAAGACTGCCCGTAATCTGAGTTTCAACATGGTTGCCGCCTACGAAACGGCGGCTCGCGAGATGTCGACGGAACTGCGTGCGTTGCCTTCCTACATACGCATCTTGGAGCCGAGGAAGGCACTGGACGTTGGGAAAGGGAAGCGATCTTGGGTTGTCTTGTTGATTTCGTACTTACCGGATGATGCGGATCTCACGCCGCTGGAGGAAGTGCCTCGCACCTCGTTCGCCTACGACGCGATCCAAAGGCGACTGGCCTCGTCCGGATCCAAGGAATAGCAGGGACGGCGATCAGCCGCGAATCGAAGTGGTCACGGTTTACGAGTCTTGCCCGTGAAAGCGCCGGGAGTGAGATCCCCGAGGAACCGTCGTCATGTCGCAGATCGTGACCTGTGCCTGTGGGCAACGTTTTCGGGCCGAAGACCATTTGACGGGCAAACGCGTCAAGTGCCCCAAATGCGGTGGCGTGCTTGTTGTCCCCGAGAGAGCGGCGGAGAAGGAACAGGCCCCTGGTTTTTCCGACTGGTTCGACGAAGCGTTGGCGGATGCGAAGAAATCGGCAAAGCCAGCCCCTCCGCCCGCTCCCATACGACCTACGGCTGAACGCGAGGTGGTGTCGGCGGCCCTGGCCAGCGTCAAACGCGAGGCGGCAGACCGGTACGAAGAGTTGACGGAACTGCGGCGGACCCGGCGGCTGTATCTCACCCTGCAATTCGCCTTCGGTTTGCCAGGGCTGATCCTGATGTCCAGTCCACACCGGGAGTTGAACTCCTTTGGGTACATTCTCCTCGTGGTTGGGTTCGTCTATGTGGCCAAGTTCAAAGGGCACAGCGGCGTCAAGGGCCTGTGGGCGTTGGTGCCGTGTTTGGGCGCACTCATCGTTTTGTTGTTGGACGACGACTTGGGGCAGGAGATCCGCGCCAAGCAAACGCAGGTTCAGGCCGCCGCGGTGGCACCGCCGCAAGACCCGCTGGAGAAGAGACTGCTCAGGATTGCGATCTCGGCTGCCATCATCGTGGGAGCTACCGTTCTGGCATTGCTGCTGGCGGCACCTGGCAAGTAGCCTTTCCAAAAGGGCGCAGGACCCTTGGATTCAAGGGTTCTGCTCCCTTTTCGAGTCTTCGTCCTTAGGATGCGCGCATCTTCGTAGGTTGGGACTCTGTCCCGACCGGGTCGGGTCGGAGACCCAACCTACTTTGGTCATCCCTCCTCCGCAAAGCGGTCGATGTCCTCGCGGGTCATCCGATGGTAGACGCTCCGCGCGACGTAGGCGTCGACTTCTTGCTGGCTCAAGCGCAATACGAAGTCGGGCAAATCAGCCTCCGTGAAACGCCGCAGGGCGGAACGGTCGTGCGCGTCCAATCGCCGCTGGTGAGCGGCCAGCAGAGTCGGCCAGTCCGCGTCCTGCAGGTTTTGCACGTCGTGAGTCGGCAAGGGGTCGAGTCCGGAGCGGCGCGTTTCGGTGACCAGCAACTCGTCGTGCGGCAGCTCACTCACCAGCGACGCTTCGGTCAGCTGTTCGTCGCCGTAGGTATCTCCGTCGTCATCCGCCACCCGCATGCGGACCCGTGCATACAGGAAGAAAGCCAACACGCTGCCCTCGGCGTCAAGCAGCACGGCACCGAACGCTTCCTGCCGCCCCAACATCGGCAACGTGTAGCACAAGGTGGGTGAAAAACCGCTGTCGACCGCCTGCTTGATCCAGGGATCGAGCCGCTGGCGGACGTGCGGCGGAAGATCTTCCCGGTCCAGCTGGATCAGCCGTTGAACGCGAGGCACGGGGATGGTCGGTCCGGAGGTATAGCCGAACGGCGCGAGGCATTTGATCAAACACGCCTGCCAGAGCGTGGTCCCGCGCCGCAACTCGCGAAACCGCAGCTTGCCCAGCCGCAGTTGGTAGAATTCGACTCCGGCGATCTCGTCGGCTCGCAGCGGCCGCAACGGCCCGAAACGGTCCGGCAAGGGGCTCTCCGCCTGCGGGCCGTCCGAGGACACGGACAGCTGCCCCGCCTGTTCGAGTTGGTCCGTGGTCGGATACCCGAGCCGCGTTAAGGCTTGATCGAGGAGGGATCGCTTCTTCAATAGCGACGGCCCGGCACAGGGCGGCGCGTCGTCGAAGCCTTCCCCCATCGCCACCAGCCGCGCGGTGCGCCGCCGCAAGCGAACGGTCGGTACCAGGACGGCCAGCGCGACGACGACACAGGCGATCGTCACCGGGACCGTCCGCACCCAGGCGGCGATAGCAGCGGCGAGAAGCGTCACCAGTCCGGCCACGCAGCCGCACCCGGCGGTGACTCCGCGCGTCGCCTCGTAAAGGCTGTCCCGCATGGCTTGAGGGTCGAGCCGGTCTTCGTCCAGCAGCAGCGCAACGAGCCCTCCCAAGCACGCGTGTTCGTCCGCCCGCAATTCGTTCGCAGCCTCGCGGCCGGACCATTGCAGCAGCTCGTCCCAGCCGCCGGCGAGACGCTCCACGCGCCAGCCAGGCCAGGCTTGTTCGACGCGACGCGCGAAATCGCGTTCTGCCCGCAGTTCCCAGTAGCCCAGCCGTTGCGACGCCGCGTCGATGACGGCGCCGCCCCACACCGCCGACTCGGGCGGCACGGTTGTCGCCGATTCAATTGGCAAGAGATCCAGCAGCGGAGGCCCGCGCAGTAACACCTGATCCAGCGCCGGATGGTCGAACCCGAAATAGTCCTCGACGCAGCCATCCGCCCGCCGAACCGCCAGCCAGACTCCAGGCTCTGCAACCGCCGGTCCGTTTTCCCCGCCCGCCGGCCACGGCGCAGGACGCAGGCCGACTTCCAGGTCGTCCGCCAACTCCGCATCGGACTCCTCAGCCACATCCTCCAGGGCGTTTTCCTCGGCGACGGGTTCGGTGTCAGCGTGTTGTTCTGCGGCGGGGATCTCCAGATACCTGGCGATGGCGAGGATTCCGTCGGCGGCGTAGTCGATTTCCCACTCGGGCCAGGTTTGCTCCAGCAGCCGCGCGTACAGTCGCCGTTGGATCGGTCCCTGCACCAGGCGATCGCCTTCGAACCAGATCAACCGCCGGGCATCCCAATCCACCACGGCGGCGCCCTCGCACGATGCGTCGTCCAGCAATTCGTCGGCTGGCCGCAACGAGCGAATGAATCGTGTCGTCTCGTCGGGTCCCCAGAAAATGTCTTGGGCCAGGGACAAAGCGCCCCAGTGGCTGTAGAAGAGCTGCGTGCAGCCCCCGCGACGCAGAACGTAGTTCGCTCGGTGTCCCATCGTGTCCCGTCCGTCCCAGCAGTCCCATCCGTCCCATTGCGCATTGTATCGGACGAGCGATCAGCAGGGGCACCCCGTTTGCCGTCTATTCGGTCAGCTGCTTGCGAATGAACTCGATGCGCGGATTGGCCACGGCGTTCTGCGCCCGGAACGTCTCGGCGACGTACCGTTTCGGAGCCGCCTCGCCGGGCACGCGGAACGTGTCGCCCTTCTGCAGGATGGGACGTGTTTCGCGCATCGAGCCGAACTCGTCCGCGCCGGCCGCCTGGCACGGGAACCAGCGTCCTTGGCCGTCAGGGGCTTCCAAGTAGAATTCCGGATAGCAGTGCCCCGGAACCCAGACAGAGCGAGCCGGGATGCCGTTGGCGCGACAGAGGGCGATGAACAGCGACGTCAACTCTTCGCAATCACCCTGGCCCGCTCGCAACGCTGTCAAAGCCCCCTTCAATTCCGGGTCAAATTGATATTTCACGTTAGTCCGCACCCAGTCATAGATGGCCCTCACCTTGTCCCAGTCGCTCGCCTTGCCTTGCACGATCTCGGCGGCCAGTCGGCGAATCTCCGGGTGCGTGGTTTCGATCGAAGGGCTGACGCCCAGGTACGGACGGAGCTTGGCCGCAGCACGAGCGGGAATCCTCCACGATCCCGTTTCGTCCGGCGCCGGGATGGAACTCTTCCTCACTTCGAAGGTCACCAGCGCCGACGCCGTGTCGCCCGCAGCCAACTGAGGAATGACAATCAGCATCTGCTTGGCGCCTTCCGCCAGGGTCCGGTAGCGAAGCGGGTTGATCTGATCGGATCGCTGTTCGTCGAGGACTTTGACCTGTTGTTCCGGCCAGTCCATCGGCACTGGGATGGCCGCCAAAATGCCGCTGCAAGCCCCCGTCGCCTGGACGGTCATCCCGATCTGCCAGCGCTGGGCAGCCGGATTCTCGGCAGGAATGCTCTCCGCGCCGGAGGCGGCGTCCAGGCCGCCGGTGGCCAACAGACAGAAAGTCGAAAAGGCAACGCTGACGATCATCCGCATGATGAGAGTTCCTCGCTTGCGCCTAAAGGGATCTGTAACCATGGCGACTCCGGGATGGCTGGAACCAAGAGCCCCTTAATCTTTCACCTAATCTTTCACTTGATCTCCCCCGGCTCCAGGGCAGTTGGAAGAGACTAGGTGAAAGATTAGGGTTTCAGGTTCCGGCGCAGCCGGTTGCGTCCAGCCTGTACGCCTTGCCACGAAAGCTCCTCGATATCCCTCCGATGCCATATTATACCGCATCGCGGGGACGATGCATCCCGACAATGAATTCGGGGCGTTATCGGGCATTCAAATCCCGCACATTCACCTGGACGCCGCTGCGGACTTTGTCGCTGGGATGGAGAATCACCTGGTCGCCGGCTTGCAGCCCGGAGATGACTTCGGCGGCCAGACTGTTGCGGTGGCCGATTTCGAGCGTACACAGTTCCGCGCGGTTCTCGCGGACGGCGAACGCCGACCACTGATCCTCGTACCGGAATAGTGCGCCGGTGGGGACCTGCAACACGTCGTCCTGCTCCCAGATCACGATCCGCGCCTCGACGCGAAAGGCGTCGCCCAGCGCCCTGCGTTTCTCCGGCGGGTCGTCCAGATCCAGGATCACGTTCACCCGCTGCTCTTCCACGCCCAGCGCCGAGACCTTCATGAACCCGGAGGGTTCGATCAGCCGCACGGTTGCCGGCAGGGGGGGCTCGCCGCCCCATTGCTCCAGGAAGGCTTTGTCACCGGGCCGGATCTTGACCGCGTCGCTGGACAGCACATCCACTTCGACCTCCAGGTCCGCCGGGTCGCCCAGTTCCAGCAACGGATCGCCGGGCCGCACGACCGTGGCGCTCTCCTGAAACACGCGCAAGACCTGGCCGTTGATCGGGGACAGAATCTGCAGTTGACGGTCGTCCGCCGGCCCCGCCTCGGCGGGCCTGACGCGGACCAGCGCCGCCCGAGCCATCTCCAACTCGAACTGCGCGATGTCCTGGGCGAGACGGGCAGCACTGTAGTCTTGCATCCGCGAACGCGCGAGCATCTCGGCCTGCTCGACCTCGCGTTTCGACGCCGAGGCGGTCTTGGCCAGCTTGCGGAACCGCTCCAACTCGCTCTCCGCGAACTCCAGCTCGTGCCGCGCCCGCTCGATGATCGGCTGCGCGCGGTCCAAGGCGGCTTGCGCGGCCTTGACCTTGGCTTCCGCCGTGGCCACGGCCCGCACGTCCAGAATCTCCGGCTCGTTGGGCTCCAGCGTAGCGAGCAGCGTCGCGCCGCGCGTGACCGCATCGCCGGGATCCAAGTCGATCCGCAACAGGCGGCCGGCCAGCGGCGCCGCCACGACGTACCGCTCCTTGACCCGCGTCTTGCCGTCTTCGTCCACCGTCACCCGCAAGCGGCCGCGCGTGACCTCGCCCACCTCGACGTCCACCGGCTGGGGCCAAAACGACCACACCAGGCCGCCGACGATCGACCCGACAATGATCAGGTACAGGAATGTCCGCACCAGGAACTTCATGGCCTGCGATCTTCTCTCTTGTTCAGCACTGCGGTCTCGTCCCGTTCCAATCACGGCCAACAAGTAGGCCGTGCCACAAACAACCAATCCGTGCCACACGTTACTCTCTGGTCTTCAGGACGGCGATCAAATCCAAGTAGTCCAGCCGTTCGCGGACCAACAAGCCCGAAATCGCGGCCCCGGCCAACACAACCGCCACCGCAAAACCATACGTCGCACGCTCGATGATCAGCGGCACGCGATACACTTCCGTGTCCAACCCCAGCACCGCCCAAGCGGCAAACAGGTAGCCCACGACCAGACCCAGCGGGATGGCGGCCAGCGTGACCACGGCCAATTCGCCCAGCAAAATGGCGGAAATCTCCGCGCGCGTGAAGCCGATCACGCGGAGCGTCGCCAGGTCGCGGCTGCGTTCGGCCAGCGAAATCCGCGCACTGTTGTAAACGACGCCGAAGGCGATCACGACGGCGAACAGGATGTTGAAAAACCGGATTCGTCCCAGGTTCTCCGCGATCGTGTCGTGGAAACTCTTGACCGACGCTTCCTTGATCGTCACGCCGGCGACGCGAGGCGTGTTCTTGAGCGTGCGGTACATGTCCTCCATCCGGTCCCTCTGCACGCTCAGGAACGCGCCGGTCAGGGTCTCGCCTTCGCGCAGCAGCCGGTGCATCGCCCCGGCGTCCATATAGGCGTTCGTCCCGCCGTACTCGGTCACCATCGCGCTGACCGGCACCTCGCGAATGGGCTGTTCGCCCTCCAGCACTTCGACCCGGACGCGGTCCCCCAGCCGCACGTCCAGCAACTCCGCCAGCTTCGTCGACAGCAACAGCCCGTCGCGCGGCACCGACACCAGCCGTTCTTGCTCGTCCAGCAGCCGGTACAGCCGCCCGCCCGGGTTCAAGCCGATGATGCCCACGCGGCGCGTGCGATGGCGGAAATGAAACCGGGTGGCCGTGGAACGGATCGGTTCGCAGCGGACCACACCCGGCAGGTGCTGCAGCTCGTACAACGCCCCGGCCGTCGTGGGCTCGGTGAAGGTCACCAGCAAGTCCTGCCGCTGGGACAGTGCGAACTGGAAGTTCATGATGTAGTTGATCGAGTCCATCGTAAAGGCGCCCAGGACCAGGATGGCCACGGCCATCGAGATGCCCAGGCACGACATCGCCGCCTTGATGGGTTTTCGCTCCAATTCCCGAAAAATCATGCGGGCGGCCTGCGGCAGGAATTCCCCCAGGCCGCTGCGGTCCAACAGCGTGGGCCGGTACACGGCGGGCGGCTCCGGACGCATGGCTTCCGCCGGGGGCAAGGCGACGGCCCGGCGGACGGCCAGCAGCGTCCCCGCCACGGCCGCCGCGGAACTGATCAGCAACGCCCCCAGCACCACCGAGGCGTTCCACTCGAAACCGAACACCGGGAAGCGGTACAGCGTCGTGTACATTTCCGTCAGGCTGCGGCCCAACATCGACCCCACGACGATGCCCACCGCCGTTCCGGCCAGCGAGATCAGCAGGACCAGCTTGATGTAGTGCAGGCCGATCTGCAGCTTGGTGTACCCGAACGCTTTCAAAGCTGCGATCTGCTCCCGCTGGACGCCGATCAAGCGGGTCAGTACGACGTTCAGCAAAAACGCCGCCACGGAAAAGAAGATGCTCGGTGCGATCAGCCCCAAACTCCGCAACTGGCGGATTTCGTCGGAGATGTAGCGGTGGGAGACGTGGTCTTCTCGCCCGCTGGCCCCACGGCCGCCGTAGGGTTTGGTCAGGTCGTCCAGCCGCTGGATCACCTCCGGCTCCGACGCCCCGCGACTGAGCGTGATCGCCACGTCGTTGAAGGCGCCGTCCAAGTTGAAGGCGGAGGCCAGTTGTTCGTAGCCCATCCAGAAGATGCCGAACCGCCGATCGTCCGGCAACAGGTTCGCCCCGTGGATCTGGATGATGTACTCCGGCGACAGCACCACGCCGACGATGGTCAGCTTCTGGCGCCGCCCGTTGATCACGGCGGTCACGGATTCGCCGATTTCCAGGTGGTGCGAGACGGCAAACGCCTCGCTGACCAACACCTCGCCGTCGCGGTGCGGTTCGATCCAGCGGCCCTTGCGCAGGTGCAGGTCGTTGACCAGCGGCACGCGGCGTTCCGGGATGGAGATCAGCCGCCCCACCGCCGGCTCGACCATGCCCCGCACATCCAGCGTCACATCCACGACGACCCGCGGGTACGCCTGCGACACGCCGGGAATCACTTCGATCCGCCGAAGCAGCGACATCGGCGCTCGCTTGACATGCGACCAGACGTGGGCAAAGCGGTATTTTTCGTAGTACAACTCTTGCGAGTTCTGCAGCGATTTGAGCGTGTTGAGCGACATCACGAAGGTGCCCACGCCCGAGGCGATCACCAGCGCAATGGCAATCGCCTGGCCCTTGATGGCCCACAAGTCGCGGACAGCCTTTCGATCGATCGCACGCACGGTGAGGTTCCGGGGTTGTCGGTAATCGGTAATCGGTGATCCGTGTCGGTAGTCGGTAGTCGGTTGTTGGCAATTCGTCGCAAGTCGTCTGTGGTCAGTAATTGCACCGGTCACCGGCCACCGATCACCACTGCAGTCCCTTCGCCGGCATCGTCGTTGCATTCTGTTCGATGTGACTCACGTGACCGTCGGACACGTGGATCACGCGGCTGGACATGGCGGCGATCACGGCGTTGTGCGTGATCACGGCGGTGGTCGTGCCCAGTTCGCGGTTCACGCGTTCAATCGCTTCCAGCACGACGATCCCCGTGTGGACGTCCAGCGCGCCGGTCGGTTCGTCGCACAGCAGCACGTCGGGCCGCTTGGCGATGGCCCGCGCGATGGCCACTCGCTGTTGTTCGCCGCCGGACAGTTGCGACGGGAAGTGGTTCATCCGGTCGTTCAGGTCGACCAAGGCCAGCGCGTCGCGCGGGTCCATGGGGTTGCGGGAAATCTCGGTGATCAAGGCCACGTTCTCCCGTGCCA
>CAYPGE010000150.1:0-18507 GCA_964409865.1 uncultured Pirellulaceae bacterium
GGCAGCAGGGCCGCTTTGGGCTCGCTGAGCCGCTGTCGCAGGACCTGCAACGGATCGGCCGCGGTGAACTGCCGAGTGCGACCGGCCTCGGAAATCGAGACTTGCGTTTCCCGAGCGGCTATCTCCAGGAACGGATCGGCGGCCAAGAAGCTGTAGCGTCCGACCTTCTCGCCGCCGATGACACTTTCGAACAAGCAGGCACTGCCCCCCGTGTCGATCTTGTGGAAGGCCGTCACCGGCGTTAGGGTATCGCTCACCAGCCGGCGATACACGGGAATCAGTTGATATTCTCTCGCCAGTTCGCGAAAGGTGTTCCAGTCCGGGTAATGCATGCAGCGGTACTTTCGGTCAATACGTTCGAGGCTTGCGAATCGCGGACGCTGACTCCGAAATGTCGGACGTGTTAGACTTTTCGACACTTCGACTTTTCCACTTTTCGCCTTCCTATTTCTTCGCCAGATCCTTGAGGTAGAGGTTCCGCCAGCGGACTTCGTAGGGGCCGGTTCCCTTGGCGATGCCGTGGACTTGCAGGCCGATAAAGCCGCACGACTTGCCGGACTTCTCATCCACCAGGTCGGCAACCGGGACGTCGTTGACCCACGTCTTGATCGACTTGCCGACACACCGCACGCGGTACTTGTTCCATTGGCCCTTCTTGAAGGCCGCCTTGGCGGCCGGGTCGGAACGGTCCTCGTTCAGCCAGCCCGTATTCAGGGCTTCACCATAGATATAGCCGGCAGTGCCGTTGGTCGCAATCTCGACCTGCGGGCCGTGAACGCGGCCCTGGTTGTACTCTTGCTTGCTCTCCGAGCGGATTTGGACCCCCGAATTGAGTTGGTCGGCCACCTGGACCTCGAACGTCAGCTCGAAATCGCCGTAGTTCTTCTCCGTACACAGGAAGGAGTTCGGACTGCCTTCGTTGGTCTTGCCGACGATGCAGCCGTCCTCGACCCGGTACGTGGCCGTGCCATTGCGCTGAACCCAGCCGTCGAGCGTCTTGCCGTCGAACAGGGAGACAAATTCTTCAGGGGGACCTTCGGCGGCCATCAGAGACAGGGTGACGGCAAGCAGGGAACCGGTCAAAGCCAAGCAAACCATCTGCGGGAAACGAGACATGACACCTTCTCCTTTGCAGGTTGGTAAGCAGCGTTCGAGAAATAACTGTCGCCTCGTCAAAGTAGCCATCACACTCCGTGTGATGATCGGCAACAAAGGTCGCCATCACACTCCGTGTGATGATCGGCAACAAAGATGGGACCGTTATCTCTCGAACGCTGCCAAACGAGCTTTCTCGACACGCTGCGCACCGTTTCCTATTGTGACAAGCCCTCCGGCCGTTGCAAGAACAGGCACCGGCTGAGTAGAGTAAAAGGATGATGACCAAGGAACCGAATTCTGAGATCATTGATCGCCCCTTTCAGGTGCCGCTGGTCCACCGGCTGCGGTTCACCCGCGACGTCTTTGGTGCCGACCGTCAGGTGCTGGCCGACGTCCTGGAGCCTTCGGGCAAGGGACCGGCCCGGGTCCAATTCTGGCTGGACGCGAACGTCGCGGCGGCCCAACCGGGCTTGCGGTTGCAGATCGAGGAGTTCTGCGCCGCGCAGCGGGACCGGATGCAAACGGCCGGCGAGCTGCAAACCGTTCCCGGCGGCGAAGAGATCAAGAACGACGTGCAGGGTCTGGAACGGATGCTGAAAGTGTTCCACGCCGCGGACTTGGACCGCCGCAGCTATGTGGTGGTGATCGGCGGCGGGGCCGTGCTCGACGCGGTGGGCTTCGCGGCGGCGATTGCGCATCGCGGCCTGCGGCTCGTCCGGCTGCCCACGTCGACGCTCTCTCAAGGCGACTCCGGCGTGGGCGTCAAGAACGGCGTGAATCTGTTCCAGAAGAAGAACTGGCTGGGCTGCTTTGCCGCGCCGTGGGCCGTGATCAACGACGCCCGGCTGCTGCTGACGCTAAGCGACCGCGACTTTGTCTGCGGCTTTTCGGAAGCCGTCAAGGTGGCCCTGCTGAAGGACCCGCCGCTGTTCGACGAGCTGTGCCGTGTGGCGGACCGCATTCGTCACCGGGACATGGCGGCGGCGTTGCCGGTGATTCGCCGCGCGGCGTTGCTGCACTTGGCGCACATCACCGAAGGCGGCGATCCGTTCGAGACGCTGGCAGCCCGCCCGCTGGATTTCGGGCATTGGTCGGCTCACAAGCTGGAGAGCATGAGCGAGTTCCAACTGCGGCACGGCGAGGCCGTGGCGATCGGGGTGGCGGTGGACACGGTGTATTCGTCGCTGGTCCACGGTCTGCCGAGCCAGGACGCCGATCGCGTGTTGCATTGCCTGACCCGCCTCGGCATGCCGCTGCATTCCCCCTGCCTGCACGACACCGAGAGGCTGTTCCGGGGACTGGAGGAGTTTCGCCAGCACCTGGGCGGCGAACTGACGCTGACCATGTTGCGCGGCGTCGGCCAACCGCGGGAGGTCCACGAGGTGGACATGGGCCGCATGCGGCAGGCCGTCCGCTACGTCCTGGCGTTCGCCCACGGCTGGTCTATCGAGCTGTCGTGACCCCGGCGGGAACGCGTTGCCCCGAAGATCGCATTCGCCTCTCGCCGCCGGGCGCGAAGAAACAGCCGCCCAACGAACACGTAGCGCCGAGTGGGCGGCTGGCAATCGCGAACGAGTACGGCGCAGCGATCTGCGACTTCAACCGCTGACCATGTCCTTCAGCCCCTTCAGGACGCGGGCCTTGGGTACGACCTTTTCCGGCTTGGCCTCAGCCCAAACCATCTCGCCCGTGGCGGGATTGCGCACTTGGCGCCGCTTGGTCGCGGGCCGAACGACGCGCATGATCTTGACCAGTCCCGGCAGTTGAATCACGCCGGGTCCCTTGGTCGAGACCGCTTCTTCGATCTCCTTCTTGAACGCCTCGAAGACCGCTTCGACCTGCTTCTTGGTCAGTTCGGTCGCCTCGGCGATCCTGGCATACAATTCGGTCTTGCTGAGCGGCTTACCTGCGGCTTGCTTCGGCATTGTCTACAGCCCTCCATGTGAACGGGAACGAAATTATGGGTTAGTGGAGATGTCAATCCGCCGCGCGGATGGCGATGATTAGAAACAGTGTTGGCCATTTTTCAACGGGGAAACACGGCAAAAACGGGGGAAAAATGCGAAAAAACCGGTTTTTTTCCCGTTCCAGGCAGGGTTTGGGCGGCGGCAACCACGGAGCCGCGACGGAAAAAGCCCGGCTTTTTCCGAACAGCCGGGCCTCTTCGCTCATCCCTCGGGCGGTCATTTCTTGACACGGCGCCGGTGCTCAGCCCAGCGCATCGGCAAACGCCGCCCGCAAACTGCTCAGCGCTGCGTCGCCGTCCCGGCCGTCGACCACCACATTCACGCGCACTTCGCTGGTGCTGATCATGTCCACATTGACGCCCGCCTCGGCCAGGGCTCGGAACATGCGAATGGCTACGCCGGTGTGGCTGCGCAGGCCCACGCCGCTGACCGACAACTTGGCGATGTTCGGGCAACTGCTGACGCCTTTGCAGGACAACTGCTTGACCAGTCGCCGCGCGACTTCGGTCGCTTTCTCCACCTGGCCCCGCGGCACGGTAAAACTGAGACTGGCCCGTTCGGCATGGCTCCCGTGGCTCTGCACGATCATGTCCACGAAGACGCCCCCCGCCGCGACTTCGCGAAACACCCGCGCGGCGATTCCCGGCTGGTCCGGCACGCCGCTGATGGTGACTCGCCCTTGCGTCTCGTCCAGCGAAATGTCGTCGATGAACAACTCTTCCATGTTCGCGCCGTGTAACCGCGAGGCCACGTCGGCGGGGTTGGCCTTGGCATGCGCGGTGGCCAGCGGCGTCACGCCGGCGGGCGACGGATTGTCCAGTTCAAAGGCGTTGTGCACGGCGCGCAGGGCCGTCGCGGCCGCGTCGCGTTCCACCAGCACCGAGATCTTGATCTCGCTGGTCGTGATCATCTGGATGTTCACGTTCTCCGCCGCCAGGGCCGCGAACATCTTCTCCGCCACCCCCGACTGCTTGGCCATGCCCAGACCCACGACGGAAACCTTGGCCACGTTTTCGTCGTGGGCGACCTGGCCCGCCCCCAACGCCTCGACCGCCTGCAGGACCGACTCCAGCGTCACGGACAGCTCGTTTCGCGGCACCGTGAAGGAGACATCCGCGAGCCCGTTTTCGCCGACGTTCTGCGCGATCATGTCGATGTTCACGTTCCTGGCGGCGACCGGCGAGAAGATCTGCAAGCTGACACCCGGCTGGTCCGGCACACCCAGCACGGACACGCGGGCTTCGTTCTTGATCACCGCCGCGCCGCACACGGGGCGGTCCGCAAACTCCGGCTGGGCGACGATCAGCGAGCCCGGCGTGTCGCTGAAACTGCTGCGGACGTGGATCGCGGTGCCGAACTTCTTGGCGAACTCGATCGACCGGTTGTGCATCACGCCCGCGCCCAGGCTGGCCAACTCCAGCATCTCGTCATAGCTGATCCGCTCGACGTGGCGCGCTTCCGGCAGCAGGCGCGGGTCCGTCGTGTAGACGCCGTCGACGTCGGTGTAGATTTCGCAGGCGTCGGCGCCCAGCACGGCCGCCAGGGCCACCGCGGTCGTGTCGCTGCCGCCGCGTCCCAGCGTGGTGATGTCGAAATTGTCGTCGATGCCCTGAAAGCCGGCGGCGATGACGATGTGGCCTTCGTTCAACAACCGCTGCACGCGATCGGTGGAGATCGACTTGATCCGCGCCTTGGTGTGCGTGGCGTCCGTCTTGATGCCGATCTGGGCGCCGGTCAAGCTGACCGCCTTGTAGCCCAGCGCATGGATGGCCATGGCCATCAGGGCCACGCTGACTTGCTCGCCGGTGGACAGCAACATGTCCATTTCCCGCGCCGGCGGCCGCTCGCAGATCTTGCCCGCCAGTTCGATCAGGTCGTCGGTCGTGTCGCCCATGGCGCTGACCACCATCACCACTTGATTGCCCTGTTGTTGAGTGCGAATCGCCTTGCGGGCGGCCGCCAGAATCTTTTCCGCGTCCGCCACGCTGCTGCCGCCAAATTTCTGTACGATCAGAGGCATAGTCCAAACAGTTCCATTGAAAAAAGGGTTTTGAAAGGGAAAGGGTCGCAAGGCCCACTGTGCCAGTGCGCGCCGGCCGCGTTACGCGTTCAAGAAGTATCCCATCAATTTCCAGCCCTCCTCGAAGACCAGCCGCGACGGGGCCGCCGCCGGCTCGTCGTAGCTCTCGGCCCCGTCGGCGGTGATGCCCGCGCCGGCCATCGCGAAGGGCACAAAGCCGTGGCTGTGCGTCTTGGTCCGGACCGGCGTCGGATGATCCGGCGTGACCAGGATGCGATACGCGCCCTGTGCCTGCAGCGCTTTCCAGAGCGGAGCGACGATGTGCCGGTCGACTTCCTGGAGCGCCTGGATTTTGGCCGTCACGTTGCCTTCGTGCGAGGCTTCGTCCGGAGCCTCGACGTGGACGCAGATGATCTCGGTACTGGGCAGCGATGCCACGGCGCAGCGGCCTTTCGAAGCGTAATCCGTGTCCAAATACCCGGTGGCCCCAGGCGCTTCGATGCGTTCCCAGCCGATCAGAGCGGCCAAGCCGCGCAACAGATCAACCGCCGTGATCATCTTGCCTTTTTTGCCGTAGGCGTCGCGGAACGCGGTCAACTTCGGCCGCCTGCCCAGCCCCCACAGCCAGATATTGGTGGCCGGCAGTTGTCCGGCTTGGCGGCGAGCCACATTCACGGGATGCCCGGCGAACAGCGCCACACTGCGGCTCATCAGTTCGTTCAGCAGGTCGCTGCCGCCGCCGCGCGGATAGTCGTCGATCACCGACTTGTCGGTCAAGTCGTGGGGCGGGGTGGCCCGCGTGTCGACGGTGAACGGCGGCGGCTGGCGATCAGCGCGATAAATCATCAGGTTTCGGTAGCTGACGCCGGGCAGGAATTGCACGGGCAAATCGCCCGCCAACTCGGCCTGAGCCGCCTTCATCAATTCGGCGGCTTCCGGCGTCGAGATGTGCCCGGCGGTAAAGTCCCGCATGATCTGGTCTTCGATGGTGACCAGATTGCAGCGGACCGCCCAGTCGTCCGGCCCCAGTTCGATTCCTTGCGCCGCCGCTTCGATCGGCGCCCGCCCGGTGAAGACGGCGGTGGGATCATAGCCCAACAGACTCATGTTGGCGACTTCGGACCCCGGCGGCAGTTGTGCCGGCACGTGGCTGGCTCGGCCCACGACCCCGGCCGCGGCGATCGCATCCATCGTTGGCGTGTGGGCCGCCTGCAAGGGCGTCTTGCCACCGAGCGAATCTTGCGGCTCGTCTGCGCAGCCGTCCGGAATAATGATCGCGTACTTCATCCGTCACCGTTTCATCCCGTGGCCGTATTGTCAGGGTCCGATTTTTCGTTTTTTCGCGCGTCTCTTGGCGTGCGGCGACTTGTCGCCGCTGTGGCTCGATCGCGACACTACGACCGCCGCTTTCAGTTCCGATGCCTCGCTGGGTCTCCTGAACCCAGTCAGCCGCCGCGCTCCAGGCCGCCGCCCAAAGCGGTGGCAAGGCACCGCACTCCAAAATTCCAACTGCGGGCGAAGGCGGCGATACAGTTTGATCGAAAAGCGGCTGAACGTCCAGATATCCTTGTCACGGGAACCGCTGGATTTTTCGCTCAAGCCATCAGCCGCCGCACGTGCTCGACCACCGCCGGGCCGAGGTTCGGCAGGTCGTACCCCCCTTCCAGAGAACTAACCACGCGGCCCTTGGCGTGCCGGTCTGCCGCGTCCACCAGCGTCTGCGTCATCCACCGGTAGGACGCCGGTTCCAAGCTCAGATGGGCGACGTGATCCCACATCAAGGCGTCGAATCCGGCACTGAGGAGGATGAATTCGGGGCGATAACGGTCCAGGGCCGGCAGCACTTGACGCTCCATGGCGGACCGGTAATCCGCGTCCGTGCTGCCGCGAACCAGCGGCACATTCAGGGTGAAACCCGCCCCGTCACCGAGGCCGGTTTCTTCGGCGGCTCCGGTGCCCGGAAATGCCAGCGAACCCGGCCGCTCGTGCAGGCTGATATAGAACACGTCGCGTCGCGACTCAAAGATGTGCTGTGTCCCGTTCCCGTGGTGGACGTCAAAATCGACAATCGCGACGCGGGCCAGGTGCCGGTTGCGGATCAGATGTTCGGCGGCGACGGCCACGTGGTTGAACAAGCAAAAGCCCAGGGCCTGATCCGCCTCGGCGTGGTGGCCCGGCGGGCGCACCGCGCAGAACGCCCGACCCACGCGACCCTCCATGACCGCATCGCAAGCTGCTAGCACTCCCCCGGCCGCCAGCGCCGCCACGTCGTAGCTCTTCGGACCGATGCCCGTGTCGGACGATCCGATGAAGGTGAACCCCTCGTCACACAACATTCGCACCAGTTCCACATAAGCCGGATCGTGGACCAGCGCCAACTGCTCCGGCGTGGCGGCCTGAAACGAAATCGGGTCCATCGCCGCGAGCAGTCCCGCTTGCTGCAGCGCTCGCACAATCACCTCCAGCCGTTCCGGCCCCTCGACATGCGACGGCCCTGCGTCATGATCCAGGAACCGGCGGTCGTAGACCCAACCCACGGCTGTATGACCTTCCGCCATGGAAGGCAGCATCAGGCAAAGCGGTCAGAATGTCAAGGGAGAACACTGCCCGAGGCGGTGAGTTCGGCAGTCTTGCCGCCGGAAAGGTCGGTGTGGATGCGGATTTTTGCCGCGACTGGGCCGGGTTCAGCGCCCGCCTGAAACGTCACGGGGACAAGGTGCAGCGACTTGGCGGTTGGTCCAACTTCGAAACAAAACCGCGGATCCTCGCATTCGACGGAGGTGATCCGGAAGGCGTCGGCCGCGCGCACCACAAGCCGGGTCGTCAACTCCTGGCCGCACTTGCTGTTGCCCAGATACAGCAGAGCCGGACTCACGCACAAGGCTGGGACGATCTGGCCGGTGACGGCCAAGGGCACGCGATTTCCGCGCCCATCGTTCGTTTCCAGCGTGAGTTCCGTATCCAGGGTCCCCGCGGGGGCATCCGCGGCCAACCTGACGACCAATTCATATCCCACGCGGCCGAAGCCGCGATTCGTTTCCCGCGCCTCGACGCTCAAGTGCCGGTCTGGAACGTGGATGGCCGCGACCTGCCAGTCGTGGCGGCCGGCATAGTCGAGATTGATGACGCGTTCGGCGCGCTCGCCTTCGCGGACCGTGCCGAATGCGACGCTGCCGGGAGTGAATACCACGTCGCAGCGGATGAAGCCGCGAACCTGCAGCTGCACCTCTGCATAATAGGGCCGGTCGAAAACAACCGTGATCGTCGCCCCACGCTGACCGGTGAACGATCGCGTGTTGAAGACGGCGCGAATGGCGCCTTGTTCGCCGCTCTTGACGGTCGAGTGCACGACGCTGGGCGTCGTGCAACCGCAGCTGGTCCGTACGCTGCAGACGTGAAGATCGTGCCCCAGCGTGTTCGTAAACCAAAACAGATGTTCCGTGGCCGCTCCGCGTGCGACCGTTCCGAAGTCGTGAGAAGTTTCGGCGAACAAGGACCGCGACAAGGTTTGTGCGGCGGCGTGCGCCCCGCACATCAGCCACGCTGCAACGGCGATTGGGATCAGTGATCGTCTCATAAAGGTTGCCACCGCAGGACGGGGTTGCCTGCCCGTCACAGAAGAGAAGACCTCTGCATTATATCCCGATTGGCGGCTGGTGTGAGTCCTGGACCGCCGTACGAGATCCGTCTTAACCAGGATAGGTCATCTCCACGGCAGCACCGCCGAGGCGATCCCCACTCGGTGGCTTCCGATGGTTGCCGTCACCCGAAAACTCGCGGTGTTCGCTACCATCGGCCCCCAACGACGTGACAACACGGTTATCGCTCCGCTATACTAAACCGGCGAACCAAATAATGAATATCCGTGTCCGAATTTAAGGATCAAGGGGCACACAAGCACGAAACGCAAGCCAGTGAACACTTCACTCTCGGCGCCACTTGCTTGCGGTGCGTGCTTGTATGGTCGCAGCTCCACGCCCCAGCGGCTCTGTTCGACGAAGTCCGTAGCGTTTGGAAAGGAACCTCGCCATGCAGCCCCTGATCGAGAAGTTGTTAGCCGATGGTCCCGTGCTCACCGACGGCGCGTGGGGCACGCAGATGCAGGCCCGCGGGCTGGCGGTGGGCGGTTGTCCGGATGAATGGAACCTGACGCATCCGGAGACGGTGGAGGAGATCCCTCGAGCGTACGTCGAGGCCGGCAGCCGGATCGTGTTGACCAACACGTTTCGCGCCAACCGCGTGACCTTGGCCGACTATGGACTCGCCGCTCAGGTGCAAGCCATCAACCGCGCCGGCGCCGAAATCTCGCGCCGCGCCGTCGGCGACCGGGCTTACGTGTTCGCCTCGATCGGCCCCAGCGGCCGGATGCTGATGATGGGCGAAGTGAGCGAACAGCAGCTGCTGGATGCGTTCGCAGAACAGGCTGGCGCGCTGGCCGCGGGGGGCGCGCACGCGCTGGTGATCGAGACGATGGGTGACGTGGCGGAAGCCAAGCTCGCGGTGCGGGGCGCAACGACGACGGGACTGCCCGTCGTCGCCTGCCTGTGTTTCGATTCCGGCGCGACGTTGGATCGTACCCTGATGGGAACGACGCCGGAGCAGGGAGCCCACGAGTTGACGGAAGCCGGGGCGGACGTGATCGGGGCCAACTGCGGGCAAGGCATCGCCGGGTACGTCCAGATCTGCCGCCGACTGCGAGCCGCGACCGAACGGCCGATCTGGGTCAAGCCGAACGCCGGGATTCCCGAATTGCTGAACGACGTCCCGGTCTGGAAAACGGCCCCGGAGGAATTCGGCAGCTACGGCCCGGCGCTGGCCGAAGCCGGCGCCAGCTTCATCGGCGGCTGTTGCGGCACGGCGCCCGAGTTCATCCGGGCACTGCGCGACGCGATTCGGCGATGAACTGCAAGCCGCAGCCTCACCAGCAGTTCGTTCAAGACCGCTTCACCGCGTCGACCGCCACCAGGCGCAATACTTGCCCTCCAATTCGACGTGCGACGGGAAAGGAAAGAACAGCACTCCGCCGGGGTCACCCAAGTAGAATCCGGTCTTGATGCAGTGATAGGGAAAGGTCTGCGGGTGCAGCCGGTCGACGGTCTTGCTGTGCTTCCTCGGACTCCCCTCCAGTTCCAGCAGGCAGCCGCGCAGGTGCCAGAACGGGTCCGGATAGTACAGCTGGTTCGGCTTGCCGGTCTCCGGGTTGTTGGCCATCTCGCCCAGATCGAAATCGAGGAAACAGATGCGCGGCACCTGCAGCGGCTTGTCCGGACGCGTGATGAACGCCGCAAACTCGTGCGGCGCCAACTTGCTGGCGATCAACGGATGGACGGGGCACAGTTCCTGGTACAGGTAGAAGCGCTCGGAGAAATCCGGCAAGTGCCGCGTCTGTTTCAACTCCAGCGTCTTGCCGTGCGCGGTGGTTAGCCAGAGGCTGTTGATGGCCGCCAAGGGCACCCGTTCCAGGACGCGGTAGATCGCCAGGTACAGTGAATTCTTGGGCTTGCCGTCGGCGTGCTCGAAGCAGTGTTCGGCGACGTAAGTCAGGTCGAACTGATCGCTGGCGAACCCCTCGAGAAGGTCGAAGAAAATCACCTGGCCATGCGCGCTTTTTCGCGTGCCGACGGCCATGTAGGCACCGAAATCATCGGGCGGCAACTGCGACGCCACCAGAGATTCCGGCGTCATGGAGAGGTACAGATAGGTCCGCATGCCCTGCTCCCTCCTCGCAGCCCACGGAAATGTCGAGCGAGAGGGCAAGGGCTGCTCTGCCGACCACCCGACGGTGACGCACATGGACCTTACCAATTTTCACCGTACCCCTTTGTCTCAAAACGTGCAATAGCCGGGGGGGCAAAAACCGGCCCGAAGCGGGACTACCGCCTGGGGTCCGTCGCGGCGGGGGGGCCGCCGCCGTGGCGGTTGGCAAACGCCTCCCCTTCTGTTAATATCTGGCGAATGACGCAAGTCACGGAGCTAGATGGGGCGACTGGACCGCGGTTGCGTCTCGCTTCGTAGGGTGCCCGCACGGTGCGTGCATCCGGTAGGTCAGGCTTTCCCGCCTGACCGGTCAGGCGGGAAAGCCTGACCCACAACCCTGGGGGTGGCCGCCAGGCCGCGATAGAGCAATCATGACGCACACAATCGAAGCCTTCATCAACCGGCTGCAAACCGACGGCGTCGAGGCGGGCCGCCAAGAGGCCGAGAAGATCCGCGCGGAAGGCGAGCAGCAAGCTCGGGAGCGAATGGCGGCGGCGGAGGAGCAGGCACGACAGATCGTCGAGCGGGCGCAGGCCGAAAGCGAGCAGATCGGCGCCCGGACGGAGACGGAACTGAAACTGGCGGCCCGCGATACCGTGCTGCGGTTGCAGGAGGCGCTGAACGGGGCCTTGCGGGCCGTCCTGTTCGACGCGGTGCGCGAGAAACTCGACGACGCGGATTTTCTTGCCGGACTGATCCGCGACGTGGTGCTGCGGTATGCGGAAGCCGATGCGGCGGGCAACGGACCGATCACGATCGGCGTCTCCGAGGCCATGCGTCAGCGGTTGTTGAGTTCCACGGTTTCCGCCTTTCGCCAGACTGGTCCTGAGGCACCCGAGGTCGACTTGCGGGGGACGCTGGCCGAGGCGGGTTTCGAGTACGCGGTACGTGAAGGAACCGTGGAAGTGACCGCCGCTTCCGTCGTCGAGGTGCTTTCCGAGATGGTCGATTCCGAATTGCGGAAACGGCTCGCGGCCGTTTGCTCGGCGGAGAGTTCCCCGGCCTGACGGGCTCGTGCCGCCGGACGCGTCCCAGCGGGTGCCAGCAGAAGGCTTTGACCATGCTTGACCATTATTACTACTTGGCCTCGTTGCCCGCGTTGGGCGAGTTGGGAAGCGAGCCCAGCATGGGGTTCGCCGAACTGCTGGAGCATCTGGAGAACGACCGCCAGCGCCACGAGTTGGTCGGCAGTCTGTTTTTGCTCGACGATCTGTTGCAGCGGGAAGCCTTTCTGGCGGGCGAACTGGAGGAGGCGGACCCGGCCGTGTTCAGCATCCAGCAGGTTCGCAACGAAAGCCCGTTGCCGGAGTTCCTGGTCTCGGCGCCGGAAGCCGACGACAGTCCCCGGTTGGTCGCCGCCGACCGGCTGTGGGAGGCCTATTTCCGCTACGTGGCGCAGGTCGCCCAACGGCTGGGGAGTCGCTTTCTGGCGGCGTGGGCCGGCTACGAGGTGGCACTCCGCAACGCCTTGGTCGCGGCGCGGGCCAAGCGACTGGGGTTGGACGCGGCGGACTACCTGGTGGCCGCAGATTTGGCGGCGGCCGGCGACGAGGTGACGACAGCGGTGAGCGAGTGGACGTCGGCCCCGACCCCACTGGCCGGACAGCAATCGCTGTTGCGCGCCCGCTGGAATTGGTTGACGGCGCACGACGCTTGGTTTACTTTCAGTAACGACGAATTGGCGGTCTACGCCGCGCGGCTGATGCTGTTGCACCAGTGGCAGCGGATGACCGATGATGATTGACCATTGCGACTCGTTCCCAGGCTCTGCCTGGGAACGTCAGGGACCGGAGGCTCTGCCTCCGGGATCTCCGGTGGCGGCGGGCAGAGCCCGCGATGCAGTGCGTTCCCAGGCAGAGCCTGGGAACGAGGAAAATGAGGAAAGGTGGTGGCCGTGAAGGGAAGAATTGCAGCGGTGGACGGGAGCTTGGCGATCGCCGAAATGGACGGCCGCGTGGTGCAGAACTCCGTGGGGCACTGTGTCCGGGGCGACGGCACGCGATTGTTGAGCGAAGTGATCCGCGTCCGCGGCCAACTGGCCGACCTGCAGGTCTACGAGGAGACCCGCGGCTTGAAGATCGGCGACGATGTCGAGTTTCAAGAGGAAATGCTCTCGGTCGTCCTGGGGCCGGGCCTGCTGGGGCAGATCTACGACGGACTGCAAAACCCGTTGCCCAAGCTGGCGGAGCAAGTGGGATACTTCCTGAAGCCGGGCGTTTACCTGCACGGACTGGACACGGCGGCCAAGTGGGACTTCACTCCCGCCGTCAAGCCCGGCGACCGTGTCGTGGCGGGCGACACGCTGGGCACGGTTCCGGAAGGCATCTTCGACCACCGCATCATGGTGCCCTGCGGCTGGCGATGCAACTTGACCGTCGAGCAGATCGCCGGCGCCGGCTCTTACACAGTCGAGGAGCAGGTGGCTCTGCTGGCCGGCGATTCGGAGTCGCCCCGAAGCGTGACGATGCAGCAGACGTGGCCCGTCAAGGTGCCGCTGAACGTCTCCCGTCGCCGCCTGATGCCGACCGAGCCGCTGGTGACCCGCGTTCGGATCGTCGATTCCATGTTCCCCATCGTCCGCGGCGGGACGTACTGTATTCCGGGGCCCTTTGGAGCGGGCAAGACGGTCCTGCAGCAGATCACGTCGCGTCATGCCGAGATCGACATTGTGGTGATTGCGGCCTGCGGCGAGCGGGCGGGCGAGGTCGTGGAAACGCTGCGTGATTTTCCGGAGTTGATCGACCCGCGGACGGGCCGCAGTCTGATGGAAAGGACCATGATCATCTGCAATACGTCGGCGATGCCGGTGGCGGCTCGCGAGGCGTCGGTCTACACCGGCGCGACGCTGGCCGAGTACTACCGGCAGATGGGGCTGAACGTGCTGCTGCTGGCCGATTCGACATCCCGCTGGGCGCAGGCCATGCGGGAGATTTCCGGGCGGCTGGAGGAAATTCCCGGCGAGGAAGCGTTCCCGGCCTATTTGGAAAGCCGGATCGCGGCGTTCTACGAACGGGCCGGCGCGATTGAATTGCGGGACGGGCGAGTCGGCACGCTGACCATCGGCGGCACGGTCAGCCCGGCAGGGGGCAATTTCGAGGAGCCGGTGACGCAGGGGACCCTGAAGGTTGTCGGCGCGTTTCTCGGCCTCTCGCGGGCCCGCAGCGACGCCCGCCGATATCCGTCCATCGACCCCCTGGATTCCTGGAGCAAGTACCGCGGCATCATCGAACCGGACAAGGTCGCCCGCATGCACAAGCTGCTGGTCCAGGGCAACGAGGTCCAGCAGATGATGACCGTGGTCGGCGAGGAGGGGACGTCCACGGAAGATTTCACCCGGGCACTGAAGGCCGACTTTTTCGACAACTGCTACTTGCAGCAAAACGCCTTTGACGACGTCGACGGGGCCACGCCCGCCGAACGGCAACAATTCGTGTTTGACAAGGTTCTGGAAGTCGCCGAACTGGACCTGGAGTGCTCCAACAAGGCCGAGGTTCGCCAAGCCATGGTCCGCGTCACGGACCTGTTCCGCAATTGGAACTATGCGGCCGGCGGCAGCGAGGAATACGACCGCTGGTTGACCGAAATCGACCAGTTTATCGCCAGCAAAGGATGCCCCCAGTAGCATGGCTCTCCGAGCCGTGCTCCTGTAGCCCCGAATCGCAACAGAGTCAGCACGGCTCGGAGAGCCATGCTACGAGGGAATAAGCGGACAGCGAGCATGAGAAAATACTTCGACGCAATTCAACGGATCGCCGGCAACGTCGTGACCGTCAACGCCAGCGGCGTCGGCTACGACGACTTGGCAGTCATCACTTCGACTCGCGGAGATTCCCTGGCCCAGGTCATCCGCCTGGAAGGGCAGCAAGTCAGCCTGCAGGTGTTCGCGGGCGCGCAGGGCGTCTCGAACAACGACCGCGTGCGGTTCCTGCACCGGCCGATGCAGGTGCCGTTCTCGGACGGCTTGCTGGGCCGCGTGTTTGACGGTTCCGTCCGTCCACGGGATGGCCGCGGTCCGGTCACGGGCGAGCAGATCGACATCGGTTCGCCGGTCGTCAACCCGGTGCGGCGGCGGATGCCGGACCAGATGGTCGAGACCGGCATCCCGATGATCGACGTCTTCAACTCGCTGGTCGAATCCCAGAAGCTGCCCATCTTTTCCGTGGCGGGCGAGCCGTACAACGAACTGCTGGCCCGCATCGGACTGCAGGCCGACGCGGACATCATCATCCTGGGCGGCATGGGGCTGCGGCACGACGATTACTTGAAGTTCCGTCAGACCTTCGAGGAGGGCGGCGTGCTGGGCCGGGCGATCATGTTCGTGCACACCGCCGCCGACCCGGTGGTGGAATGTCTGCTGGTCCCCGACCTGTGCCTGGCCGTCGGCGAACAGTACGCTTTGCAGGGCAAACGCGTGCTGGTCCTGCTGACCGACATGACGGCCTTTGCCGACGCGCTCAAGGAGATCGCGATCATCATGGAGCAGATCCCCTCCAACCGCGGCTATCCGGGCGATCTGTACACGCAGCTGGCCAAGCGTTATGAGAAGGCGGTCGACTTTGACGAAGCCGGCTCGATGACCGTGCTGGCCTGCGTCACCATGCCCGGCGACGACGTCACGCACCCTGTGCCCGACAACACGGGCTACATTACCGAAGGCCAGTTCTACCTGCGCAACGGCCGGATCGAGCCTTTCGGGTCGCTGTCGCGACTGAAGCAGCAAGTCAACGGCAAGACGCGGGACGACCATCGGGCTATCATGGATGCCTGCATCCAGCTGTACGCCCTGTGCCGCGAGAGCCGCGAGAAGCGGGACATGGGATTCGAGATGTCCGACTGGGACCGGAAACTGTTGAAATATGGATTGATGTTCGAGGAGCGGATCATGGACCTGTCGCTGAATGTCCGGCTGTTCGAGGCGCTGGACCGCTGCTGGAAGATCCTGGCCGAGTGCTTCGAGCCGGCGGAGACGGGGATCCGGCGGGCGATCGTGGAGAAACACTGGCCGGGAGGCGGGTTGCGAGATACGTGATGCGGGATGCGGATTGCAGGGAATCTAGGATGGTTGGGGCCAAGAGCACCTTAATCTTTCACCGAGTCTTTCACCGAATCTCCCCCGGTTCCAGAGAGATTAGGTGAAGGATTAGGTGAAAGATTACGTGAAAGATTACGTGAAAGATTACGTGAAGGATTTGGTGAAAGATTAGGTGAAAGATTAGGTGAAAGATCAGGGGTTTTTCACGTTGCGGCGAAGCTGGCTAGGCTCACACTCTTAGACCGATGGCAGAGAAAATCAAACTCACACGCCCCGAACTGAAACGCCGCCGGGACCGGCTGGCGCGGTTCGAGCGGTACTTGCCGATGCTGAAGCTGAAACAGCAGCAGTTGCAGCTGACGCTGCGCGAGGTCGCCCGCCGAGTGCGTCAGGCCCAGCAGGCGCTGGACGAGATCGTGGCCAAGCTGGCTCGCTACCAATCCGTGCTGGGGGATCGCTCGGGCCTTCCGCTGCAGCAATGGGCCCAGCCGGAGCGCATCCAGACCTCGCACCGGAACGTCGCGGGCGTGAAGGTGCCGGTGTTTGAGCACGTCGAGTTTCCGGAGGCTCGGTACAGCCTGTTCGGCACGCCGTCTTGGGTCGACGAGACCTTGGCGGACCTCCGCCAGCGGAGCCGGCGGCAAGCCGCGATCGACGTGATGCGTCAGGAGGAGGCTTTGCTGCAGGGCGAGTTGGCGCGTGTCATTCAGCGCGTCAACCTGTTCGAGAAGGTCATGATTCCGCGGGACCGCGAGGCGATTCGCCGGATCCGCATCAAGCTGGGCGACGAGATGGCGGCGGCCGTCGGCCGGGGCAAGATTGCCAAGGGCAAACTGGCGAAGGTCGCCGACGAACTGTCGGGGGAAGCTGTGGGCGTCGAGCCGTGGGAGGCAGATGCATGATCGTGCCGATGGTCAAGGTCTACGTCGCGGCCCGCAGCCAGGACCGCCAGCGTCTGCTGGAGGCGGTTCGCGAGCTGGGCGTGATCCACCTGGTGCCCGCCGATCCCAACCAGGCTCTGGTGGACGAACAGACGGCCGAGCAGATCCAGGCCCTGCAACGCGCGCTGCAGGTACTTTACGGGATCGAGCCCCAAGGGGACCGGCCGGAACTCTCCGCGGTGGAGGCCGCGCAAGAGGTGCTCCGCATCGAACATCAAAACGTGGAACAGGGCAACCGCCTGGCCGCGCTGCACCATGAGATCGCGCAGCTCGATCTGTGGGGCAACGTCCGGCTGCAGCAGATCGAAGAGCTGCGTCAGGCGGGCGTCGACGTGCAGTTCTATGCCGTGCCGGACCACGATCTGGCTGCGGTCGCCGCGGAGTGCATGGCCGTGGTCGGAGAACTTCCCGACGGACGAGCGGTCGTGGCCACGGCGTCTCGCGGTGGGAAGACCGAGCTTCCGGAATCGGCCTCGCCGCTGCCGCTGCCGCCACGCGACGCCCCGGCGATCCGGGCCGAGGCGGCCCAGATCGATGCCGACCTGAAAGCCGCTCACCGGCGACTGGCCGAATTGGCGCATGCGGTCCCGCAGATGCACGCCGAACTCGACCGCCTCCGGAAACAGGCTGAATTCGCGGTGGCCCAACGGGGCGGCTTGACCCAAGACCAGCTGTTTGCGGTCCAGGGCTGGATTCCTGCCGAGCAGGGACGGACGTTGGCCGGCCAGCTCGGCAAGACCGGCATTCCGGCGGCCGTACACTGGAGGGAACCGGCGGAAGACGAGCAACCGCCGACCCTGATCCGCAGCCCAGCCTGGGCGCGGCCCGTCGAGGGGCTGTTCCAGATCCTGGGGACCGTGGCCGGCTACCGCGAGTTTGACGTGTCGGTTCCGTTCCTGATCGCCTTGCCGATCTTTACGGCGATGCTGATCAGCGACGGTGGCTACGGAGCCGTGCTGTTGCTGGCCTTGACGCTCGGCTATCGCAAGCTGGCCCCGGCGTTAGGAACTCAATTCACGCATCTATTGATTCTCGTCAGCATCGCGGCCTTGATCTGGGGTGGGCTGTGCGCCACGTTCTTCGGGGTCACCGTCTATCCGCCGATCATCGCCGTGGACATGAGCGAAGCTTCGCGCACGTTCATGATGCGACTGTGTTTCTGGATGGGAGCGATCCACCTCAGTCTGGCTCAACTCTGGCCCGCCGTTGGCCTGTTCCCCGACCTGCGGTTCCTGAACAAGGTCGGCTGGGCCGTGTTCATCTGGGGCATGCTGGGCGTGGTGCAAATGTTCGTGCTCAAGACGCCGATGGGCTGGGACACGCCCTGGCCCTACTTGCTGGTGACCGGGGCGGCGCTGGCGATCATCTTCTGCCAGCCAAGCCGGAACGTGGCGAAGATGTTTCTGGTAGGATTCGCCAATTTCCCGCTGTCCATGCTGTCGGCGTTTTCAGATGTGATCAGCTACGTGCGTCTGATGGCCGTGGGCCTGGCCAGCAGCGTGCTGGGAGTCAGCTTCAACGAAATGGCTCGCGGCATCGACGTCTGGCCGCTGGCGGTGCTGGTGCTGGTGTTCGGGCACAGCCTGAACCTGGGGCTGGCGATGATCGCCATGTTCGCGCACGGCGTGCGGCTCAATATGCTGGAATTCTGCAACAACCTCGGCATGCAGTGGACGGGATATCGGTACCATC
>CAYPGE010000151.1:0-18484 GCA_964409865.1 uncultured Pirellulaceae bacterium
GTACGCGACGCACATCTGATTGCGGCTGGAGAGGTTGTAGTTGTACTTTTCGCCCGGAATCTGCCGCGACGGCCAGTCGTCCCGCGCCAACTCGCGGCCGGTCAGGCCGTCCAGGATCGAGAGCCATTCAGGTCCCTGCTCGACGCGTCCGTCCGGCCCGCGCGGGTCGCCTTCGCCCGTCTTGACCGCCACCTCGGCCCGGCCATCGCCGTCCAAGTCGAACACGGCCAGCGGCGAGTACCAGATCCCGCGCTCGATGGCCCAGCCCAGGTCCTTGCGCCACAGTCGGCGGCCGTCCTGCGTGTACGCATCCAGCTTGTACGTGTCCGGACTGGGCGTCCACCAAGGCAGTGCCGGGTCGATATTGTCTTGAGGCTGCTTCAGCACAAAGTCGTAACGGCCGTCGCCGTCCAGGTCCCCGATGCCGGCCTTCTGGACCGTTACGCCGGGGTCGAGCTTGATCACGAGGCAAGACGGGGCGTCGTCGCCGGCGGTGACTCGAACCGGCGGCGACGCGGTCTGCCTGTCCTTGCTCCCGACGGCACGCACGGTGTACTCGTATTCGACGCCCGCCTGGGCCGTGTCATCCACGAAGTCCGTGGTGGATTGGATCGGTGTCTTGTTCAGCGGTTCCGGCTTCCCGCCGGGCGAAGTGCGAAGGACGTCGAACGCAACCTCGCGGGGGTCAGACGCGAGCAGTCGCCAACTGAGATACACGCGGCCCGCACCGGCCGGCAGAGCGACCAAGGCGCGGTCCAAGTCTTCCGCCACGCGCGTCTTGGCAAAACCCGTCACCTGCGGCTTTTCGACCCAGGCCGGAACGGGGCGGAAGGTCAGGCAGTCGTAGTACGACGATCCGGGGCCGGCCGCGTAGGCGTAGCGGTCGTCCACCCAAAGTTCGAACGTGCCGTCCTGGACGTCGACGACTCCCAAGCTGCGATCGCTGCCATCCTTCTTCTCCCAGGTCTTGCCGTCGCGCGAGATCGCCAGGGCCCGCCCCAGCTTGATCTCGACCTCGTATCGGCCGCGCGGGATGCCGGTGATGCGCGTGTGCAGCGGCGGCGCCCCGTCCTCCGGCGTAGCCCGGTCCTGCTGGACAACCGGTGATTGGAGCACGACGCCGCCGGACCACTTGCGCTCGGCATCCGTATCGGTGCTCCACAGATTCCAGTGGTTCGCCGTCAACTTGTTCGTTTCCCACGCGTCCTGGGGCGTCGTATGGTCCTCCGCTTCGTATACCAGCGGCGTGAAATCCGCCGGAAGTTGACCGAAAGCCGGTCCGAGTGGAACGCAGATCGCCGCTACGGTGAGGCACCGTACTAAGTGCATGCGCATGATCAAGTCCTCCAAGAGTTTGAAAAATGACTGTACCAAATCGGCTGGCGACTGGAAAGTGAACTCACGGAGGATCGACCGTCGGTTTTGCCACCACCCTTTTTCTTCATCTTTCTGTCACCCCATCTTTCTGTCAGCTCCTTTCCTTCGTTCATGTTTCTGACGACCGCGGAAAGATCGCAGAGGGCGGACAGAAAGACGAGGTGACAGAAAGATGCAGGAGGAAAGAGGGCAAGGGATTCGTTGATTTTGTATCAGATCCGTCCGGCGGAGCCGGCAAGGCAGTGCGCTCCCTGGCGGAGCCTGGGAACGAGAAGCGGGACGTGCAACCACTCTTGGGCTGGGCTTGGCGAGGCCGGCAACGTCATGGTAAGTTGGATGCGGCTGCGACTTGCCGGGAGACGACTGAATCGATGTCCGAAACTGTGCCCAATCCGTTGAACGGGCTTGCCATCCGGCGGGCCACCAATGCCGACATCCCGGCTATCCGGGCGGTGCTGCACGCGGTGCGTCTGGAGTACGGCGTGCTGTCCGAGATGGGCGCGACCGATCCGGATTTGGACGATATCGAACTCGGTTACTTTGGCCGCGGGGGGTATTTCGAGGTCGTGGAAGACGGCGGAGGTCGGGTTCTGGGGTGTGCGGGTCTGTATCCGCTCAGCCAGCAGCGGGCGGAACTGTGCAAGATGTACCTGGAGAGGGCCGCGCGAGGCCGAGGGCTGGGCAAGCGGTTGCTGGAAAACCTCCTGGCCGCAGCCCGCCGCGGCCGCTTCCGCGAGGTGTGGCTGGAAACCAACTCGGTGCTGACCGAAGCCATCACCTTGTACCGGAAGTACGGCTTCGAGCCTGTGGAACCGGAGGGCCTCTTGCCGAAATGCGATGTCGCCTTCCTGCTGCGGCTGGAACCGTCGCCGTCGGAGAAGCCCGGATGTTCTTGAATAGCCGGACTTCTCCTGGACCGAAAGCTCCGGATCGGGCGCATCACCGCCGTCACAGCGACAGCACAAACTCGACCAAATCGTCGATGTCTTGCTGGCTGAGCCCGTCCAGGCGCCCGCCCTTCAGGCCGTGCTGGCCTTCGACCAGCAGTTCCTTGATCGTCGTGTAGCGGCCGTCGTGCAGGTAGGGGGCGGTCCGCCAGACTTCGACCAGCGTGGGCGTGTCGAAGCGGTCCTCGGTCTCGTACGGACTCCGCGTGCCGACGCGGTGCGATTGCAGGTCCGTGTACAGCGGCGCGGGATGGCACTTGTGGCAGGCGATGGGCTCGCTGTGAAACAGCACCCGGCCGCGCTCGGCCGCGGGGCTCAGCCGGCCGTCCAGCAGACGCGGACTGGGCACCGGCCGGAGCGACTTGAGATACTCGTCCATGGCCACCGCCTCGTCTTCCGGTCGCTGGGAGAACAGGATGTGAACGATGCCCGAGCGGACGGCGTGCTCGGCGGTCTCCCGCACTCCGACCGACATGGACGGCGGAGTCTGGTGGGCCAGCAGCATGCTCTTGGTGTTCTTCGGATTGCCGACGCCGTCGTTCATCAAGTCCCAGTTCAAGGCATCGACGCGGCCGTCCGGGTGACAACTGGCACAACTGAGCCACTGCTGGTAACAGATCGTCGCATCGTGAAACAGCAGCTCGCCGCGCCGCTGGATCGTCAACTGCGGCTTGTCGCCCAGGGCGATCGTGCCGACGGGACCGCCCGCGTCCGCCAGATCGACCACGGCCAGGGTGTCACTGAAGTACTCGGCGATGTACACCTTGGACCCCACGACCGCCAGCGCGCGCGGGCCTTGCCCCGGCAGTTTGATCCGCTGCCAAAGGCTCGCGCCCAAGCTCGGATAGATGGGCCAGACGGCCATCATGGGCTGCATCGTCCGGCGGGCAAATTCGCCCAGCAGGTCGGCGCTTTGGATGATCCGCAACTCGTGCGTGCCGGCTTGGCTGACGCAGACCCATTTGCCGTCGGCGGTACAGGCCACGCCCCAAGGATTGCCCGCACCCATGTCGAATTCGTCCATCCCGATGGTGCCGATCACCTTCCGCTGCCGCAGGTCGATAATGCTGACCACATTCACGTCGATCCAGCCCGTGTCGACGCGGAAGGGAACCATCTGGAAATTGGACAGCAGATGTGTCACCAACGCGTGACTTCCGGACGGCAAAACACAGATCCCGCGCACCCCGTTGGCGCCGTGCAGCAACGGGATCGAATCCGTGGCGTGCGTCTGCGTGTCGATGACCGTGACCACCGGGGACGCGTCACCGTCGAAAACGGCGTCGGTCCGCGTGTTCGGCAGATGGTTGGCCACCAGCACCATCCGCCCGTCGGGCGTGACGGCGGCGGCGATCGGTTCGCGGACGGTGACGACGCGGGTGAGTTCCTTGCCGGCCGCCAGATCGATCACGGACATGTCGTTGCTGAAGCGGTTGCAGACGTACAGCCGAGTGCCGTCGGGGCTGATCGCCGGCGCTCCAGCCGTATGCCCGGCGGGGATCGCCGTTTGCACGCTGC
Organism: uncultured Pirellulaceae bacterium; assembly: GCA_964409865.1. Lineage (GTDB taxonomy): Bacteria > Planctomycetota > Planctomycetia > Pirellulales > Pirellulaceae > Anammoximicrobium. Next base: position 3,843 of record CAYPGE010000151.1, read on the forward strand.
CTGCCGCCGCATCGAGCACAACGACCGTGCTTTGAGGCGCCGCACACGCGACGATCAGCTGTGTGCCGTCGGGGGTCACCACCAGTCCCGTCGGCTCAGCCGGCACTGCCACCCGCCGGACCACGTGGCCGCGGGGCAGCTCGATCCAAGCGATCTGGCGAGCGTCGGCGCAAGCCACGTACAAGGTCTTGCCGTCCGGGGACGCCGCCAAAGCGCAGGGTCCCAACCAAGTCCCGGCCTGTCCGGCGGCTTCCGCGGCCTGAATCGCGCCGCTCGAAACGGCCAGCCACAGAAGCAACAGACCGGTCGCCCAGACGATCTGGCACCGAACAAGTCTCATGCAAAAGCCCTCGAAAACCGAATTCGGCCGTTAATCCCCGCCGCTTGCCGGCGAGTGCCTTAGCTGAGCAAGCCACGCTCCCGCACGCGTCAACCTTTCAGGGCCGAGAGCCGTTTCCGCCCAAGCATGCAAGGGGATCATCATAGCCTAGCCAGGCGTCGCTCGGCAACATGCAATCGGCTGCCATTTCTTTGGAAGCGACGCCTGCATTCCTTGCAGGAAAGGCTTCGGCCACAAAACGTCGGTCCAGAAAAACGTCATCTCTGCCCCGTTCCCCCAAGCGTGATGGTCTTGAGAGAAGAGCATCGTCAGCTTTCCTTCCCTGTCGCTCCGCCTCCGAGAACGCGCAATCGACAGCCCCGGGATACAGCGTCGCGTCCGCTGCCTCACCCTCTCCCGTTTGACCGTCCAGGAAGTTGATGATCCGCAGCGGATCCAGTGGTGTCAGGAGCAAATCGCCGTTGACATCCAGGTACGGTGGCGGCACGTAGGGTATCACGGGTGGCATCGGCAATTCGCCCGGACCGAATTCGTTGAGTCGGTTAATCAGGATCAAGGCGTCGAGCGGTGTCACGAATCCGTCCCCATTGACGTCGTAGGGATTCGCCGGATTCTGGTGAGGATTGATGACCCTGATCGAGAAGACGTCCGTGGCACCGAGTTCGGGCTCACCGTCGTCGGTCGCCGTGACAACGACGACCAACGTTCCCACATCCGACGTGGCAGGCGTGCCCGTCAAGATGCGAGTTGGTGCGTCGAACGAAAGCCAGCCGGGAAGCGGCGAACCGTCCTCCAAAGATGCGGTGTACGACAGCGGATCGCCATCCACATCCACGAACGCGTTCTCCGGAATGGTCAGGCTGAAGACCAGGCGAGGCATTGCTGTCTGATCCGCGATCGCGTTTGCGACCGTGGGCGCGTCGTTTACGCCCTCGACGGCAACTGTGACAATTGCCGTATCGGTCGTCCCGTACGAATCCTGGATCGTGTACGCGAAGGTGTCTTGGAGCGATTGTCCGGGCGGCAGTGCCTGACACGCCTCGCAGTCCCTCGGATCGTAACGCAGGCTCCCGTCCTCGTTGCGGCTGATCTTGGCACCCAGTTGGCTTTCGGCGTCAAAGGCGAAGACTTCCAGGTCGCAGCCCACGTCGTTGGCCAGCACCGAGACGGTCACCACCTCATCTTCGTTCGTGACGGCTGTATCGCCCGTGGCCACAACCGCTGGCAACACGTCGATGGTCGTCGAGCCGAAGTCGATCTGCGATGCCGGCACTGCATCGTCGCGTGCGAACAAAAGGACGTCGTGGTAAGGGAGCCAATCCGCGCTGTCCGCCGTGAAGGTTGTTTGGCCTTCGCTCTTGGCGATCATCTCGACGCTGAACACCAAGTGTCGTCCGGGCCCCAACGGAGTCAGACCGGCGACGCCTCCAACCTCGTCGATCAGGCCAGAGTGAGAAACATCGCCTGCCTGCACGTTCGGATAGCTCGTGCCGTAGACGATCTCCTCCAAGCCAATACCGACGAGGTTGTCGTCGTACGTGACGTCGCTGTACCAGGCAAAGACGCCGCTCGGAACCGCTCGCCGATCTTCGACGAAGAACTGCAGTAGGAACGGTTCGCCCTCGACCACCGCCAAAATGGGATTGCCTTCGAGATCGGTGGTTTCAAGGACGGTCCGCACGAGTTCCTCGACTGGTTCAGGCTCGATCACGCCCTCGATCACCCACGCCATGGGACTCTTTTCGCTGTCGCTGCTGACCAGCGACAAGGCCACGCGGAAAGTTCCAATCAGACTCGTATCCGGTTGTACGATAAACGAAGCCGTTGCCGCCGGCGCCAAACGCTCAATGGAAGGCTGTCCGCACGACGCGCTTCCCACCAGAGTCTCGCACGTGAGATCACCCAGCAACAGCTGCTGCTCTCCGCCGTTCTCAATCGTAAACCGCAATTCGACGTTTGATTTGGCGACGAAGTTCCCGACGTTCATCACTTCGCCCGTGTTGGCAGGGACGGGAATCCCCGCGTAGCTCACTTCCACCGACTCAGCACGCACGACGTCAAATGAATCCGCGTGCTCGCTGTTGGCCGGGCTGTCCGCTGCGTCGCTGGCACGAATGAGCAACGAATGGCTTCCGGGACCCAACAACGCGACGGTCGCATCGCAGGTGCCGTCGGCGCCGACCGAGACACTCGATGAGGGAATCGCGATTCCGTCGATTAACAGCTCGACGGCCCCGATCCCGTCCGGATCTGTCACAATCCAGGATATGTGCGCGTGTTCGTCCGAACCGATGATTCCGTCGCCGTCACCGTCATGCTCGGAGACCTGGACGTCGGAAATGAGCGGCCCTTCGTTGTCGTGCAGCACAGCCAGGATCGTGACGGCAGTATTGTTACCTGGGTTGTCGTAGTAGGGCGCCAACTCCAGTCGAGCGTGGATGTCGTGTAGTTCTGTCTCAGCGCCGGTAGACGTTCGCGGAACAGGTACATCCTCAAGATAAATGGTTGTTTGACCGCCGGCGGCAAGACCGCCGTGGACGACCTGGGCAGGGCCTAACGGAATGCCTCCGCTCGCGGGATCTCCGTCGTACAATTGCAAAGAGAAACCGTGTGCAAAGTCGAAATCGCTGTCGTTTCCTACGACGACCGTCGCGTCGATTTTCGAGCCTTCTCGCGGATGGTCATCACTGAATGTCAGGTTGGCGAGCGACAGATCTGGATGTTGGAAGAGAACCAATCGCACGGCGCTCAGATGGTCCGACCGCCAGACAAGTGAATTGCCGTCCATTCTTCCATCCCGCGGCAACTGGTCCGTGGTAACGAGATACTCCCGACCTGTTGTAAGGTCGTAGAAGAATGGCCCATCGTCTCCCTTGTCATACACGATGTACTGGCCGCCAATGGCCAAGAGATCGTCGCCGTGGTCGAATTCCTCGGGGGACACCACCGGAGTGATCTGAACTGTGATACCGTTGTGCCACAGAAAGACTTGTTCGTCGCCCTCGGCATCGTCGTCGGACAAGACTACACGATCTCCTTCCGTTGCCAATTCCGTTGGGTTTCCCGAATAAATCTTTTGCGGCGCCGAGCCGGCCGCCACATCGATCCTCATGACCCGCGTATCGCGTGCCTCCCAGTACGTGGTCCAGACCAACGTCCGTTCTTCCCAAACGAGTGAATCCCCGCCAAAATCGCCATCGTAATACACGGTTTGAATCGGCGCGTGAGACGTATTTCCGGTGAAGCCCGTCACGTTGGTGAGCGACTCGTCCGAGTAATCGTACAGCCAGAGATTCCAGGCGTACTCCATGTCGGACATCTCCTGGAACTCATGAAACGTCCTTCGAAAGGCGACCTTGCCGCCATCGACGCCGATGAGACGCTCGTCTGCCGGGTCGTCGGAAATCACAAACTCAGTTCTGGTGCTCAGGTCGTAGCCGTAGATGTCCCGGTGATCCGCATCGCCTCCCCGCCAGTCTTCCCAAGCGATGATATTGCCGCTTACGCGCGGATTCGTCTGAACGTTCGGATCGGCTGTTACTTGAATGTGCTCGTAGGTCGTCAAGTTGTAGGCAAAGATGTCGCTGTTCCCGAACCGATTTTCATGCCACACGACCCACGGCAAGCTCACGTCCGGGCGGCTAGCGGACGTGCTGACCGCTGGCAAGTCGAACACGGGCAACTGGTCGCTCACCAGGCCGCGAAGCGTGAGTGTCGTCGCCCTCCGGGACGATGTGGAGTGGGTGTTTGACTGGAAGCGGATCTCGCGTTCCAGACTCGTCCCATTTCCGATGGCCGACGTATCGATCGCCACGTCGACCTCGTACGACTGGCCAGGGAGCACTTCAAAGACGCTCTCCGAGATCGACGTGTCGCTCACGGGAGCCCCATTGCCGTCGACGAACTGGATGCCCGTCACGTCTAGTGGCGCTGTGCCTTCGTTTGTGACCGTCAAGTGATGATGGACGCTTTCCCCCGGTGCGACGACACCGAAATCCCATTCCGCTTCCGAAAGCCGCAGCCAGGAGGCGGGTTGGATTTCCAGCAAGAGTGCCCGCTTCAGCACGTCCGGCGTCCCGCGTTGGTCCCACGAGACTGCCATGTCGAGCACCACCTGACCGGAAAAGGCGGCGTCCGCTTGAAACTGAAACCCTTTGCCGTTCTCGGGGTATGCCGACGATCCGGGCTGCATATCCGGATAACGGCGGCTCTCGCCCCAAACCGAAACATCTCCCGATCCGGAGGGCGTCAGGTCGATGTCGCTGGCCGTCGGGGCGATGGGGTCATCCAGGTACATGAGACGAGGTCGAATTTCGACTCGCTCGCCGCTTTGAAATACGCCGTCTCCGTTGTTGTTTCGGCTGACTTCGGTCGAATCGTTTAGGATGTAGTCGAAAGGTGCATGCTCAAAACGGCCATAGTCCGCTTGCGGATGCACGTCCAAGGTGAAATCCAGGTCCTGAGTGTACCAGGATTCGCCTCGCTTGTAACGCGCGCGAAGCGTGAGCGGCAGATCGCTGGCCTGGCTGCACTTGAAGACCACGTTGTAGTTGCTTTCGCCGACGGCGCTTACCTGCCCGGCATCGAGTTCTCCGTAGTTGCTGAAATCGTCGAGTACGTCGACAACTCCAGAGGGCGTGACCAGATGGGCGTAGACGAAGGAAACGTCCGAGCGGGCGCGAAGACGAACGTCAAGTTCCGCCTCCTCCCAACCTTCCACGACATCGTCGTTATCGCTCTGCAACGACTCGTCGTCGGCAACGACTCTGTAGATCTCCAGGTCATCCCCCGGCAAAAAACCAGAGTCTACCTCGAAGTAGTACGAAGGCGAGTGGCCCGTTTCGCCTTGCTGGGTCGTGGCGCTGACCTGTAGCATGTAGACGCCTTCGGCAAGCGGCCCCAGGCTATCAGCGCCGTTACAGGAACCCCAATCCGACCGCTCGATCCAGCGGTCTCCGTCTTTCCTCCAGGTTGTGAACTGGAAGCCAAGCTCGCGAACATTGGAGGGATCGGATGCGGTGGCGGAGACAGGAAAGATCGTCCCAGTCTGGCGAGTTGGCTGGCTGGGGTTGGTCGAAATGCTGTCTACCAGGTAGACCGACGGCGGATCGTAAGAGGTCGTCTCGGTTGGCGGGGTCGCCGCCGCCTCGCCGCTCAGGAAATCCCACGAAGCGACCTGCCAGTCGAAGGCCTCGAACTCGCCGCCGAAGCCGAATCCCCACAGCGTGCTGTAGTAGAGGTTTCCTTCGATTTCCAGCGAACCGGGCGCTGCGAACGACCAGTGACTGTCCTCCCATGAAGCGTTGAAACTCTGAGTCAGCACGCCGGTCACGCTCATTCCCCCCTTGGCGGCGCCGGCCAGCGCGACGACTTCGCCGTAACCGGTCAGTCCGACGTTCACCGTCGGCGTGAATACCGCCGATTCGAAGGCGAGCCTTCCCGTGTCGACTTTCAAGTCGATCTGGGCATCCAGCGAAATCCCAACGTCCATGGCGAGGCCGAATTGCAGGTCGAGCAATCCGGGAGACGCGGCGAGAGGCACGATGATGGGCAGGCCAAGCGGTATATCGTCTCTTGTGATTTCCAGGTCTAACGAAATGCTTGCATCCACGGCCCCATCGAGTTCCAGATCGGAACTGAAGCTAGGCGCAAAGTCCACGCCGGCGCGACCGCTGAACAAGCCGTAGGATACCTCTCCGGCGACGCTGGCAGGAAAGAAGTAGTCGATGACCGGCTGGTCCAGCACTTCAGCGGTTAAGCGATAGCCGACATTGTAGACTGACACGCGGCCCGAGTCCGAGCGATAGATCGAAAAGGAAAGCCCGCTCTCGAAGCCCGTGTGGAGGTCGGCCAAGTCGATGAGCGGGTCCTCGAAAACGGCGGGCGCCAATTTCCACTCGGAAGGCGTATCGAAGCCCGCGTCGAGGTCTTTGACAAACACATCGATGTCGTACCCGTTGCTGCCATCGTGGCCGCCGGTACAAACCACGTTGCTCTCCTGGGCCCATGTGGGAACCGCCTCCGTCCAGCCGGCCACGTCGAAGGCCAGCAGCGCCCGCCCCTCCAAGCCCTCGAACGATAACCGCCTTTTGCGCCTCCGACGGCCTGCTTGCGAGGGCCGGAGGAAACGGAGGCGACGGCGAAGTTGCTGAAATGTCGTGTGCAGGTGTTCGTACATCGTGGCAACCCTCCTAGCTTGGGAACTCGGTGTTCTGTGGTTTCGAGAAGCCGGCAGTTCTATCGTGAGCGTTGCTGCGCCCCTGCCTTTCTGAGAGTGATAAGCCGACAGGCCCGCCCTCGTGGCGGCAAGAACCGAGTCAGAATCCCAGATTCTTGGAAAAATCACCGTCATACGTCGGCTGGCGTCGCCGAATCTCATTTTTTTCCGCCACGCCCGCCTGCGAGACGGCTTATGGTATTGGACCGGAAACGATGACAAGTCCGGCTTGCAGCCGACGACGCGGTATATGGCGAGCGCTATTGCCCGCTTAGGGCATTGATGAGTGAGAAAGCTTGCACCCCCGTGTTGACTGTCTGCGCCGCATTTGAGGCGGACTGCGTCACCTTAACCGCCTGATCGATCTCGGAGTCGTGCTTGTCAATGGTGACTGTGCCGTCCGGACCATTGCGAATTGTGGTCCTCGTCGTGCCGGTGGACTCACACCCTGCACTAAGCAGCAAGAACAACATGACAAGCAGTCGGTTCTTTTTCGTTTTCATGGTTCCCTCCATCCTCAACCTCGGTCAGACAACGCAACACGAAGGCATTCCCTCACCCGCCGGTGGACACTCTCCACCATCCTGCCGGGGCCGGCACGAATGCAACCGATCCGACGGTTCGCGGCGGCATTCTGGTCTTGGCCGCCAAACGCGTCTACACGAGCTGCGCATGAGGTGCGCACGAGCCTTTCCCCGGGGATGAGCGAAGCAGGTTGTACTGATCATGCCGGGGATTCCCTAGGCTTGACGCGCGGACTGCGGCCATCCATTGCTCATCAACTCCCACAGCACGCGAGTGCCAGTGCCATCGCCGCGAAAACGAAGCAGGCGGTTTTTTTGGTTGGCGTTTAGGCTCTGGACGGTGCTGCGTAGCCGCCGTTTGGAGTCCCGCCCTGCCGGACACGGCAGCGGGTCGTCGATCGCCGTCGGCCAGGCTTCTTCTTGAAACGCCGCCAGGATCGTCTCTTGGTTCGGCGAAGGTACCCTAAAGCGTTTAACGACGACATCGCCAACGCAAAGGACCCGGCGATCGTGATTCCACAACGGCACTTGACCGCGGTTGGCATCGCACTCCGAGGGTGGGAGATCTGGCGGGAATGGGCGCATGTGAGGCGGCAGGAGGGGTAGCAGGTGTCTGCCCGGTTCGCTCAGTACAAAACACGTACGTTTGGAAAAGCCCAGGTTCCACCATGGCTGGAATCTACGAGAGCAATCGCAGCGACGCGTAATCTCAACGGCGTGTTCGACGTATCCCTGATTGACCAGCCAACGAAGGTCGCTGTTTGTCAGGCCATCGGCAACAAGGCTCTCGATTTCAACCGCAAACTCCCACGCGCTGCAATGTGCGTCCTGGGAATAGCTGTATGCCTGTGCCAGTCGCAAGAACGCCCTTTCGAACTTGCCGCTACCACCTGCGATCCGCACGATGCCAGCCGGTTCATGGTCCGCCGACGTCATCGTTACCCTTCTCCTGCCGCCAAGTCATCCCGTCCACTGTTGTTACCACGTACCGGCATTCCGAATCGAAACGTCGGCAAGACCCGATGGCTCTCCTGCTGCCGAATTCTCTGGCTCAGGACCGCCGCCTTCATATCTTCAAGCCGTTTGCCGAGCGTGTTGAGCGGGGGTCGGCTTTCGGCGGTTTACAGAAGACAAGACAACTCCGGCCAATTCTTCCAATCGCCACCTGACCTCTGGAGCGCCTTCGTCCCGTGCAACCGAAGTCACCGCGTTGATGAGTCCGAACAGCGTCCGATCACCTGCTTGGGCGAACCGCCGAGAGATCGACGCCTGGAGTTCTGTCAGACGTTGGCGAGGGAGGCATGTCTCGGCCCAGCGCCGAAAGACGGCCATGTCAGCGGGCTTCAGTTGGGAAGCACGCATCGACGCGATGGCCGTGTCGAACTGCTGGCCGCCGAGGCCAGCCCGTATGGCCGCGCGCAGCCGAGCCGACGCTTTGGCGATCAGACCAGGCGAAGCCATTTCGTCGATGCGAGGAATGCTCCGCTCCCAGATTCCTTTGGCGCTAATGGCCCCGTTGATGCACACTCGGCGCAGCAAGTAATGCCGCACCTCGATCTCCTCGCCCGTGGTCCGAAGAGCAAGCCCGTCCACGACTTGGTCGCCAGGCCGAACCTCGGCCTGATGCGGCAGGAGCGCCCGAATATACAGCTCTTCCCGGGCCTCCTGGCAGTCCTGAATGCTTCCTCCAGCCGTTTGTACCTCTTCCTCGACGATCTCCACGATCTCCGCGTTGGCGGGCAGCAGCAGTTGACGCTCGCCGGCCGGCGGATATTCCGTGCCAGGGGACTCATAATCCCTTGGTCGGGGGTTCGAATCCCTCCGGGCCTACTCATTAACCTGTTTCACAACAAGGACTTGCAAAGACAGTCGCGGGATGGGCTTTTGCGGGGAGCAGGGCGATTTCACAAAATTTCACATGAAACGCCCCTTATCAGCTGCCCTTGCGATGCGATTCAAGCTTCGCCGCAAGCTCAGCGACGAGCCGCCAGTCCTTGGCTGCGTGGGCAGCTTGAAGCTGCTCCTCAAGCTCCTCGGTCGGAGACGGCACGTAGCCGTAACGACGACGCACGGCGGGCGACAGACTGGCCAGTAGGCGGCGGTACGTGCGGTTGCTGCGCTGCCGCATTTCCTCGTCCGTTTCGCGGACGTAATTCGACATCATCACGGACTCGCTGAGCCGTGCGTCCTTGGCGACCTGCCGATTCACGTCCTCGCCCACACGGGCGTACTGGAGCGAGGTCTTGCGGAACACGTGAACGGTCGCATGACCGGCATCCAGTGATGCCGACCAGTCCGTGACGCGGCGGTAGAACCAGTCCCCAAGGTTCTCCGGGTTGAACTCCGTGCGGACAAGTTCGGCTGCTTGTCGTTGCTGACGAGCCTGATGGAATGCCCGTACCTGATCGTTGTACCGGGCGAAAACGTAGGGACTGCTTCCCTTGATTGCCAGCAGCTCCTGGTAAAGTGATTCCGGCAACCGAAACCACTTCTCCACACCCCACTTTCCCACCACTTGAAAGTGCCGTTCAGTGCCAACGATCCGCACGTCGTCCCACTTGAGCCCTGCAACCTCAGACCGCCGACTCCACGACCAGAGGAACACCTTCGCCATCAGCGGGCCAATGGTCACCTCGGGCCACCCAGCTTTCAGATAGTCCAAGAACGATAGAAGCTCGTCCCCATCAAATTGCCGCAGAGCGTGTTCGACCCCCTCGATCCACTGGAATTGCCGCCAGGCGTTTTGCGTCAGGAGTTTCCGCTCGTCCACGACGCCCCGAACGCATCGTCGGCCAGCGTTCAGATTTGCCCGCTCGAATGCAGCCTGCAAGGAACGGGACCATTTGAGCACCGTGTTGGGGCTGATCAGTTCCACTTCCTTCCGGCCCCTGGGGTAATCATGCCGCCAGTTCTTCGGTAGCGTCAGCGCCTTCCGCTGAAACGCTGCGCAGTCATCAGCGCGGGCCAGGGTGATCGGACTGAGGCCACTAATCCTTCGGAAAGCGGCGATCGCGTTCAAGCAGGAAGTCAACGACTTCTCAGCCCGTGTGCGTGCGGCAGGATCGCGTTTTCTGGAGAAGTGGACCCGCTGGATTTCCTCGAACTCGTCGTCCGACAGCACGGCGTCTTCGAGGCTGGCTCGCTGGCCCCCATTTCGCAACATGTTTTCCGCCACCTTGATGGCCTCGTCCAGGTCGCGCTGGCCGGTGCTCTTGGCGTTGCGCAGGCCGGCCCAGTAGGCATACCAGGCGTTGCGAGGTGGCTCCGGCGGATGCAGGATCACCGCCACCGGTTTCTCCCGCACCACGACCGTGATCTGCTTCTTTTCCAGTTTTCGTTTTCGAGGCATAGACGAACTCTCCGTGGGGTCTTGTCCGGTTCCAATTGTTACACGCGGTCAAGACCCGACTGCTCCGGTCAGCGTTTGGCCAGCCACTCGTCGATGCGGTGGCGGTGAAACCTCCAAGGCTTGCCGTTGCCGGTCCCCTGCACCACGCAGCTCTTCGGGATCTGACCGTTGCGGGCCATGTCCGTGACCCAAACCGCGGTACAGCCCAGACGGGCGGAAATGTAGTCGGTGCCGACGATGTCGGGTGGCGGGGGATCGAAGTGGTCGGCAATGCGTTTCTGGCTGGCGGCGATTGCCTCCACGGCGATGACGAGACGTTCCAGCAACGGTACTGAATGGCCCCGCACTTTGCTGTCCACAAAGGGGAAGACAGACGATTGCGAGCCGACGCCGGCCTGTTCCACGACCCGATGTGAGGCGTGGGGTAGACAGGATTGGTGCGAGTCTGTAACCGATCCTGCCGCAACGTGCGGCATCCCACCAGAATTCTCACTCGTCGCGGTCGTTACCAGGTCATTCGCCGTCGCCTGGCGTTCGGCCCACGTCGGACATGGAACGGGTCTGCCGCGACGCGAGCGATGTTCGGTCGGGACCGGGGAGGAGTTGGGGATCGCGGAAATGCCATTCGGGGTGTGACGCATCCAGGGACCTTCTTGCGGTGTAGCAAGTAAGCCCCTGGGATCACCCCTTGACGGGCTGGGTGGCAGACAAGCTGCCGTTTGCGACTCTGCCAATAATGTAGCCGAATACCGTCACGAGTACAATCCCCGGATGACGACAGACTGATGACGACAGACTGACGACAGACGCCAACAGTCTCAGAATCTCAGACGTCTCAGCCCCAAAGGCAAGGGCATCAGCACGAGCCAACTCGTCCAGTCGCTGATACATGGTTGGCCGGCTGATCGCCGCGTCGTGCGCATGCTCTCGTAGGGGGAGCAACCGAGCGATCCAGCGCGTCCAGCAAAGGAACAATGGCATTCGCCGTCGATTCTAACGTAGTCTTGCTGGGCACCCTTGTCCCGACCATAATCCCAGCCGGGACAATCCGCCGCTGTTCTTGACGAGCGGGAGAAAGCTCGCCTCGATTCGCGACGGCGACACCGATCTGCCTGACCCTCGTTGTGACGCTGCGCGAGGACGTAGGTGAATTCCGACGTGTCCGGAGGGAGCTACCAAATGAAGCGATGTCTTGTCGGCTTGATGCTGTTTTGCAATGTGGGGCTGGCGCGGGCGGACGAGACCACCATTCCCCGCCTGACCTGGGAGCCGCGCTCGGATTGGATGAATGTGCGTGACGCAGGTGCCAAGGGCGATGGGGTGGCGGATGACACTGCGGCCATCCAGGCGGTCTTCGACCGTACCCCGGAAACAAACGAGAACTATGCGGAGTCACTGCGCCGCCGCGTGGTGTACTTCCCCGCGGGCCGCTATCGCCTCACCAAGACGCTCGTCCTGGCGAAGTCCCATGGCGCGTGGCTGGTCGGGCATGGCCGCGACACGGTGCTGATTTGGGACGGCGAGCCGCAGGGAATCATGCTCTGGAACAACGGCGCCACCTACGCCCGCTACGAAGGCATCACCTGGGACGGCCAAGGCAAGGCGGCGGTGGGCGTCGAGCACAAGTCGATGCACTACTACGAGACGTCGATGCGGTATCAGCACTGCGCGTTCCTTAACTGCACGGAGCACGGCATTCTGGTCGGCCGAGGCGATGAGAAGGTAGCAACCGCCGAGATGTGGTTCCGCAACTGCCTCTTCCGCAACTGCGGCCACGGTGTCACGTTCGGCAACTTCAACGACTACGACAACACGTTCGATGGCTGCCAGTTCGAGGACTGCGGTGTGGGCCTGAACAGCGTCAAGGGCAACTTCTATCTGCGCACCAGCCGCTTCCTACGGAGCCGGGACTGCGACGTCCAGCAGCTTTCGCCATCGCACGCCAGTTCCGTGCGTTTCTGCACCTCGCAGGGCTCCAAGCGGTTCTTCCGCACGATGCGCTGGGGGCACCTGGCGATGAAGATCCAGGACTGCCGCGTCGATGGCTGGACCGCACCGGATGGCGCCATCCAACTCGGTCACCGCGGGCCTACCACGATCTTCGACTGCGTATTCACGAACCCGCCCAACGCTGCGGCGCCAATCCAGTTGAACAACCCGCCGGACCTGCAGAACCTGCTCATCGTCAGCAACAACGCCTCACCGGGGACCGCGCAGGTGGTGACCCCCGGTCCGAATTCGCGGATCACCGAGGTGCCCAAGGGGAAACTCGGGGCCGTGCTCACCGACGCCACGCGGCGGTTCCTGGACGACACGCCTTGGACCTGCCCGAAGGTGTTCGATGCCATGCGTGATTTCGGGGCCAAGGCTGACAATCGCACCGACGACACGGCAGCCGTGCAAGCCTGCCTCGACGCGGCCAAGGCGCACGGCCACGGGGCTCTCGCGTACCTGCCGGGCGGTTCCTACAGGATCACCCGCACGCTACAGATGACCGGTCGAGGATATGGCCTCTGTGGTACAGGCTTCCGCAGCATGCTCAGCTGGGCCGGTGACAAGGAAGGCACGATGCTGCGAGTCCATCATCCCCAGGACCTGCTTCTGGAACACTTCGTGCTCCAGGGTGCCCCGGAAACCGTACGCATCCACCACACCGCCGATGCTGGCGCCTCATCGGTCAGCTACGACGGCGTGTATGTCAACGGGCTGGAACAGTGCCGCACGGGGTTGTGGTGCGATCGACTGCCGGCCGGCGCTGTGGTCCTGATGGGCCACGTGATCGGCAACGTCCGCCTGACCGACTGCGGACCGGCCACCATCCTCTGTGCCCAGCATTTCTACTCGCTCACCCTGGAAGGTGCCACGCAGCCAAAGACAGGGATCGCGGGCTTCCTGTTTCACAACGACGCCTGCCACAACTATGCGCTGGACGTTTTGGACAACCAGGACGTGATCGTGGCGGATTTCTACTCCGAGTCGAACAAGCGGTACTTGCTCGCCACCGGTGAGCCGGGGCAGGGAGCGGGACGCGTGACGATCGGGGCGTCCAAGATCAGCACCGTGGACCGCGAGGCGATCACGATCCGCAACTACGAGGGGCGCATCTTCGTGGGCGGCGGCGACGGCTGGTGGCAGTCGGATACCAGCCAGCCGCTGGAACTGGTGCATGAGGGCGGCAGGCCCGTGGATTTCGTGATCGCGGGGCAGATGTGGTGGCGCACGGAGCCGCTGCAGAAATTCGGACCGGGGCTGCGATACGCCAGCGTCGAGAACCTGCTGATGGAGAACCGGTACCCGGAATACAACGAGAAGTCGCTGCCGAACGTCAGCACCACGACCAGCCAAGCGGCCCTCATCGGTGCGTTCGATGACTTCCGCGAACTCGGGGCGCAGTACGTGCGACGCTACTTCAGCGCCGGGGCGAAAGCCGCTCCCTGACGGGAAATCACCCTGACTGATCTCCGCGTTGATGCGGGGCGGCGTGGGCAAATAAAAAGAGCCGGAAGGCCGGTCAAACCGGCCCTCCGGCCTCAGGGCAACGCCCTGGAAAAATGCCGCGGCGGAGCCGCTGGCAGACACGGTGCTCTCTAGCACCTCACTCTCTGCTGATCCACCCGTTCACGACAAGCAGACCATCGCTGGTACGCCTCCTCCATCCACTGCAAAAGCACCGGTCTTTCCGGAATCTCCCGGTGACCAGCTTCCACAGCCACATGAACGAGGTCTTCCAGCACAGCTTCGCCGTTCTCGAAGGCAGGTCCGTAAGCACCAATCCAAAGCCGGAGGATGCATCTAGCGGCTTCAACCGGATCGGGGTCATTACAGACTTCTACCAGGTGCTGCCGGAGTCGTGGCAAGGCTGTCCTCCCCAGCCCTAATTGCACTCGTCCGTCAATCCGGGAGATAGCAAAGCCCAGTATCTGGGCTGCATCCCCGGAATCCAGGTCCACAATCCCGTCTTGGCCCTTCAAGGACAGGTGGACCCGGGCCAACAGATTACGACTCCGGTCTAACACTCGGCAACCTTCAGACACGCTCCGGCACAGGTACACCAGGTTGTCGGCGTACCGGTACCAGGGCGGTGTGTCATCCGCGGCGCTGAAGGGAACGTCGTGGACAACGTGCAGCAACAGGTTGAGCGCATCGGGGGAGTAACATCCGCCCTGGTCGATCCCAACCTGGCTGTTCTCGTCGAATCCCCGCAATACAACG
>CAYPGE010000152.1:0-18459 GCA_964409865.1 uncultured Pirellulaceae bacterium
GCTCCAAATCCCTTGCCAATACAAAAATCCGGCGGCCTGCTAGTCACGCCCCTTTGGGCTAGGTCGGGTCGCCCAGGGCCTCCTCCAAAACCTCCTCGTTGACGTAGATTGGCAGCGGGGGACTGCAGGTCACGGCGACGGCGATGGCGTCCGAGGGCCGCGAATCGATTTCGACCAATTCGCCGTCGCGACGGACGCGCAGGACCGCGTAGTAGGTGCCTTCCCTCAAGCCGCTAATGATCACGCTGTCCAGCTCGCCGTTCAACTCCTCGACGACGTTCACGATCAGGTCATGCGTCAGCGGGCGCGGCGTCTGGTAGCCCTTCACGCGGCGGTCGATGCTGGTCGCCTCGAAAAAGCCGATCACGATGGGAAACTGCCGGTTTCCTTCGACCTCGCGGAGATAAATGATCTGCTGATCATGGATTTCGCTGATGATGATCCGCGACAATTGCATTTCGATCGGCATAAACGACTCCCCGGCGATGATGTGGATGGTCCTCTGATTATACGGATAGGGAAACGGGGCCGGCTAGCTGCCCACCGCCATGCTAGCAATTTCACGGCCGTTTGAGGCACAGGGGATTTCCCTGTTGCCTTATTTCCCTGGTTATTGGTAACCTCCCCACGTTGTGTCCCGAACTTCTGGCGGAGACGTCTGATGGAACCTGCTCACCGGCCCTTCCGATGGAATCTGAGAATCTTGGTCGCGTTCAGTGCGGCATGGCTGTTGCCGCTGGCGGTGGAGGCAGCGGAGGGGACCCAGTGGATCTGGTCACCGCAACACGAGACGGGCAGCGTGCCGGAGGGTCCGTGCTTCTTCCGCAAGTCGTTCACGGTGGAGGAGCCCGCCGCCGCCGACCTGAAGATCGCCGCCGACGACGAATACGAGGCGTATCTGAACGGCCGCCGAATCGGCGCGGGCGAATCGACCGAACAGCTCGACCAGTATGAAGTCACCAGCTTCTTGCGATCCGGCGAGAATCTGCTGGCGATCCGTGTGGACAACAAGAAGGGAGCGACCGCCGCGCTGGGCGCTCGTCTGACGGTCAAGGACCGTTCCGGCAGGGTCGCGGCGATCTCCTCCGACGCCTCCTGGCTGACCAACGTGTGGCCCCTGCCGTTTTGGCAGACGCCGATGTACAACGACTCGCGCTGGAACAAGGCCCAGACGCTCGGACTGGTCGGCAAAACGCCGCCCTGGGACAGCGTTCCCGCGCGGCAACAGATCGCCGACGCCGGCCCAACCCCGTCCCATTCGCCGGGATTGCCCCCGAGGGACAGTGTCCCCGCGCGGCAACAGATCGCCGACGCGCCGCTGCCCGCCGAGGAACCGGCAAGGTTCCCCATCGGCAGACCTCCCGCGGCGCCGGCCGGTGACCGAACGGCGTTATCGAAAAACACGGGCAGCCCGCCCCCGCCGGTGATTTTCCCCGGCACGCGGGGCCCGACGACGGCGGTCAGTCCTGTGCGGACGGCCGACACCGAACCGCCTGCGAAGCCGCCTGCGAAACCGCCCGCGCCCAAGACGGCGCCGGAGGGCGAAGGACAATTCGTCGTGGAGCAAGTGCTGGACGGCCCAACCACCGGCTCGTTGCTGGCCCTTGGCTTCAACGAGTTCGGCCACGCCATCGCGGCGCGCGAGCAAGGCGGTTTGCTGTTGATTCACGACAGCAATGGCGATGGACTGGTCGATCAGGTCCGCGTCGCCACCGACCAGATCAAGGATTGCCGCGGCCTGTTGTGCCTGAACGGGGAAGTGTTCGCCACGGGCAAGGGCCCGGATGGCCTGGCGCTGTACCGGCTGACGGACCAGGATCGCGATGTCCGCTTCGAACAACTGCGGGCGGTGTTGAAATTCGAGGGCCACGGCGGCCGCTACGGCCCGCACGGCGTGGCGCTGGGCGCGGACGGATTTCTGTACGTCGCCGTGGGCTGCCAGGCGCGGCCCGCGCGGGAGGTGGGCCGGGACAGCCCCTACCGCGACTATTATGAAGGCGACCTGATCCAGCCGCGTTACGAGGACCCGGATGCGGAAATGGCGCAGGTCAAAGCGCCGGCCGGCATGATCCTCCGCGTCAGTCCCGACGGCGAACAACTGCAGGCGGTCGCCGGCGGACTGCACGACGCAGCCGACCTGGCCTTTGACGAGTTGGGCGAGTTGTTCACGCAGGACAGCGAAGCGGCGGCCGACGCGGGCCTGCCCTGGTTCCGGCAGGCGGCCGTCTATCACGTGCTGCCCGGCGCGGAGTACGGCTGGCGGAGCGGGTCGGCCAAGTGGCCGGAGCATTTTGTCGACCGCCTCCCGCCGACGCTGGAAACCGGGCGCGGCGTGGCCACGGGGATGGTGTTCTACAACCACTACGTGTTCCCCGAAGAGTACCAGAACTCGCTGTTTATCGCCAACTGGACGCAGGGGCGGATCAGCGCTTTGAAGCTCAAGCCCAATGGCGGTTCGTACACGGCCACATCCGAGTTGTTCGTCGATGATCCCGAGTTGCACGTCACCGACATGGCAGTCGGTCCGGACGGCGCGCTGTACTTTGTGACCGGCGACCAGGGCATGGCGGGAGGCTTGTATCGCATCCGCTGGACAGGCCCGTTGCCGCCCGGAGCCAAGGATTGGGGGACGGGCCTGAGCGCGGTGATTCGCCAGCCGCAACTGGCCGCCGCCTGGAGCCGCCAGAAGATCGCCGCCACGAAAACCGAACTGGGCGCGGATTGGGGCCCGTCGATCGTGGGCGTGGCCCACAGCGGGGCCAACCCTTGGCGCTACCGCACCCGAGCCCTCGACCTGCTGCAGCTGTACGGCCCCACGCCGGCCACGGAGCAATTGACGCCGCTGGCGGGAGCCCAAAACGAACAGGTTCGCGCGAAAGCCGTCGAAGTGATGGGCCTCCACGCCGACGACGAAATCCGCGAGGCGCTGATCGGCTTGCTGAGCGACAGCGACCGCATCGTCTGCCGGCGGGCCTGCGAGGCGCTCGTCCGCTCCGGACAAAAGACGCCGCCCGATGAATTGACCGAGTTGTTGAAATCCGACGACCGCTTTACGGCCTGGTCCGCCCGGCGACTGCTGGAACAGATCCCCGCCGACCAATGGCGCGACCGGCTGTTGGCCAGCGATCATCATCGCCTGGTCATCCAGGCCGGACTGGCCCTGCTGGTGTCGCAGCCCAGCCCGGAAAATGCACGCCGCGTCTTGGACCGGTTGACGGTGCTGGCCGGAGGGTTCACCACGGATCGCGATTTCATCGACATGCTCCGCGTCATGCAAGTGGCGCTGATCCGCGGCGAAATCGCGCCGGACGGCGCCCCCGAACTGGCTCAGTTGCTGACCGAAGAGTTCCCCTCCAGCCACCGGCTGATGAACCGCGAGCTGATGCGGCTGCTGACCTACCTGCGCGTCTCGTCGATCCTCGACCGCTACCTGGAGTACCTGGCGGCCGCCGACGTGCAGCAAGCGGACAAGCTGATGGTGGCGTTGCACCTGCCGCTGCTGAAGGACAACTGGAACGTCGGCCGGCGCATTCAAGTGATCGAGTTCCTGGACGCGGCTCAATCGCAACACGGCGGCAGCAGCCGGGCCGGCTACGTGACCCGCGCCGCCCGCAACTTTGCCAAGTCCTTGTCCGAGGAGGAGTTGAAGGCCATCCTGAGCGAAGGCGACCGCTGGCCTCACGCCGCGGTAGCCTTGCTGTACGGACTGCCCCAACAGCTGGACGCGGACACGCTGAGCACCTTGAAGCAACTGGACGAACGGCTGTTGGCCCGCCACGATGCCGAGACCAACCGCTTGAAAGTCGGCCTCGTGGCCGTGATGGCCCGCAGCGGCGACGAGGAGTCCCTGGCCTATCTGCGCGGCCTGTGGGACCGCGATCCTGAACGGCGGCCGGCGCTGGCCATGGGGCTGGCTCAATCGCCGACGCCGGACAACTGGAACTACCTGGTCCGCAGTCTGCCGATCGTCGAGGGCGACGTCGCTCAAGAGATCCTGCAGAAGCTGAAAACGATGAAATTGGCGCCGGAGGAGCCGGAATACTACCGCCAGGTCATCCTCCACGGCCTGGAACTGGGCGCTCCGGGAGCGGACGACGCCATGGCGCTGCTGCAACATTGGACCGGAAAGCAACAGGTTGCCGACGGCGATTGGAGAGCGCGGCTGGGCGCCTGGCAGCAGTGGTTCGCCCGGACGTGGCCCGATCATCCGCAGGCCGGTCCCCCCGCGCAGCGCGAAGGCCGCGTGTGGAAGTACGAGGAACTTCTCCGCCAAATCGCCAACGACCTGGACGAGCAAGGCTCCGTCCAGAACGGAGCGGCGATCTTCCAATCGGCACTCTGCGCAGACTGCCATCGCTGCGGCGATCGAGGCGCAGGCCGAGCCCCGGACTTGACGGGCGTCGGGCGACGGCTGATGCGGAAGGAGATCGTCAAGTCGCTGCTGTATCCTGCCGAGATGATTGCCCTGCCGTACCTGAGCAAGACGGTCGTCACGACGAAGGGCCGCATCCTCAGCGGCCGCATCAGCCCGATTGCCGAACCGGGAAAAACCGCCATCGTCCAGCCGGACGGCCAACGCGTCGCCGTGCCGGATGCCGAAGTGGAAGAATCGCGGACGTCCCTTGTCTCCGACATGCCGGAGGGCCTGTTGGAACCGCTGACCGCGAAACAAATCCAGGATTTGTTCACGTTCCTGCTCGCCGACCACCAGCCGCAGTTGGCTCGACAGCCCCAAGAATGACCGGCTGCGCCGGAACGTCATCCGGCGAAGGGTGTCAGCGGTGCAGTCGCATTTGCCGCCGGACGAGTTCGTCGCGGAGTTGGGCCGCCAGTTCGTACTGCTCCCGCGCGACGGCATCCTCCAGCTGCTCCTGCAAGGTTCGTCCCACCTGGTACCGATCGCGCAAGGCCTCGCGCAGCTCGCTCAGCCGGACCGCCAGTTCGCTTTCGTCGAACATTTCCTCGACCTCGTGTTGGGCGAACAAGTCTCGCAGTTCTTCCAGGCCGACGTTGATCGTGTGTACCGCCGCCTCGGCGGATTGGTGGTCCAACTGATCCAGGGCGGAGGCCTGGATCCGATGAAACAAGACGAAGGGGCGGTACTGCTCGTGAGACATCGTCCACTCCTCGTCCGGCGAATGCTCGGCGCAGAAATCCATCAGGTTCAGCGTGTGCTCGGCGTCAGCCATGGCCCGCGCGTACCTTCGCAGCGTCAGCCAGCAGATGCGACGATGATAGAACTGGACAAACTCGCGGTCCACCTCCTGGCAATGCCTTTCGCTCAGTTCAAAGTCCTCGTCATGGAACGTCTGGCTGACCAGGTAGTCGAAGTACGTCTCGTAGCCGCCGGGGCGGTCGCCGTCAGGGCGCCCCGTCGTCTCCAACTGCAGCAACCCCATGTCGATCCGCATTTGGATGACTTCCCGGTCGACGTCGGTGCGGACCAGACGCACGTTCACGGTTCCTGGATCGTAAGGCCACTCCCTGAGGATTTGGTCGATGCTCTGCCTTCGCGACATCGGGCTGGTCCCCACGTCGGGAAAAAAGTACATGTACAGCCAAAGGCCCAAAACGCCTGAGGCACCCACGGCATATTATACTCGCTGGAGCCGAAATTCGAAACCCGCAGCGCGAAATCCCCAACAAATCCAGAATCCGAATACGAACACCCAGAACGACAACGGCGCGCGCACGGCTCGGAGAGCCATGCTACGAACCATGACACGACTCTCGCCTGCCGGACGCCCTTCGCGTCCCCCATAATCGAGCGATTTGTGGCCCGGCACGGTTGACAGCGGGACGTTGCCGGGGTTTACTAGTCAGAACGGTTTCCCATCCCGTGGCGCATGTGCCGCGGCTGGCCGGCGCCGTCCCCACGCGCGGACGTGCCGGCTCCCCGTTTTTTCCCTTCCCTGTTGCTTTGCGAAAGACTTCGGAGGTGCCCTGTGAGAACGTTGGGAATGCTGCTCGTGAGCGTGTTCGTGGTTGGTGTGTTGGCCTCGTCGGCGCTGGCTCGGCCGGACTACAAGAAAACCCTTGATGCCGAGGCCAAAGGCAAGAAGATCGCCCCGGTCGTGGAAGAATTGAAGTGCAATTTCTGCCACGTCAAAGGCAAAGAGAAGGCGGTCCGAAACACCTACGGTGAGGCGCTGGCCAAGTCCGGATTGAGTGAGGAGAACTATGTTGACCAGAAGGAGGACAAGGAGAAACTTGCGGCCCACGTCAAAGCGGCGATGAAGAAGGCGGCCGCGGAAAAGTCCGCCAGTGGCGAGCCGTTCGGGAAGCTGATCGAGGCGGGCAAGGCGCCCGGCAGCGATCCGAAATAGCATCATACCGCACGCGATTGGCATCCGCTCGTTTAGCCGCGTGCCCAGCGGCCCGGGCGAGATGCGTCCCACGCGGTTAAACGATGATCGGTCTGAAAGAAGCCCGGCTTTTCCGAACAAGCCGGGCTTCTGCGCTAATGCGCCAACCAGAATCCCTCAGCGAGAACTCACTTGTCACTCAGCGTTTTCAGGAAGTCCACGATGGCGTCTTCTTCGGCGTCGCTCAGACCGAGGTCGCCAAGTTCGTCCGTGTTGATGTTCTCCGCCACTTCCGGCGCAGGCCAATCCTCCACATCGCGCGTGTTGTAGAAGTGGACGATCTCTTTCAAGGACTTGAAAAAGCCGTTGTGCCCGTAGGCTTTTACGAAATTGGGAGTCGGCCGTTTGTCGACGTTGCGCAAGGTGGGCACCTTGTGCTTGCCCCACTCGGGTTCATACCATTCGGGGCCAAAACCGGCCCCTTTTAGAAACCCGCCGAGTCCGGGATCAATCCAGTCCTTGCCGTCCGGATTAAACTCCGGCGGCATGGTGTAGAACGGATTCTGAGGGTTCTTGGGCACACCCAAGTTGTCGTAACTGAAATCGGTGAACAGCGGCGGTTCCCCATTTGGCCCCACTTCACTGGGGTGACAGGCCGCACACATTCCCTTGCCGTTGAAGAGTTCCAGCCCCCACGCCTCCTCCTCCGTTAGCTCCTCGACACCCGTCAGGTACCGGTCGTACTTCGACGAAAAGGGATTGACCTCGGGGGACCGCTCAAAAGCTGCAATCGAAAAGGCGATTTGATCGTACATCAAGTCAACCTCTGCGGGCGTGCTGAACCTGAGCGAGTCCTTCCCCCAGACCTTCTTGAACAGTCCCGCGTAACTTGACCGAGCCACCTTTGTGCAGACGGCCTTCTTGTCGGGCATGTTCTGTTCCACCGGGTTCAGGAACGGTCCTTGCGCCTGCTCCGCCAGCGGGTCGCCAAGTCTCCAACCAGTCGCGCGTCCGTCCCAAAACATGCCTCCCAGCCACAGCCCTTCCTCGTCGTCAAAGTACAGCACCGGACTGTCGCCGCCGTAGGCCGCCGTAGGTGGCTTGCGATTGCCAAACCGGGTGTGGACCGCACCGGGGTACACGGCAATCGTGCGGTTGATCCTCGAATTGGGACCTGTGAAGCCCACCTCCGGAGCATGACAGGTGGCGCATGACATGTTGGGCGGCGACGACAGGTTCTTGTCGAAGAACAGTTCCTTCCCCAATCGCTCCTTGAGCGTAAGGTCCGCCCCGAACAACACGGGGCTGCAGATCAGCACCACGAACAAAGCCAGAACGACATACCTTCTGATCAACATTGCAGCAACTCCTGAAGAAAGAAACGATGGTACACATCGGACACTGTCCGCGTGTTTGGAATCGGTCACGGATGGTCATCTGGAGTTCCGTTTGCCACGCGTCCTCCATGTTGTCATGGATCGACCCGCAGCTTCCGTTGCCGATTCGCAACGAGATAGCCCGCGAAGCCGCCTGTCGCCAGAAACCTTTACGAATATAAACATGTTTCGATTCGTTGCAAGATACGGATCGCCTCTCCAGTAAGAAAAAACTGCGTTCACTCCGGGACCGACTACGGCACCTTCCGCCCCCCTGTGCCCGCTGACGGCGAGGCGTTATTCTTGGACGCCAGAGAGTCCGTCCATGCCCGTGTCCAAAAGGAGCGCGCTGATGCGATTGACCCGCCCGGCTCGAACCGTGTTTTCCTGTCTGCTGCTCGCCGTCGTGTGGAATTGGGCGTTCGTTTCCTGCGCCGTCGCGGCCGGCGGCGAGTCGATTCCGCTGCCCGAACATCCGCGGCCGGATTTCCAGCGTTCCCCCTGGCTGAACCTGAACGGTCCGTGGCAGTTCCGTTTCGACGCCGACGACGCGGGCTTGAAGGAGAAGTGGTTCGAGGGCACGACGCCGTTCCTGCAGACCATTGTCGTGCCGTTCCCCTGGGGTTCGGCCCTGTCGCAGGTCGCGGACGAGGCGCCGCTGGCTTGGTACTCCCGCACGCTGCAAGTGCCGCAGCAGTGGCAAGGACAGCGCGTGTTCCTGATCGTCGGGGCCTGCGACTGGGAAACGCAGGCGTGGCTGGACGGCCAAGCCCTGGGCACGCACCGCGGCGGCTATACGCCGTTCGAATTCGAACTGACGCCGCACCTGAAACCCGGCAAAGAACAGCGCCTGGTGCTCCGCGTCGACGACCGCCCGCGGCCGTTCAAGCTGGAAGGCAAACAGGGTTACGGCAACGCGCGCGGCATCTGGCAGACCGTGTATCTGGAAGCCCGGCCGCAGACGTTCCTCAGGGCCGTCCACTTCTCGCCGGATATCGACGGGGGCAAGGTCGCCGTCGCCGCCCAGCTGAACGCCGCCGCCCCGGCCCAGGCCGCCCTCAAACTGCGGTTCAAGACCGGCGATCTGCCCGAGGTTTCGCAACCGGTGGCCCAGGGCACAGAAAAAGTTCTGTTCGAGGTCCCCATCCCCAAGGCCCGGCTGTGGTCGCTGGACGACCCGTTTCTGTACGAAGTGGAAGCCGCCCTGAATGCCGGCGACCAGGCAGACCGCGTCGAGACATATTTCGGCATGCGCAAAATCAGCGTCGTCAACCTGCCCGGCACAAAGCACCCCTACATCGCCCTGAACAACCAGCCGGTGTATCTGCAAATGACGCTGGACCAGTCCTACCACCCGGAGGGCTTCTACACGTATCCCAGCGACGCGTTCATGCGGGACGAGATCCTGCGCTCGCGGCGGATCGGACTGAACGCCAACCGGCTGCACGTCAAGATCGACGTGCCCCGCAAGCTGTATTGGGCCGACCGGCTGGGACTGCTGCTGATGAGCGACGTGCCGAACAGCTGGGGCGAGCCCGACGCCGAGATGCGCCGCGAGATCGAACACGCCCTGGCCGGGATGATCGAGCGGGACTTCAATCATCCGTCGGTCTTCTCCTGGGTGCCGTTCAACGAGACCTGGGGGCTGTTCACCAAGCAAGGCGACAAACGGGCCTACCTGCCGGAAACGCAGCAGTGGGTCGAGTCGGTCTACCAGTTGGCCAAACAACTCGACCCGACGCGGTTGGTCGAGGACAACTCGCCCTGCAACCACGACCACGTCGTGACGGACATCAACAGCTGGCATGCCTACCTGCCCGGCTACGAATGGCGCAAGCACCTGGGGCAGGTGACCGCCGATACCTTTCCGGGATCGAAGTGGAACTTCGTCCCCGGCCGCACGCAGGGCAACGAGCCGCTGCTGAACAGCGAGTGCGGCAACGTCTGGGGCTACCAGGGCAGCACGGGCGACGTGGATTGGAGTTGGGACTACCACATCATGATGAACGAGTTCCGCCGGCATCCCCAAGTTTGCGGCTGGCTGTACACCGAGCACCACGACGTGATCAACGAGTGGAACGGCTACTACCGCTACGACCGCAGCGACAAAGAGACGGGTCTGGAGGAGCTGGTCCCCGGCATGACGCTCCGGGATCTGCACTCGCCGTTCTACGTCTCCACCGGTTCCGAGTTGTGCCGGGACGCCAAGCCCGGCGAGCAGGTTTCCGTGCCGCTGTGGCTGTCGCTGATGACCGATCGAGCGCCGAGCCGGCAACTGCGGCTGCGAGCCGCGTTGGCGGGCTGGAACCATTGGGGCCAGCGGAAGTGGTTCTCGCGAACCGAGCGGGGAATCGAGTTCCAGCCCTGGCTGTCGAAGGAGGTCGAGCCGTTGGCCCTCACGATGCCCGACGAGCCCTGTCTGGCGATCTTGGCGCTTGGCCTGGAAGACGACGCGGGCAGTGTACTGCACCGCAACTTCACCACCTTCCTGGTCAACGACGGGCCTGCACCGCGGCAACAGACGGTTTCACGCGACGGCCGTGAAGTCAGGCTGCTGCGATTTGCGCCCGGCAGCTTTACGGCGGCCCAGTGGTCGGCGAAGCAGTGGAACGTACTGGACGGCCTCAAAGTGAACGGCGCCGGCCACGGATTCTTCGAGTACCGGATCGCGTGGCCCGAGGGCGTCGATGCGGCGGCGGTTCAAGGCGCGTCGCTGGTGTTCGAGGCCTCGGCCAAGCAACTGTTTGGCAAAGACCGCGAGGGGGCCGCTCAGCAGGAGGGCGATTTCATGCGGGGCAAAGGCACGCACGATCCCAGCCGGAACCCGAACGCCTATCCCATGACCGACACCGTACGGTTCCCCACGGCCGTCCGCGTGCGCGTGGCCGGCCAGTCCGCCGGCCAGTTCGATTTGCCCGACGATCCGGCCGATCATCGCGGCATCCTGTCGTGGCACGCCCAACTGCGGGACCGCAGACTGCGCGAGGCTGGCTCCTACGGCTATCTCGTCCAGGCGGCGATTCCGGCCGGCGCCGTGCGCGCGGCGGGCGCGGCCAAGGAGATCGTCGTTCGTTTCGAGGTGGACGCGTCCCTCCCCGGCGGCCTGGCCCTGTACGGCGAACGCTTCGGCCGTTACCCGCTCGACCCGACGATCGTGCTGGTCATCCCATGACGATAGTCCTGGTGCACGGTCGGTCGCCGTGACTGCGCCGGTTGGCGATCTGTCGTTGCGGGTCGAGTGATAGCACGCCGCCAACACGATGATCCAGACTGGCCGTGCATCATTCCTTTCCAACGAGATTCTGTTTTCCAAACGGCCCACGACCCGCAGTTTACCATGCCAGCCGCCGGTTCGGGCGTTGGCGTTTCTTCACTCGCACCAACTCGCGTAGCAGCGGACATGCTCTTTTGGTCCACTCGATGACGACCGATCTGGACATCGGTCGTCCGTTTCGATAATCTCCGTCCCTCCCCTCGCTGACGGTCCCCGCTGGCGGGCTCGGCGGGGATGTCTTATCTGAACCATGGTCACTGCTGTCATCCGTTCGCGGCCCGCAGGAAGCGGGAGGCGGTTGAAGTCAGAGCATGTCGCACTTGGCTCGTTGGCAAAACCTGGTCCTGCCGGTAGGCATCGTCGTCTGCCTGCTGGTGTTGATCGTGCCGCTGCCGGCGGGCCTGCTGGACCTGCTGTTGGCAGCCAACATCGCCGTAGCGGTGATTATCCTGCTGACGACGCTGGCGGTGAAAACGCCGCTGGAATTCAGCGTTTTTCCTTCGCTGCTGCTGGTGACAACCCTCAGCCGGCTGGTGCTCAACGTCGCTTCCACGCGGTTGATTCTGACCGCAGCGCCCACCGACCGGTTGGATGCGGCGGGGCAAGTGATTCGCGCCTTCGGCGAATTTGTGGCGGGCAACCATACCGTCGTGGGCCTGGTGATCTTCTCGATCCTGGTCGTGATCCAGTTTGTGGTGATCACCAAAGGCGCCGGCCGCATCAGCGAAGTCGCGGCCCGTTTTACGCTCGACGGCATGCCCGGCCGGCAGATGGCGATCGATGCCGATTTGAACGCCGGGTTGATCGACAATCAGCAGGCCCAGCGCCGCCGGCAGGAGATCGTGGAGCAAGCCGATTTCTACGGGGCGATGGACGGTGCCAGCAAGTTCGTGCGCGGCGACGCCGTCGCCGGGATGGTGATCACCTTCATCAATATCCTCGGCGGACTGTTCGTGGGTGTGATCCAAGGGGGCCTGACGCTAGCGGAGGCCGGCGAACTGTTCACCAAGCTGACGATTGGCGATGGGCTCGTGGCACAGATCCCTGCTTTGCTGATCTCGGTCGCCGCCGGTCTGCTGGTCACGCGCAGTTCGCAGTCCGTGGATCTGCCGCACGAGTTCCTGCGGCAGTTGTTCTCGCGTCCGCAGGTGCTGGCCGTCGCCGCCGGTTTTTTGGGCCTGCTCGTTTTCACGCGTCTGCCTGCCCTGCCGTTGTTGACGATCGGCGCCGGCTGTGCTGGACTGGCTTATCTGTTGAGCCGGCCGGCCGAGACGCCGCTTGCGCCGGAAAAGGTCGAGCCCACCGCTGACGAACCGCCCAAGACCGCGGAAAAACGCATCGAAGATTACCTCGCCGTGGATGCGTTGGAATTGGAGATTGGCGTCGGCCTGATCCGGCTGGCGGACCCCAAACGCGGCGGCGACTTGCTAAACCAGATCACTGGCGTGCGGCGGCTGCTGGCGGCCGAATTGGGCGTCGTACTTCCCAAGGTCCGGATCCGCGACAACCTGCGTCTGGACCGCCGCAAGTATCGTATCAAAGTGGCCGGGAATCCCGTCGCTGAGGGTTCGGTCTGTCCGGACAAACTGCTGATCTTGACCGCCGACGGGGAGGCGTCCGAGTTCGCCGGCGAGCCCGCGAGCGATCCGGCGGGCGGCCGGCTGGGGTGCTGGATCGAGCCCGATCAATTGGATCAGGCACAACAGCAACGGGCGACGATTCTGGAACCAACCGCGGCGATCGCGCAGCATTTGGGGGAGATCGTCCGCCAACACGCCGCCGAGTTGCTCACCCGTGAACTCGTCAAGCATCTGATCGACGAACTGCGGAAGACCTCGCCGGCGGTCGTCGAGGAGTTGATCCCCGGCGTCATGCGACTGGGCGAGGTCCAGCAAGTTCTGCAGCGACTGCTCCGCGAAGAGGTGCCGATCCGGCCGCTGGAGACGATCCTGGAGGCCCTGGGCGATCACGCGGTCCACAGCCGCGATCCGGTGCTGCTCACCGAACTGGTTCGCCGGAGGCTGGCCCGCACCCTGTCCGCGAAGTATCGGGACGCCCAACGGCGACTGCGGGCGGTCGTCCTCGATCCGCCGCTGGAAGATCGCGTGTTGGCCGGCATCCAACACCACGAGCGGGGTCTGGCGATCCGGCTTTCCTCGCAGACCGTGCAAAGCCTGTGTGAACGGATCGGGCGCGAGGTGGCCGGCCTGCAGCGCGGCGGGTATCCGCCCGTGGTCTTGGTGAGCCCCGAAGTCCGCGCCGGCCTCAAGCAGATGACCGCGGCCCGCCTGCCGCACTTGGCGGTGCTGAGCTACGACGAAATCACCCCTGACACGATGGTGGAACCGGTCCACATGGTCCGAGAACCGATGCCGATCGCCGCTTGAGGGGAGGAACCGACATGGAAGTCAAGACGTTTCGCGCAAGAACGATGCAGGAAGCCCTGCAGTTGGTGCGCCGCACGCTGGGGCCCGACGCGACGCTGCTACAGGCACGCGAGGTCCGCAGCGGGCTTTTCGGCTGGCTGCCGGGGGCTCAGCAGGTCGAAGTCCTGGCGTCGGCCGATGTCCAAGCCCCGTGCCGCCTGCCCCCCAAGGCGGCGCAGATCCCTGGGAGGGAAGCCTCGTCGCCGGTTGCCACGGCGGCCGGCCTGGACCGCAGCGACGGCCTGTCGGCGCTGGGGTCTTGGGAGTGCGACTATCGAGCCCGGTTCCGCGCCGCGGTGCGGGCGGACCAGGTCGAGCCGCGTTCGTTGGTCGAGGAGTTGTCCCGCCCATCCCCCCGCTTCCGCATCCGACACCTGTCCGAGGCGGCATTCCGCCTGTTCACCGATCTCCTGGCGGTGGAGGTTCAGGAGGATCTCGCGCGGGAACTGATCGAGCGTGCCTGCCAGGCCGCAGACCCCCGCGACATGGATGATCCGCTGATGCTGCGGGCGCGCGTCGCTCGCCTGCTGGAGGACGAAATCCGGGTGAGCGGTCCCCTCGTCGTGCGGCCCGGCCAGACGCGCGTCGTCGCCTTGGTGGGCCCGACCGGCGTCGGCAAGACGACCACCGTCGCCAAACTCGCCGCGAGCTATCGGCTCCGCCAGCACCGGCGCGTCGGCCTGGTCGCCGTCGACACCCACCGGATTGTCGCCGTCGAACAACTTCGAGCCTATGCGGACATCATCGACGTGCCCCTGGAGGTGGCGGCCACGCCGCGCGACGTGCGGGCCGCCATCGAACGCTTGTCCGGACAGGAGTTGATTCTGGTCGACACGGCCGGCCGCAGCCCGCGCGACGAGGTCAAGATCCAGGAACTGAAGTCCCTGCTGGCGGATTCTTGTGCGAACGAAGTGCACCTGGTGCTGAGCAGCGCCGCAGGCGGTGCCTGTCTGCAGAAGACGACGGAGCAGTTTGCCTGTGTCGGAGTCACCGCGCTGTTGCTCACGAAAACCGACGAAGCCGGAGGGTTGGGGGGACTGCTGTCACTGCTGCGCAGCGCGCGGTTGCCGCTCAGTTACCTCACCTGCGGCCAGAACGTTCCCGACGACATCGAGGCGGCCGACGGCCGAAAGTTGGCGCGGATCATGGTCGGGATGGAGGAACCATGTTCGATCGGGCCACGGAATTGATCCCCACGCTGCCGAAGATCCGGCGAACGGCGGGCGTCAGCCCGCCGGTTTGCCCGCCTTGGCCGACGGCACGAATCTCGACGATTTCATTCAACCTCAGCCCGACTTTTCGCCGATAGACAGTTAGGCTGTCCCTGTCTCCGCGACAGTCAAAATGGAACGAATAGGACAACTTTGACGGTTCCGTCAGCAACATTGAAGCAACGAGACAATCCGAGACGCTGCTCGCGGGAAGCGAGCTGCCGGGAGAGACGTGCCAGCGGCACGACTCTCCTGCAGGCGTAGGAATCATGGAGGATGGTATGGCCATAGCAGTGGCACCGGTCCGACACGCAGGGCAAACGTCCAACCCCGCCAAGAGTGAAGCTGCGCGACAGGACATCCTGGAAATCTGGAAAGCGTACAAGACAGATCCCGGTAACACGTCCTTGCGGAACCGGCTCGTTGAGGAATACCTGCCGTTGGTCAAGTACAACGGCGAGCGCATCTGGGCGCGATTGCCGGACGGCGTTGAATTGGACGATCTCATCTCGGCCGGCGTGTTCGGGCTGATGGACGCCATCGACTCGTTCGATCTGACTCGCGGCGTCAAGTTCGAGACGTACTGCGTGCCGCGCATCCGCGGCGCCATGCTCGACGAATTGCGGACGATGGACTGGGTGCCGCGGCTGGTCCGTTCCAAGGCCAGCAAGCTGCAGGAGGCGACCAAGCAGCTGGAGACCACGCTGGGCCGGCACCCCACCGACCAGGAACTCGCCACGCACATGAGCCTCAGCCTGGCGGACCTCGAAAAGATGATGCTCGAAGCCAGCGCCGTCAATCTGATCAGCCTGAACAAGAAGTGGTACGAGACCGACAGCTATAAAGACGTCCGCGAAATCGACATTCTCGAAGACAAGAAGGGCGAGGACCCCACGCGCCGGATTCAGAAGGCCGACCTGATGCGGTTGGTGACCAAGGGCCTGAATCGAAACGAGCGTCTGATCATCATCCTGTACTACTACGAAGAATTGACGATGAAGGAAATCGGCGCCACGCTGGACCTGAGCGAAAGCCGCGTGAGCCAGATGCACAGCAGCATCGTCCAGCGGCTGCAGTCGCAGTTAGGCCGCCGCCGCCCCGAGTTCGGCACCTAACCGCAGGTTCGCACAAAACGCCGAGCCCCCACCTACGCCGAAGCAGCCAGTTGTCGTTCGGCGATCAGTTGAGCGTACTGCGGTTCGTTTCACCTGGCGAAAGCGCTGTTCGAGCGACGGGAAACACGCCCACCGCGGAATGCGAACCGCTGGCTATCACCCCGGAGTTGCTGATCACGTCCACCACAGGCATCAGCCAAGAACGGCTCGCCAACCGCCGCCGACGTTCCTCCAACGCCTCGCGATCCCGTCAGGTACTGGCCGACGGGCGTGGCCCCGTTTGGTGTGGCACGGCTCACTTCGTCAGCCGTGCCGGCATTGCGGACGACCTGTCGCTGCGTCGGACCTTCTGTCGAGTTGGTTCCTCGCGCAGGGCGGTACGGCCGGACGCCCCCCCGATGGCGATCCGCGTTCCTTCCCCCCGCCCATCACCAACAAGTGGGCCGTGCCACCCTCGCAGCGCCGCCTCGTGACGAGGTGCGACGTCGCCGGTGAGCCGCGCCACGTTCTCACATGCACTGCCTGAAGGCAGATTGTGGTCAGCCCGTGCGGCGTGCCGGCGCAGACTCCGTCCGCGCCGCGGTCGGACGGTGAGCGGCGGACATTTCGCGAGCGGGCGTGACCAGGCTGTTACCGGAGACCTCGACCGAGGTGCGCAGCTCGACGCCCATGACGTTCAGGATCTTGGCGGCCCTCTCCAGCGTCACCCCGTGGTATTCGTTGCGTTCGTCGCGGCGAACCACGGAGGGTTCCACGCCCAAACGTTCGGCCAACTCGGCCTGAGTCAGGCCCAGATAGATGCGCACGGCGATCAGCAACTCGCCGAGCCGGTCCAGATTCCGAAGCACGTCAAACTCGCCGCGCTTGATATGAGCGAAGAGGACGGGCTTTACTCGCGCCGGCAGGTACGGGCCAGGTGCGTGTCGTGCGGTTGACCTCTGCCAGTTGGGGCGTGGCGGAACGAGTTCCGCACCTGACTCAGAACGCCGACAGCGATTGGACGGAATGCTAGCAGCAGGTCGCGGTGACTCGATCCTGTGCTTTGCCGCAGCGATCCTTCGGGCTGCGGTGCGCACCATTCCGGTCCAAGCCTGCGGAGCGACATGGACACCTGCCGAAACTGGACTTCCCTGTCAAGACGAGTCGCGTTAGATTGCCGGCGAGACGGATGTCGGCAGTGCTTGCCGACGGCAACCGCCTGGGAAGGAATCATGGCATGGCGAAGCAGGTTTGCGCGACGATCGTTCTGTGTCTCTGCACCTCGTTGGCGGGGGGCTGCAACAAGGGAAGCGCTCTTCTCAGGGATACTGTCCGTGTTGCTGTGGCGGCCGTCCAGCCGCAGGCCAATCAACCTCACGCCGTGGCGTTCGACACGCTGGGGGATCACTGGAATGACGAGAACGGCGTTCCCTGGGAGGCCGCTGGGGCGCTTGCGCAAATGTGCAAGCTGTCGTACGCCAGCGAGGCAGAGATCAACACGACGCTGGCCGAGTGGGGCTTGCCCAAGGTCAGTCATTTTCGGAACGGACCGCTGTACGCCTGCGCGGCGAGCGACGATCGCACGGTCCTGATTGCCTTTCGGGGGACGGACGATTCCAAGGACTGGCTCGTGAATGCCGACGCAACTCCGCAGCCCGTGCGGCACGGCCTGATCCATCGCGGCTTCTATCAAGGCATGAAAAGTCTGTATCCGGAGCTGGTCGCGGCGGCGGCCGAGCACGGTGTGGAAAAGAAACACCTATGGGTCACGGGGCATAGCCTCGGGGGCGCTCTGGCTGTCGCGTTTGCCTATGAGAGTCTGGCGGAAGGCTGGGTCAGGCCCGCCGGGGTGGTCACCTTCGGCCAGCCGCTGCTGGCAGACACCGCCCTGGGCAGTTTCGTCTCGCACCACCTCGGCGGCAACTACGTCCGCTTTGTCAACGAACGGGATGTGGTCACGCGAGTTCCGCCCGGGTACGTGCATTTCGGAAAGCTGGTCTGGTTTCACGATGGCAAGTTGGAGTTGGACGCGCCGCCGGTGCTCTCCGACGCCGCGGGCAGGGCGACAGCCCCAGGCCGTCCGGAACTGGCGCCGCTTTCCACGGCGGAGTTCCAGTCGCTCCAGCAGGGCATCCGAGACTTGCGGCAACTCGGCAAGGACTTCGACCCTGCTCGCCTGCAATCCTATCGCGAACGGGTCGCGGCCATCACCGACCATTTCATGGCCGCTTATCTCCGTGGCATCGATGCATCTGCCCAAAGTTCGCCCCGCGTGGCCGGCAGATAACATAATCTGCTCCGGTTGGGTTCTGGCCTCGCCAAAACGACCCGCTCGACCGCAGGCGGGGTCAGATCTGGTTCGCGGAGATCTTCTCATGTTCATGCAGATATGTCCGGCGCTGATGGATTGGATCGCGTTCCTGGTGCTGTTCGCGGTGCTGTACGGCGCCGGCGAGCGCGGGTTCAGCGGTCTGCAATGTGCCTGGATCGGCGCTGTTGGCCAACTGGCTTACATGGTGACCAGCCCGCTGGTAGGGCTGGTTCTGAGCCGGCGCAACGCGCGCGGAGTTCTGTTGGCCGGTACGGTCGGCAGCACGGCGACGGGGATCGCCTGCCTGATCGGGACCTCGTTTGCGATTCAGTTGGCGTTCCAGGTGTTGTTGTTCGTGTTCCTGGCCCTGTTCTTCAACTCCTTCCAGACCTTCATGCGGGGCGAAACGATGCCCGGCCGGCTGGCGGTCACGGTCGGCCATTATACCTTGGCCTGGAGCGT
>CAYPGE010000153.1:0-18352 GCA_964409865.1 uncultured Pirellulaceae bacterium
ACTCGTCAAATGCAGGCTCTGACAATTGGGGTTGCCCCCGAATCGACCAGAGGAATACGGCAAGAACTGCCACCATACCGAGTATGAATACGAACGCGAAACCGAGCCATCCTTTTAGAATCGCCTTTGGGCTCAGTAGTCTCGGCCGTCGCTCCCCTGGAGGCGTTGGCGGCAAAAGTGACTGACCTGTCAGCCCCGATTTGACAAGTGTTGTCACCAAAGTTACGATTGCTGTCACGAGCCCCACGCTCCCGGACATAAGCTGTGTAACTTTGGTTAGAACCTCGATAAGCTCATTGCCCGTCATGGTTAGTCCTCACTCTGGAAGTGCTTTTTTGTTCAGAAGTCATTTGCCAGGCACACCTGCAATCGGACAGGCCGGCACCGACAGTTGTCTCCACGACCGAGTTCAGAGTTACCGTGTCATGAACGCTTCGTTTCCTCGTACGCCACCCCGAAGCACCGCCACTCGGCACTTCTCTGGACACCGCAATCCCACAAGCCATTCCGCCATTCAAATTCCTTGAAAGCCGTCAACAAGCCGCCTTCTGGCACACCGCTGACTGCTTCGCCGCGTATCAGATCAGCATAGCCGATTTTCACGCGGATGCAAGCTCTAGTCCCCTCTGTAGCAGGGCGGATTCGTTTGCCGGCCCGGTTCGCTCGGGTGGCATCCGCAGCGAGTGAATATACCTCCGGTATTCGCCCCGTTCGACTTCACCTGCCCGCCGCATTCCTTCATGCTCAGGTGATGGCCACGCTGAGCAGCAATTCGACCGACGCCGAAGTCCTTGCCTCATATGACGATAGCGCTTCGTACGAGGAAGACTCCAGCCGCGCCAAGGCTCTGGCGTTCGTCACCGCCTGCCGCATCCTGCGACGGCGGCTTCCGCTGTCCGCTGGCCGCGGGCCGCAGTCGGTCACCCGCGAATCGCTCGACGCCGAAATCTCGGCGGCCAAAGCGTGGCTCGACGCCCACCCCGCAACCACCGGCAGCGGCAGCGGGCGGGTCCGTTACCTGTCGATGGAGAACTTCCGAGGATGACTGTAAAACGCCGACGGCAAGGCATGGCGGGCAGCATCCTGGAGCAGTTCGCCGAGCTGAAGTCCGACCGCGAATCGGTGACCGGTGCTCGGTGATCGGCGATCGGTCGCAAGGGGGCCAGCCGCTGAAGGCACTTTGTCCAACGCGGCTTGGGCCGCAACCGCAGGAATCCAGAACATTGAACAGGAGGAAACAGAGAGAACGGAGTACCGATTTCCTCTCTCTGTTGTCTCCGTTTGCTCCTGTTCAAAATTCGAGCCGTGGCGGTCGGTGGTCCGCGTCAACGACATCACCCAGATACCCGCCCGCGACGATGCCGGCCACCGCCAGGTGTTCCATCATTACCTGCCGGATCGCCGCAGCCATACCCGCGGCGTGACGGCCTTCGCCCCGATGGCGGATACGGCCGACCACTGGGACGACCTGGGCATCCTGGCCGTGAACCTCGACCTGCCGCTGTGCGTGTTCCTGCTGGACGCCAGCGAGACGAACTACAGCGGCTTCCGGGGCGCGATCGACCAGGCCCGCCAGCGGTGGCGCGAGATCCAGTCGTGGATGATGGGCTCGTTCCACCGCCCGGTCTACGAGTGGAAAGTCCGCCAGTGGGCCGTCACCGACAGTGCGCTCCGCAAGGCCGTCCAACGGGCCGACGACGAACTCGCCGCGTCCCTGGCTGCCACTTGGTGTCGGCAAGAACGACCAGGGAAGTGCATCGAGTTCATCCCGAATACATCCGTTGCGCGTCCGGGTCACATCCACCTCGGGCACTTGCGCAGCATAACTAGTCTGGGGAGTTCGACCGCACCACCTGCCTAAAAGACTTGTCATAGTTGCGCGGTTGGGAACGGCGAACTGGTGAATCGGCGAACTCGGTCGCTGATGAGAGAGTGACCAGGGTAGGGGGTATCAAGAATTACTGGCGTGTTTGATGAGACGACCGGTTTTCGACTCACCACTGGTGGCACTGGACTGCCACCGGAATCCGAATCGTCTACGAGTTGGAAGAACTGGTTCCGGGGGCACGGGCTAAGACGCCTGAAGAAGGCCTCTTGGTGCCCGCTCACCGCTACGTCACGCGTGCCATGCTTCTGCCCCCCCTTATTCGCGTGAAAGTGGGCGAAGGTCGATCTGCTCGAAGACCACCTCGCCGCCTTGGGCGAAGAAGAACAGGCGATTGCCGCCTGGATCCGCTCGGCGGGCGATGAGCGTGCGACGCTCTCCGATGCATACGTCCAAGATGCGGTCTTTGGTGATGATGTCCAGGGTGAACGGTTTGTCCAGCCCCTCGACGGACGGCAGCGCTCCCGTGTCGCCGCCCATCAGCGTGACGACCGGTTGTTTCTTTCCCACGCCGCCCTCGTGAGGATGCGCGAACTGTACGTGGTTCGAGGCCGGGCGGAAGGACAGTTCGCTGCCCGCTCGGTAGTCGCCCTCGCCGCACAGACAGACGCCGAACACCTCGACTCCCGGCGAAGGGCGAACGGTCAAGCGAATCCGGCTGTCGTGCGGCACGTTGTCCACGGCCGCATAGGAAAGCGTGTCCTCAGCGCGAACTCGCAACGCTGCGAAATCGCCCGATACGTCCCCCTTCTTGGCCGCCAGTTGTGGCACCAGCGGCGGCCCACAGGCGGGAATCATCTCGGGCACGAACTTCAAACCCAGTTCCCCATTGGGCGACTGCACCAGTTCGCGGACCACGAGATTCCCGCCCCAGCCAGGGAAGGCAACCCAGCCGGCGGCCAAGGCCCGTCGATCCTTGAACTCGTGCATCTTGGAATAGAACAGGCCGTCGAACGTGTTCTTGGGGATCTCTTCCCAAGGCCCTACGGGACGGCGCGACTTGTAGATCCGGCTGGAACCGGTCGTGAAGTAGTACCAGCTGTTCCAGGCCAGCGTGTCGGGGCAGATGCGGCTCAGGTTGTCACGCTCCGCCGTTTTGCGGAACTCGCTGTCCGGGACCTCAGCCCATTTTTCCAGGTCGCCCGACTGATAATGCGTCCGGCCGCCTTCGGCGATCAAGTGGAACGTCCGCGTTTCGGGTACATAGAAGATGTCGCTGTCGAATCCGGGTAGCACCGGCCTGAAGTCTTTCGTGAAGTGGATTCCGTCCTCGCTGACCGAGCGGAACAGCCACGCCCCGCGCTGCGGCTTGTCGACGAACTGGATCCGGCTCCCGCAATCGGTGTAGAAGGCGTACCACTTGCCGTCGTTGGGGTTGTAGATCACGTTCCCCGTGCCCATGGCGCATTCCCACTGCCGTTGGATGGGAACGGCCAGCGGATGATGCGTCCAGTGCTTCAGGTCGGTCGAGGAGAAGTGGCCGTACTGATGGGCGCCCAGTCCCCACTTGGCGCCGTGGTGCAGCCGGTCGTACAGGTAGAACAGATGGAACTCGCCGTCCCTGCAGGTCACCATACAGTCGCCGGCGTAGGCCTTGCCGCGGGGCCTCCAGTACTGCAGGCTCCGCTGCGGCGGGCCGAGAATCTCCAGATCGCGCCGGGCAACGTGTTCCGCACCGCCGGAAAGGGCCGCGATCTCCTCCGGCTTCAGCGCGCGATCCCACAGGGCCACGTGGTCGATCTCTCCGGAAAACGGCGTCTGCAGCCGGCCTTCGGCGGAATAGCCGGCGCCGATGAGAAACGGACTGTGGAAGCGATACAGCGCGCCGTGCGGCCATTCCTCGTCGATCAGCACGCCGTCGACATACAGTTCGACGATCGTATCCGCAAAGCGGACGATCACGTCGTGCCAGCCGTCCCGACCGACCCAATCGAGCGGAGCGCTGACCGGCAGCACGCCGTCGTTGAAGTTCCCGCCCGCGTACTGCGGCCCCGAACTTCCCTGCGCCAGCAGCGCCGCACGACGCCCTGCTTGTTTCCCGGGCGCATTTTGCTCGCAAATCACTTGCGAACCGTTCAGATGGTCACGGCGCCAAAGGGCCACGATGGTGAAACTGTCGTCGCCTTCGGCCAGTACGGCCGGTCCTTGCAGGTACTGCCCGTGGCGGAAACGTATGGCGGGCATCCCGCCCAGAGCGCCGGCCACGCATTGGGGCATCCAGTCCGCGACCGGTTGCTTCACGTCGCGGGAATGGCCCGAAATGTCGTTCCAGACGGCGACCTTGCCGTTCTCGTCGGCTTTCACCTGGGCGGCATCGAGATGCAAAACTAGCCCGTCGGTTGGCGCAGCGCTATTCTTCGACTCGCAAGTGGCGTCCAGTCGCCACTTCGCCAGCAAGCTGCGTTGGAGTCGTTTCGTCTCCTCGTCGGTCAGCGGCCGGCTGTAGAAGAGGATTTCCGCGATGTCGCCGTCCAGAAACTCTGCCGTGCCCACCTTGGAGCCGACATAGAATGCCTCTCCGCTGATCGACTGCCGCTCGATGTCGATCGATCGCTCCGCTTGGCCGCTGGCGTCAGTGACCACGACCCGGCCGTCGTCGTGTACGCGAACCACGGAGCAAATCCACTGCCGCGCCGGGTACTCGAGCAGATCGTGCGCATCGTTCGACTCGCCGTTGAACCCGTAAGTTCCCCGCTGGGCCTTGCGCAGGTTCTCTTCGGTCGGCTCCTTCATCCCCTCCACCCGCTGCCAGAGTGGAGTGGTCCGCCAGCGATAAACCAACTCCTTGCCGTCGGCGTAGATC
Source organism: uncultured Pirellulaceae bacterium (assembly GCA_964409865.1). Lineage (GTDB taxonomy): Bacteria > Planctomycetota > Planctomycetia > Pirellulales > Pirellulaceae > Anammoximicrobium. Next base: position 4,689 of record CAYPGE010000153.1, read on the forward strand.
AGGTTCGCCAGCCGGTCCTTGGAATCCGCCGACGCCAACAGCCCGCCGAGCCATTGGCCCGACGGATCGCGCAGCCGCAGGCAGATCGACGCCTGCTTGCCGGCCAACTGGATCGGCTTTCTCGAACTCGTGGTGAGATACCCGCCCTCCAGTCGCACGGCGTAGCCGTCGCCGCCTCGGAACAGCGATGCCTCGCGGTCCGCGCCCGCCAGTGCGACGATGCGCATCTGGCCCACCGCCGCCAACTCGTCGCCCTTGTCCGCAGATCCCCCCAACTGCTTCATCTGCCAGACGGCCACAGCGTCGTCGAAGGGAGACTTGGCCTGAACGAAGCCGACGGAAGAGCCGGCCATGAGCGTCAGCAACAGGATCGCTATGCCACGTTGATGTCTGCTTTGCATTCAAGTTCACTCCCCGCCATTCTCTCATGGCTGCAATTTGGTAAGAACCGCTGGGCCGATTATAGTGAGGAGGGAATTGGTTGGCCATGCTTGGTGTGAGATCGTCCGAGCGTCTCACGGCACCAGCGCCAGCGGGCATGCGAGTTGCCTGACCAGGATCTCCAGGTCGGCTTCGTCCAGCAGTTCGCTGTGCAGCACGAGCAGGATCAACCGTTTTCGCATCCGCTCGGCCAGCCGCACGATGGTGCGCGCATCCAGCGCTGGCAAGGGCTGGACCGTGTAGCCGACGTGACAGCCGTCCAGGCACTGGTCGATCTCCCGCCGCCGCGCCGGTCCCGCGCCGTTTTCGGACGCCGGACTCAGCACCACGAGGTCACCGAGGTTGGTTTCGGCGAGTTCAGCGGCGATTCTCAGCACGCCGTCGCTGCTGGACGAACCCTCGTCGATCACCAGAATCGAACCCGCGGCCGCGCGACGTTCGCGCGACGCGGTGCCGGCCGTTTCGGCCATGCCCACGATCAGCAGCGCCGCCTGCCCGGCCAGCGCCCGGCAGGTCCGGACCAGGTCCCCGCGTTGGACCTGGAACGACCAGCGGACCTGCAGCCGGTCGGCGGCTTCGGCCAGCGCCCGACGCACCTGTTCGGCGTGCGCCCGGAACGCGCACTCCAGGCCGGTCACGCCCAACGGCCGCGGCACCGCATAGGACAGCGGCACTTCGTTGGCAAACGGCAGACTGGCCCATCGCCACAGGTCGGCGTCTTCGACAAACAGCGTCTGCAATTCCGCGCGCACCTGGGCTGCCCACTGCGTGGCCGTTTCCAACGCCGCTCGTCCGCACGGGGAGGCGTCCACGGCCACGACAATCCGCCGCGTTTCCTGTTCTTCCGCAACGGTCATTTCGCTTTCTCCGACTTGCCTTCCGTGTTGTACTTCTGCCGCAACTGAAACATCTCCCACAGCCTGTCCGCCACACGCTGATTCAGCGTGCCCGCGGGAAAGCGCCCTTCGGCGTCGGGCTCTCCGGCGGGCAGTCCGGTCAACAAGGTCAGCGCCTGATCCACCGTCTCGATCGGCCAGACGTGGAACTTGCCGTCGGCCGCCGCGGCCACGACGTCTTCCCGCAGCATCAGGTGTTTGACGTTCGACGCGGGGATCAGCACGCCCTGATCGCCCGTCAGCCCGCGGACGCGGCAAACGTCGAAAAACCCCTCGATTTTCTCGTTCACGCCGCCGATCGGCTGGACTTGGCCGTGCTGATTGACCGATCCGGTGACGGCCAGCGACTGTTTGATCGGGACGTCGGCCAGCGCCGAGAGGAGCCCGCACAACTCGGCCACCGAGGCACTGTCACCCTCGACCATGCCGTACGATTGCTCGAACACGAGGCTGGCCGATACGGACAGCGGGTGCCGCTGGGCGTACCGCGATGCCAGGAACGACGACAGGATGAGTACGCCCTTGGAGTGGATCGCGCCGCCCAGCTCGACCTCCCGCTCGATGTCGACCACTTCGCCCTTGCCCAGTCGTGCCGTGGCCGTAATCCGCGCGGGACGGCCGAAGGCAAAGTTGCCCAGATCGATGACCGACAAGCCGTTCACCTGGCCAACCTGCTGGCCGCTGGTGTCGATCAGCAGCGTGCCGCGCTGGATTTCCTCCTGCACGTGGTGCCGCAACCGCTCGGCGCGGTACACCTGTTTGCCGATCGTCTGCTGGACGTGCCGGACGCTGACCTGGTCACAGCCCTCCTGTTCCGCCCAGTAGTCGGCTTCCCGCAGCAGGTCCGCCACGGTGCGCATGTGCGTCGTCAGTCGTTCCGAGTCGCTGGCGACGCGGGCGCTGTGCTCCAGCACGCGGGCCACGGCGGTGCGGTCGAAGTGCCGGTGCTTCTCGCGCCGCACCAGGGTGGCGATCAGCCGCGCGTACAGCCGGCAGTTCTCCGGCGAGCGCTCCATCTGTTCCTCGAAGTCGGCTGCCACTTTGAACAGTTCGCCGAAGTCCCGGTCGTACTGGTACAGCAAATAGTACAGCATGCGGTCGCCCAGGAGCACGACCTTGACGTCCAGCGGAATCGGCTCCGGCTCCAGCGACACCGTGCTGATCAGGCCCAGGTTTTCCCCCAGCGACTCGATTTTGATGTGCTGCGAGTACAGGGCCCGCTTGAGGGCCTCCCAGGCAAAGGGCTGTTGCAGGAGCCGCACGGCCTCGATGACCAGGTATCCGCCGTTGGCTCGGTGCAGCGCGCCGGACTTGATGAGGGTAAAGTCGGTGACCAGCGTACCCATCTGCGTTTCGTGCTCGACGCGCCCCATCAGGTTCACGTAGCTGGGGTGCTCCAGGTACACCACGGGCGCGCCGCGCGTCTGGCCGTGTTCTACGATCAGATTGGCGCTGTACGCATCCGCCAGGTTGCGGCGTTTGGCGGTCAGATCCAACGGCCCCGCCGACTCTTCGTCCTGCTTGCGAAACTCGTCGGCCCGCTGGATGACGCTGGCCTCCAGGGCGTCGAAGAACTTGAGCACCTCCGGCAGGTCCGTGTACCACTTGCGCACCTGGGCCAGCGCCTGGCCGACGACCAGCCGCGTCGCCTGTTGGTTCAACTCCTTGGTCTTGCGGCGGATCTCGTTGCGCCACTGGGGGATCTTCTCGACCAAGGCCCGCAGTTCGGTCTGCAACTCGTCGACCGCCGCTTGGATGTCATCGCGCTGCTCGGCGCTCAGCTTCTCGTACTGTTCCGGAGTCAGCACTTCGCCCTCGCGCATGGGAGCCAGGGCGAACCCGGCGGGCGTGCGGATCAACTGGATGCCCCGCTCGGCCGATTTCTCGGCCAGGCTCTGAAACGCCTGCGACTGCCGCTCCTTGACTTCCGCCTCGACCTCCTGCAGCCGATTGCGGTGCTCCTCCATCTCCAGCGCAGCCGGAATTGACGTGTGCAGGTCCTCGAACAGAATCTCCAGATCCTGAACGAGCTTGGGACCGCGTCCGGCAGGCAGTTGCAGAGCGCGCGGCTGGTGGGGATCATCGAAGTTGTTGACATAGCACCAGTCGTCCGGCGTCGGCTCGTCCGCCGACTTCTTCTCGAGAAAACTCTGCACGATCGTCCGCTTGCCCACCCCGGGCGGTCCCAGCACGTACAGGTTGTAGCCTTCGCGGCGGATCGTGATGCCGAAGCGGACCGCGTCCAACGCGCGCGTCTGCCCGACGAATTCACTCAAATCTTCCAGCTGCTCCGTCGTCTCGAAATCAAAGCAGCCGGGATCGCATCGCCAACACAGCGCGGTGGCAGGCAGGGCAGAGATCTCGCGCATGGTGCCCTTTCTGAATTGGAATCTCCACGAACTCTTCGACTATGTTCCCTATATTCCCTCTTTCCGGGGAATTTGGCAAGTCGCCGTGGTCCCTGTGTGGGGGATGTCTACTGTCGAGGAATAGGGCTCTCCTTCCATAAACTTCAACGGCTTTGCCGGAACCTGAAACCCTAATCTTGCACCTCATCTTTCACTTGATCTCTTCCTGCCGCTTTTAGGCCGGGGGAGATTATGTGAAGAATCAGGTGAAAGATTAGGGTGCTCTTGACCCCAGCCATCCCGGAGTGGCCACTATGACAGATTCCTTTTGGGCTGACCCCGACTTGATGCACGAGCACATATTCCTGCAGGCTCAAGTTGCCGCAAAAGGCTTTGCACTTCTTCCCCCCGCGGTTGTTAGTCGCTAGGATGTTGCGGAGACCTTGCGGGTGACGGCTTGGTTGCATGCCTGTCGAGCGGACCGCAAGACCGACGGTGTTGCCAATCCTGAAAGAAGAGAAAAGCCTATGAAAGTTCATGGCTACTCGGTGGCCGCGTTGCTGGTGTGTACTGTCGCCTCGTGCGTTCCTGCCGAGGTGCCGACCAACGCTGTGGCGGTCGGTGAACCGATCGGCAGCTATTCGTGTATCAAGATCGGCGGCGCCGACGATGGCGTCGAGGCCGGCAGATCGTTGTGCTACACGTGAAAGCTGGGCGGCCGTCCGGTCGTGTTCGCTTTTGCGAAGACGCCCAATGACGCGTTGGCCAGTTTGGTCAACCAGATCGACAAACTCGTCGCCGACAATCAGGACAAGAAGCTTGCGGCCGTGATCAATTTTACGGGCGAGCCGTCGGATGACTACAAGGCAGAAATTGCGGAATTCGGCGCGAAGCACGACGTGAAGAATGTGGCATTGACCATCACCGGGGACGCCGAGCGATTCAAGGTTGACGATCAGGCGGAGGTCACGGTGATCCACTACAAAGCCAAGACGGTGAAATCCAGACATTCGGTCCCCGCCGGCAGCCTGAACGAAGTGGCCGTCAAAGAAATCATCGAGGGAGCGAAGGCCATTCTCGACTGAGCGCCGAAACCGCACGCCAGCAAGTCTTGGCGTTGATCCCGCACGCCCCTCGCCGAGGCGCTGGGCGTGCTTTGTTTCCGGACACTGTGCAGGTTGGATTCATGCTGGTTGTCACTTGCCCTCATTGCTATGCCGCCGTGGTGCCGCAGTCCGACGGGACTTGTCCCGCCTGCGGCCGGGCGATTCCCGTGCCTGAGGCCCAACCTTTCGTGATTCAAAGCGGGGCCGGCGTGCCTGATGATCCCCGCCCGGCGGGCGCGCCGCCATCTGCTGCTTTCGATCCCTACGGCCGGCCGGTCGCCTTGGGCGAATCGCTGCAGCATGCCCACATGAAGTTCTGGGGGAAGTTGAACGAGATCACGCCGCACATGCTGGTGACGCCGACGATCGTGGCGGTCAACGCGGTGATCTTTGTACTGATGGTGATCGACAGCGGAGCGGTTTTCCTGCCCGGCGTCGACACCTTGGTCCGGTGGGGCGCGAACCGCGGTGCGCTGACGCTCGACGGCCAATGGTGGCGGCTGCTCACTTGCACCTTTGTCCATGTCGGGCTGATCCACATCGGCCTGAACATGTGGGTCCTGTGGAACATCGGGCAGTTGATCGAGCGTTTGGCGGGCAACGCGGGCTTCCTGTTGCTGTACGTGCTGTCCGGGTTGTTCGGGAGCCTGGCCAGCGTGTATTGGAACCCGGAGGTGACCAGCGCCGGCGCGTCGGGCGCGGTGTTCGGTGCGTTCGGCGGCCTGATGGGCTTCGCCCTGCTTCGCGGCGACTCGATCCCCAAGAGCATCTTGAGCCGTCTGCGCGCCAGCGGCTCGGCTTTCGTCTTCTACAACTTGATATTCGGCCTGTCGATCCCCGGCATCGACATGGCGGCGCACATCGGAGGTCTGGTGGCGGGGTTCGCCTGCGGCTTGGTTTTGAGTCAACCGCTGGACCAGGTGACGGTTCTGACGCGCACTTGGCGCAACGCGGTCATGACGGTGCTAGGTACCGTGTCGCTGATCGCCGCGATTTCTCTGGCTCCAGCGGCGCCGGTCGCTCGTCCCAGCCGTGTCATGCCACTGTCGGCGGTCGAACAACGGTTGTTGGAGCAGTACCAGCATGCGCACCGGCGACATCAGGAGGGCAAGTTGTCGGCACAGGAGTTCGCAGAGGTCATCGAGACGCAGGTTTTGCCGACGTGGCGTGCCGCACGCCAGTCATTCGACAAGGTCGGCGATGGCCGCATGGCCGCCGGAAAACGGGATTGGCTGAACCAGCACAAGCGGTACATGCTGCTTCGCGAGCAGGCCTGGGAGGCGATGGTGGCCGGCCTGAAGGAGAACGATCCCCGCCGTCTGCAGGAAGCCAAAGAAAAGAACGCAGCAGCCGAACGGCTGCAGAGGCACGTCGATGCCGGACAGTAGACGTCATGGCCCAAGTCGTCCTGGAAAACCTGTGCAAGAGCTTCGGCGGTGTGGCGGCCGTCGACGGCGTCGATCTGCGCGTGGCGGACGGTGAATTGCTCGTCTTGGTCGGCCCCTCCGGCTGCGGCAAGACCACCACGCTGCGCATGATCGCGGGACTGGACGAGCCGACGTCGGGGGAGATTCGCATCGGCGGCCGCTCGGTGCGCCGCCTGGCCCCAAAAGACCGCCACGTGGCGATGGTCTTCCAGCACTTTGCCCTGTACCCGCATTTGGACGTCTACCGAAACCTGGCGTTCGGGCTGAAGCTGCGGCGGGTGCCGCGGGCGGAAATCGAGGTGCGCGTGCGCGAGGCGGCCCGCAAACTGGGCATCGAACCTTTGCTGCAGCGCCGCCCCGCGGAACTGTCCGGCGGCCAGCGGCAACGGGTGGCCCTGGGGCGAGCCATCGTGCGCGATCCGCAAGTGTTTCTGTTTGATGAGCCGCTGAGCAACCTGGACGCCCGTTGGCGCGAGTCGCTGCGCACCGACCTGGTTGAACTGCAGCGGCAACTGGGCACCACCACGATCCACGTCACGCACGATCAGGTGGAAGCCATGATGATCGGCCAGCGGATCGCCGTGATGGACGCAGGGCGAATCCAGCAAGTCGGCAAGCCGCTGGAGGTCTATCACGCTCCGGCCAACCGCTTCGTGGCCGAGTTCATCGGCAGCCCGCCCATGAACTTCCTGACGGGACGAGTGCAGGTCGTGGAGGATACGCCGACGATCGCCTGTCCGCCGCTGCATCTGAAGTTGCCTCGGCAGTATCTGCCCCAGTTGCAGTCCTGGTCCGGTCGGGAACTCACGCTGGGCATCCGTCCGGAGAACGTACGGACCAACGGCGCGGCCGGCGCCGACTGGGAATCGCTGCCGGCCGAAGTCCTGCTGTGCCAACCGCTCGGCGCCGAGACGATCCTGCGGCTTCGCTGCGGACCCCATCAACTCACCGCCCGCGTCCCCGCGGACCGGCATCATCGGCCCGGCGACGTGTTGCCGGTGTTCTTGGACTTGGCGAAAAGCCACTTGTTTGACCCGGACAGCGGCCGGAACGTTGGATAGGCTCAGACGTACCGTCACCCCGGCGCACGCCGGACCTGCCAGTACAGATCCACGCCGCTGGATTCGGCTGCGACCGTCACGCAATCCCGCGGAATCTCCGCACGCGCCGCCACGTCCAGCATTTCCTGGCGGGTGCGGTACGTCAGGTACCAATTCCCGATCCACTCCATGTACGCGCGGCTAGGATTGTGCGGCGCGAAATTGAACACCCACGCCTGGCCGGTGTGGCGGAGCGATTGCCAGAAACGCGTCAGCGTGGACGCCGCAGTCGGATCGTCAAAGTAATCAAACAGGCCCGAACAGACGAGGAAGTCGACGTCGCGCAACGCATCGCTCCGCCGGCCTCCCTGGGCCAGGCGAAACAAGTTCTCACGGACCACTCGCAGTTGGTGCTGGTCCAGCAGCGGATACAACCGCGTTTGTGCATGCTCCAGCGCGGCGGGATCGAGATCCAACAACGTGATGCTTAACCGCTTTCGTTCTGTCTCGGTCAGAGCGAGACAAGCTCGCTGGACGTCAATGGCCGGCCCGCTGCCGACGCTGACCACGTGGACCGGCGCTGCGCCTCGGTCCCGGACGAACCGGGCGATAACCTCCGCGATCAAATCGGTGCGGTTGCGGACGGCCTGAGGTGCTGCCTGGGCCTGGAAGAACCGGTCGAAGGCTGCGCCCAGCGGGTGATCGCAGACGTGACCGGTGCAGATCTGCTCCAGCATCTCAAAGTCGCCGGCGTAACCTCGTGGCTTGTGGCGAGCCCGCCATTGCAGCGTGCCGACTTCCAGCCACCGCCCGGCGATGCGCCACAATTCGCTGGACGGCAGCCGATTCGCCTCGCCCCAGCAGCCGGTCGCGGACAAACGTTCGAGCGCCTGCTGCAGGGCCTCGCACGCCAGCCCGTCCGTCGCCGCGGCGTCCGACCAGCCGGCCGTTGCCTCGTGGGCCTGGCGCAGATCCTTTTCCAGTTGCAGTGCAATCTCGCGAGCCACATTCACAAGCTTTTCGGCACGGGCGGATGTTCCTGTCATGCCACCTTCTCAGCGGACGCAAAGGCAGTGCGTTATTCGATTCCTCGTAGCATGGCTCTTCGAGCCGTGCGGAATGAGTTTAGGTCCTGGCACAACCCGCACGGCTCGGAGAGCCATGCTACGACGGGGATGTCAGGCTCCCTGTTACCAAACGTTCCTCTCAATCCGGCGTGCGCTTGCCGAAGTGATCGAGCAGTCGCTGACACGTTGCCCGGACCTGCGGCACAACGTCATCCGCCGCCAGCTTGCCCTCCTGAACGAGCAGGCCCGCGAGGTCCTGGAGCGTCGCCTGCGAAAGCCTTGGATCGTACAGCAGCATCAGGCGGCGTTCGATCAGGTCGTCCAGCGTTGCCACCCATTCCCGCCGGATGACCCGACGCACCAGCGACTTTGGCAGTGGTGTGCCGGCCACGCAGTCGCCGAGCGGTGCATCCAATTCTGCCAGCAGGGATTCGGTACGGCTGCCGTATAGCGTCCAAATCGCCCGCACGCTTTCTTCCGGCAGGCGAAATCGGTCGCCCAGTTGCCGCCATTGAGCCTCCAACGCCGCTTCATCGACCGGGTACGATTCGCCGCCGGGGATCGGCCGCTCGCGAGAATTGGCCCGCGGCGAACGGCCCAGCCGCTGAAGGATGGTGGCCGCCGATTCTTCTGCCAAGGAGCGGCAGGTGGTCAATTTGCCGCCAATGATCGAGTACACCGGCACGCCGCTGCCAAGATGCGCCTCCATCCAGTGCCGGCGAGTGACGGACGCTGGCGTTGCGCCGCCGGTTTGCGGCAGCGGCCGGACGCCCGCATAGTGCAAATGGACATCCTCTCGCGTCAACTCGATCTGCGGGAACAGTTGGCGGACGACGCCGACCAGATAGTCCAACTCGTCGGCGCCGGCCACGGCTTCCCCCGGATCACCGGTAAAGGGAAGATCGGTCGTGCCCACCAACGTGCCTCGGTCCCATGGCAGCAGGAACACCGGCCGACCGTCTTCTGCTTCGGCGTATACGCCTTGTCCGCCCAACGCCTCAGCCAATGCCGGGTGGAAGGTCAAAAAGTGGCTGCCTTTGGTGCCGCCGATCAGCGGGCGCGTGATGATGTCCAGTTGCCCCAGGGTCCGGTCGACCCAAGCTCCGGTCGCGTTCACCACGGCAGCCGGATCGACGGTTCGCACCGGTTCCCCGTCGGCGCCACCCGCGCGGTGGATCTGCACGCGGTCGCCAACCAGGCGGACTCGGTGGTAGGTGTACAGCGCAAACTCCACGCCTTGCTCGTCCGCCGCCGCGCGGGCGTCTTCGACCAGGGCCACCACGAACCGTTCAGGATACAGGATCTGCGCATCCCAGTACGTACACAGCCAGCGGTAGCGGCGCGGATCGACGGGCACCGAGCCCGCCGCGCCGACACGTGTTGCCGAATGTCGCGGCAGATGCGAATCGCGAGCGTACAGATCGTAAAATCCGAGACCAACGCGGACCAGCCACAAGCCGCGTTCGGCGGCGGACGAACGTGCCCCCAGGAAGCGCCGGATGGACGACATCCATCCGCCCGTCCGTTTGCCCACCGGAATCGCCAGCCGCAGCGGGCGCACGTATTGCGGCGCCAGCCGCAGCAGCCGGTTCCGCTCTTCCAGCGATTCCCGCACCAGCGAGAATTCGCCGTACTCCAGGTAGCGCAGACCGCCGTGGATCAGCCGCGACGAATAGGCCGTCGTGCCGTACGCCATATCGGCTGTATCCACCAACAGGACCGGAACCCCATTCAGCACCAACTCGCGCGCCAACGCCGCGCCGTTGATGCCCGCGCCCAGGATGACCACAGGCCGATCCGCCACGCCGGCGGCGTGGCGGCCCATTTCGCTATCGGTAATTCTGCTTGCGCTCATAAGATCTAACCGTGAACTTAACCGGCTGAGCCGGAACCTGAAACCCCAATCTTTCACTGAATCTTTCACTTAATCTCTTCCTGCCGCCAACTGCTCTACCGCCTTGGAGCGGGGGGGAGATTAGGTGAGAGATTGAGTGAAAGATTAGGTGAAAGATTAAGGTGCTCTTGCCCTTAGCCATCCCAGAGTCGCCACTATCACAAATTCCTGAGCCTGGATTATACCGCACGCGACGGCCAGGGGCAGACGTACAGAATCCAATTTTCGCGGCCCATCGACCAGCCAAATGGAAGGGCTCGGCGCCGCGAAAATTGAATTCTGTACGTCTGACCCCATTTCGCGTCCCCACCCTACGGCGCACGCGGCGACAATTTGACATCGACGGTGCCGCCACTGCCGGCGCGGCGGAATTCGACGCGGATGATGGCGCCGGGGTCCTTTTCGGCGAGGGTTTGCGATACGTCGTCCAGTGCCTGCACGGCTTTCCCGTCGATACGGAAGATGATGTCACCGGGCTGCAAGCCGGCGCTTGCCGCTGGCGATCCGCCGGCGACGTCGCGAATCTTGAGGCCCTCGGGCGATGTCAGCAGCGTCATGCCTGTCACGGGCGTGCTGCCTCGCGGCCAGCGTCCCCAGACTTCGCCGTTTCTCAAGCGGCCGACGAAGCTCCAGGCATTGCCCAATTGGCTGTAGACCGCGCCGCCGAAGCCGCTGCGCTGAATATGGACGCCGACCAGCTTGCCGTAACGGTTCAGCAGGCCGCCGCCGGCCGTCCCATCCGGCGGGTCAAAGTCGGTCCACAACCGCTGGCCGACCAGTTGCCGAACCTTGGCCACCGTCGCCGACGCCCCGGCATCCGGCTTGGGACTCCGCGACACGGCAGCGTAGAAATCTCCGGCGTTCAATTGCGTAAAGCTCTCGATCTCGACCGCCGGAAACGGGCCCGGAGTGGTGATCCTGACCAGGCCCAGATCCAAATCGCGGCAGATGCCTTTGGTCTGGGCGTCCAGCGTTCGCCCGTCGGCGAGCGTGACCTTCGCGTTCCGGTTCGGCGCGATGACCAGGTGCCCTGCCGTCAAGATGTCGCCCTCGCCGCTGATGATCGTCCCCGTGCCGACCCGTCCATCGCCGAAGTCGATCAGTACGGTGGACGGCACGACTCGCTCTTGGACCGCGGCCAAGGCGGTCCGGTTGGCCTCCCCGGCCGCCGGATCCGTGGCGAGCTGTTGGGGCAGGTAGCGAAAGTCGTCCACCGAGCGGGCCAGATAGATCTGATCGAACAAGACGTATTCCCCATCGGGTGCCCAGAGCGTGATCCCGTCGGCGTCCAACGGGCCAAAGTCCGCAAACAGGTCTCGCGTGATCACGGTCCATTCGTCTGGCAAGGCGCCATCCTGGACTCGTCGCGCCTGCAACAAGCACGGTTGGCCCTGGCCGGCATCGTAGCGGGCCGGGCGTTCCACACTCTGGCGGTGGTTCAACTCCAGGCAGATCCGCCCGGCGCCCTTCTTCCGGAAGGCGAATCGCAGGAAGCGAAACTCGCCCCACGCCGGCCGCTCGCGGACCGCCAGCGACTGGGGCCAGCGGTGGCGATACAGAGGACCGGCCGGCAGTTTCACGGACCTCGTCCCCGACTGCCGGTCGTCGGTGACCAGCGTCGCGGGCGGGAGCGGGGCCGCCGGCGGCGTGGGGGCCGGCGTCGCTGGCGCCGCGGCGGACGGCTCGGCGGGCGTTGCGCTGCCATCGACCGGCTCCGGCGCGGTCGCCACGAAAGCGCCTTCGTCCTCGAACAGTACTTGGATCATCGGCAAACGCTCGAGCAGCACGATCCCTTGCCAGCAGACCGGCGTCTCCTGATCGCCGGGAACCTGCCGAATCTCGGCTTCGACCTCGCGCGGACCGGCGCTCAAGTAGTCTTGTAAAGGAACGACCAGCGGCCCCACTTCGTTCCGCCAGTTGTCGCTGAACGGAACCTCTTGCTCGAAAGCCAATTCGCCGTCCAGCAAGACCTGCACGCTCGGGCGGCCTTGTTGCGCCCGGTCCTGGCCGACGGACAGCAGCAGCCAGCGATCCCGCGGAGCGAGGGTCAGCCGCCGGCTGAGCACCAGCGGTTCCTTGCCGGTGCTGACGCCGCGCGAGAAAGCCGCAGGCCGTCCGGGAAACTCGCGCAGCAGGCTGGGCCACGTGGCGCTGGGCCCCAAAACGGCGGTCCAGCCTTCCCAGGCGGGCACCTGCCGCGGCAGGCTGCGGCGAATTTCCTCTTTCAGCCGGTCGGGATTCAATTCCAGGACCGGCTCCAGCCAGTCGGCGCAATCGCGAATGTGGAAGGGGTCGGCGCCCGCAGGACGCTTGTCATGCGCCGGATCGACCTCCAGCACGAGTTGGCCGGGCGCCTCCGGTTTGACGGACAAGCCGACCCGGCCGATTCCCCGCACCGTCTTCGACCCCACCAGTACGGGACTCTCGTAAATCGGCGGCGACGCCGGGTCGCCCGCGCGAATCCGGCCTTGGATGCTGCCGCCATCGCCCACCGTTCGATCCAGGCCCAACTCCGCGCGCACGGCGACGGCCAGCGGCGTCAGGGGAAACTGTAACTGGCTGAAGGCGTGCACGCCAAAGCCCCAGCCGAATTCGCGACCGCCGCTGTGCAACGTGCCGCCTTGGACGTTGCGATTGACGCGCGGCGGCCAAGCGGACGCGCCCACCGCGCCGGGACCATCCGCGTGGGCCGGCGGGATGCGGGTCAGTGGGACGTCCTGCGGTGCGAACAGTCGGCGAAACACGACGTTGGCGGCCGGAACGTAGATCACGTCCAGCGACCAGGCGGGCTGAATGCCGTGCGCCCAGTTGCGCCAGTGTTCGGCGCCGCCCCAGGCGAATACTGTCAGACGGTCCAGCGACGAAGTCGCCACCAGTCCGTCGTCCGTCTCCAACTGCATCAGCCGTGTGTCCGGATTCGGGCAGGAGAGGGCCAACTCGTCAAAGTAGTCTTGCCAAAAGTCGCGTGCCGGCAGGTGCAGTTCCGCAATGTCCGCCAACAGCAGACGCCGCGTGCCCGTCTCCAACAGAAGCAACACCTGCTCGCCGTCAAATCTCGCGGACCGGAATGAGAGCGAACTGCCGTCCAGCAGGAACACGGTACCGGGCCGGTAACGGTCCGATGAGCGCCGCTGCCAGACCAGGCGGCGCACGAATTTGGCGACGACCCGAATCACCGGCTCGTCCAGCGACTGCGGGGGACGCAGTTGCGTCGTCGGACCCACCAGCCAGTGCGGAAAACTCTGTTCGGGCGAGCCCGGCGCCTGCCCGTGGTACTCTAACGCCACCCCCGGCAGGCGGTCGCCGGAGAAAAGCTCGACAAAAGCGTCCGGTGCGGAGGCCAGATTTAGCTGCCGGTCGCGCAGCCACAGCATCGGGTTGCCGGGATCCAGCAGCGAGCGGCCGTCCAGGGTGGGGATCGCGTCCGCCTTGTGCCAGTTGGCCA
>CAYPGE010000154.1:0-18283 GCA_964409865.1 uncultured Pirellulaceae bacterium
AGGCTTGCCAGCGGTCACCTGTGGGCCGGCTTTCCTCGAACGCCCTGTTCGTACACAAGTCGGCGGTCAACTCGCTGGAGCCGATCCTGCGCATCTATGAAGGTTGCGCCAGGGCGTATCTGGGCGAGATCGACGATACGACCGTGGTCAAGCTGCACCGATTCTCGGGCAAGATTTCGTATCTCGCATGTCCGGATTTCGATACGGCTCCCCATCCCGCGATCCAGCGGACGGTCAAGTTGTCGTTGCGAAGCCGCGAACTGGACTGCCGAGACCACACCGACGACGAAGAACCGTTGGTCCTGGACCAGAAGGACCGCATGGTTGACGCTGAGTATCCACTTCGCGAGAAGTTCGCACGCTTCACCGAGCAGGAACAGTCGCACGGCCTGCTGGAAGAGATCACCGCCCTGGTCGGCGGCGTTGGCCGCATGCTGCTGGTCGCCAGCCGAGATTGAAGGTCGGGATTGTCTGCGGTCAACTCGTACGCTTACAATGGGCTGACGGGGGATCCGCCACGGTCCCTGGGGAGATCCGTTGATGGGCACCGCCTATTCCGAGTTTGCACGGGTGTGCCAACAGGTGAAGCACTGGCCAAGCGATTGGCGGCAGCATCTGGCCGAAGAAATCGCCAAATCGCTCGCCTCGGAACTGCCGACAGACAATGGCGAATGGAACGACGCCAAGAACGAGCGACGTTGCCAACTGATTGACAAGGACATTCAGGGCACGCTCAGCGACGCGGAACGGCGGGAACTCGAATTGCTGACGCAAGAAATGAGAGTCCATCGCCGGGCCGTTGCGCCGATTCCGCTCGCGGGCGCAACCAGGCTTCACCAACAGCTGCTGACGAAGAAACGGCAGCAGCAGGATTTGGATGGCGAGACGCCATAATGCGATCTGGATTCACTTATCCCGACTCGCCCCATCGAGTACTGTCGTTGGCGCAGGACATGGCTGCGAATCATCGATCTCGCAGAACGATACGATCGTCCGCTTTACAACCAACTTCTGGGTTTCCCTGACGATTTGCCGGACCTTGCCCGCTTGCGGCCGCCTGGGGGCAACAGCCGGCCCGATGGAATTCGGGAAAGCAGCCTGGCGAAGCGCGAACGGGGCGAACTTCCGCCGACCTACTGAGGGAAAGCAATCTCATCCCGACGCTTGCCGCCTTGAACCCGGCACCGCGAACCGCGACAATCGGGTCTGGTTCGTTCCGTGATTCCACGCTGGGCCGAGGGCACCGTGAGTACGCGACCAGCCGATTCGACGCTCGCCGACTTGTCGCACCAGACCGAGTACCGGTCGGACTGCCACGACCTAGTGCGGGACTTCGATTTGCCACGTCTTGAGCGCGAAGGATGTTCGGCATGACGGAACTCGCCGACCCGCGTGCGGCCATCAGCACGGCGGCGGAAGACCGCTTCGTCGAGTTGTTCGCGGAGGCGTTCGGCGTCGAGAAGGTGCAATTGCTGAGCCCCGAACACCCGGTCCAGGACATCTACGGTGCGACGCGTTTCGTCGATTTCGCGATCCGCACGCCAGCCCAGCGAGTCGCGTTCGAGATCGACGGCTTGGTCTGGCACCACCCGGAAGCGATCAGTATCGCCAAGTTCGAAGACGACCTGCTGCGGCAGAACAGCCTGGTCCACGACGCCTGGCGCGTGTACCGCTGGACCGACCGGCAACTGGCCGAAGACGGCGAACGAGTCAAGGAGCAGCTGATCCTGTTCCTGGGCTCCGTCCCCGGCCTGCTGGCGATGAACGACTTCCTGCCCAAGCAGCGGGGCGAAGTGGTGCCGCTGGAGTTGCGCCGCCACCAGCATGAAGCGCTCGAAGCGCTGCAACGCCTGCGGGCCGAGGGCAAGACGATCGCCCTGCTGACCCATGCCACGGGAACCGGAAAGACGATCGTCGCCATCGAGGACGCCAAGCGACTGGGCGGCCGGACGTTGTTCCTGGGGCACCGCAAGAACCTCGTACGGCAGGCCGCTCGGCGACTGCGAGAGTTCTGGCCCGAACAGCCCGTCGGCGTCTTCATGGGCCGGCAGCGGGATGTCGCCGCGTTCAACGTGGCGGGCTCGATCCAGAGCGTCGCGGAAAACCTGCACTTGTTCGCTCCCGACGCCTTCCGTTACTTGGTGATCGACGAAGCGCATCACGCGACGGCCGACACGTATCGCGCGATCCTGGCCCACTTCCAACCGGACTTCATCCTGGGCTTGACGGCCACACCGGAACGGGCCGACGGCGAATCGGTGCTGCAGATCTTCCGCGACTCGGCGCACCGTCTTTCGCTGGAAGAAGCCGTGAAGCTCGGCGAACTGGTGCCCATTCGCTGTCTGCGCGTCGAGACGAACGTCGATCTGAGCCGCGTTCGGTTCAACGGCGTGCAATACAACCGCTGGGACATCGACGAACGGGTCGTCGTTTCGTCCCGCGATCAGCTGATTGTGGACACCTATCGTGGCCATGTGCCCGGCCGCAAGGCAGTGGCGTTTTGCGTGAACGTCCGGCATGGGGAAGAATTGGCTCGGCGGTTCCGGGATGAAGGTTTTCCGGCGGAATCTGTATCCGGCAGTATGTCCGAGGCAAAACGGCAAGAGATCCTGGAGCGTTTCGAGCGCGGCGAGATCAGCGTGCTGTGTGCGTGCGATGTGTTGAACGAAGGTTGGGATTGCCCCAGCATCGAAGTCTTGCTGATGGCCCGGCCCACGCTCTCGAAGGTGTTGTATCTCCAGCAACTGGGACGCGGCACCCGCAAGGCACCCGGCAAGGAATGCTTGATCGTCATCGACTTTGTGGACAACGCCACACGCTACAACGCGCCGCTGACCCTGCACCGCGTGGTCGCGAAGAACCGCTACCGGCCCGGCGGTTTCGTGCTTGCGACCGACGCCCTGTTGGCCGCCGAGGAACAGGCATTGGAGCGGGGCGAATCGCCGACTCAAAGCATTGAGATCGGACTGTGGGTTCGGCAGTTCCACGAGATCGACATCTTCAACTGGCAAGACGTCGTGGCCGGCATGATCACGCTGAGCGAACTGGAATTCGAACTGGCCGTCGCCGAAGGCTTCCTGCGGCGCAAGGTGGAAACGGGCGAACTGCAACCCGACCACACACTGGAACTCGGCCAAAAGGTCTACCACTATTTCGACCGCGAACGCATCGAGGCCATCCGCGCCCAATTCAACTTGACGCCGGTTGACGACACGACGATCAAGCGTTTGTTCCTGGACTACTGCCGCGAGATGGACATGGCCGCGTCGTACAAGCCGGTCCTGTTGCTGGCCATCCTGGACAGCGTCGACAACCGCGGCAAGGCGCCGGTGGACGAGGTCGTCGCGTTGTTCCGGAAGTTCTACGAGGACCGCTCGCGTGCAGGCTTGCCAGTCGAAAAGTCGAATGTCCGGATGGCCAAGGTCGGCGAATTGGATGATGCCGACGTCCGCCGCGTGATGCTGGGCATGCCGTTCGAGAAGTTCGAGCGCCGCCGCTACCTGAAATACGACCGCGACGTGGCCAACCTGCGAATCGCGCCGAACCTCTGGAAGCAGTTGCACAAGAAAGACCTGGCCGACCTGCGCCGCGTCTGTGAAGAAAGCATCGCGAAGTACTATGAACGAGTCTGAAAACGCGTGTCCTTTCTGCGACGTACAGCCAGATCGAATCATCGCCGAGAACCGCTTGGCGTTCGCCCTGCTGGACAAGTACCCGGTCAGCCCTGGCCACCTGCTCGTCTGCCCCCGTCGGCATGTTGCTTCGTTTTTCGAGTTGACTCCCGCAGAGACGGCGGCGATCTTCGACTTGGTACACCAGGCAAAATCCAGCTGCGATGGCGAGCATCAGCCCGCCGGCTACAATGTCGGCGTCAACGTCGGCTACGCTGCCGGACAGACCGTGATGCACGTTCACGTCCACCTGATCCCCAGGTATGATGGCGATGTAGAAGACCCGACCGGCGGCGTGCGGAACGTAATCCCAGGCAAAGGCAACTATCTGGGATTCAGCGTTGCTGGACGAACGCCCTAGAAACGGACATGAGAAGCGAATCACGGAGCGCCGCGATGACATCCTCTTCGGCCTGGCTCAACCAACTTGGCCATCTCAACTTCTATCGAGCCAAACACGGACGCGCACCTCACAAGCCGCTGTTGCTGCTTGTCATCTTGGAGCTTGCAGAAAAACGTGAACTGCCGAGCGACACGCTCGTGCTGACGGCAGAGTTGGCTTATCGGTTCGACACCTATTGGACCGTGGTCCGGCATCGTCGTACACAACCGCCTGACGTGAGGATGCCTTTTCACCATCTGACGAATGACCGCGTGTGGACGGCCTTGACCGCCGACGGCTCGAAATCGCCTCATCGGACCGTTACCACGCACGTGCAACTGAATCCCGAATTCGTGGCGTGCGTGTGCGACCCCGCCTTCCGCGAACAAGCACGGAGAATCTTGGTGGCGACCTATTTCGAACCCGCCGAACGCAACGCGCTGTATCATCTGCTTGGCATGGCGGTGCCAAGCGACGACGAGATCGCGCGGGACGCCAGCTTTGAGTCGCCGGACGACGCGCGGCTAGCCGGCCGGGAAGCCCGCTTCCGGTTGGACATCGTGCCAACCTACAACTATACGTGTGCCTTGACCGGCTATCGGGTCACGACCATCGGTCAAGGCACGATCGTCGACGCGGCCCACATCCACGAGTTCTCCGATTCCCGCAATAATCACCTGACGAACGGGATGGCCCTGTGCAAGAACGCCCATTGGCTTTTCGACGCGGGGTTGTGGTCGGTTGCCGATGATTACCGAATCCTCGTGGCCAAGGATGCGTTCTCCGAAGACAGCCCCGATCAGAAGCCGCTTGGCGATTATCACGGCCGCCCCCTGCGGCTCCCGAAAGACCAATCGCTGTGGCCCGCCCCCAACCATCTTGCCTGGCACCGCAAGCACAAATTCTTGGGCGAGACTTGATCAGCCGCGGTCTCGCTTCTTGAATCGACGTTCCAGTTCGTCTTCCTCCGCCGTGAGGGGCAGGCCGAGATGCTGCTTGATCGCGTTGGCCGTAAGCACGACGCAGCTGTTCGCCTTCGACAGCCGGCCCGCGATCATGGCGCGCCCTTCCCACAGCCGTGAATTGGCGCGCGACCAGTCTAAGGTCTTCAGTGCGCCCAGCTTCTTGCGCCAGTCTTTGGGACTGCCGATCAGCAGGCTCTGCCCCACTCGCCCCAACGAAGCGAGAGCGATTCCGTGGACATGAACGAATTGCCTCCGCAGTTCGGCGGGGCTGATCTGCCCGGCAACGGCCTGTTGCCACGCCGGAATCTGTTTGGCGACTTCACTCCAGAATACCGTGGCGATCCTCAGCTTCTCCTCGAACTTGTCAGTGGCCTGCTCCGCCAGAAGGGTCTTTGTGGCTTGGTAGATCGCGCTCAACGTGAACAACTTGCGCGAACGATTCGAGATTGTCGTGCGAACCATCTCAACGTGGTCGCCGAAAACGTCAACTTTCCGAATCACGTCGCGCGCGAGGCGGGCGTATTCATCCCGGTCATCGTGTAGGATGCTGAGGGATCGCGGCAACCGGCGTTCGTGCCGCTTGAGGTCCGTGAACAGTTGCTCGCTCCGCCGGAAGCCTGGGTCGACGAACAGCACGATCGCGATCGTCTCGTCGCCCAACTCGGGATCCTCTCGGACGGCCGCTTTCAGGCCCGCACATCGGTGCTGACCATCATGCACGACGAGTCTGGCGGACATGGGGATCCGCAACTTCCCGCTGGAAACGGACGCGTGTTCCGCGTTGGACTCAAAAACAACATCGGTATCGACCGACGCGGTAAGAGCCCCAAAAACATAAGACCGCGGATTCCCGGTCACGTACCTCGTAATCTCCGGTATCCGAGCGCGGTTCAAGGCACCCGGCGGCTGACGCTTGGCGGGCAAATCGCCGTCGGAATCGGGAAAAATCCGTGACAGCAGTCGCAGCGGGCACGCGGTCAGGTAATACGGACGGCCAGCCTGAATGCCCCGGACTGCCGGCAGTTCAAATTCGAAGGAAGTCATGGGAATCATCGGGAGTCAAAGAACCTACGACGCCGCAGTAACGAACCGCATTCTACCACAAATCACCGGAGTCGGAGGACCGCGTCGCGCAGAGCGACAGTCGGAATCGTCGTCACGCCGGGCCCCCAGGATAATCGAACGGCAGAGGCGATGATCTCCGGGCCCAATCCCATCGCCTCCAGTACATGGCTTGATCCGTAGCGTTGGCTCGTGCATGCCGCCCCGTTGGAGACGGCCAATTCATCCCGCAAGGCGATCATCAGCGCTTCACTATCCACGCCGGGAAACGACACATTCAGCACGTGGGGTTGGCATCGCGACGGGTCGCCATTGATGCGGAATTCAGCGCCCTGCAGATCGGCGATCAACTGGGCTCGGACGCGTTCGGCGGCCACACGACGCTCGGCGTGTTCCTGTTCGGCCAACTCCGCAGCGAGCCCCAAGCCGACGATCAGGGGCACGGGGGGCGTGCCGGGTCGCAGGCCGCGTTCTTGGCCTCCGCCGAACATCAGCGGTTCCAACGGCGGCCGTTTGATTCCTCGACGGCGAACGACAACTGCTCCAATGCCTTGCGGTCCGTAGATCTTGTGGCCGCTGATGGACAACAGATCGAAGCCCAGATGCCGTAGACAGTCCACCTCTTTCCCGAATGTTTGGGCGGCGTCGGTGTGAAAGAACGCCCCGCTTTCCCGAACAAGTTCGGCGATTTCCCGGACCGGCTGCAGTACGCCCGTCTCGTTGTTGGCGTGCATGACCGACACCAGCAACGTGTTCGGCCTCAGCCGTTCGAGGATTGCATCGGGCTCGACGTACCCCGTTGCGGTGACCGGGGCTAACTCGATCTCGAAACCGCGACGCGCCAACTGGGCAAGTGGCTCCAGGATCGCTTTGTGCTCGATGGCCGTCGCCAGAATGTGTCTTCGACCGCTGCGCTGTCCGAAAGCGGCCAAGCCGAAGACCACCAAGTTGTCGCTCTCGGTGGCTCCGCTGGTGAAGACAACCTCTTCTGGGGCTGCCTCGATGAGATCGGCCACCTGAGTGCGGGCTTTTTCGACGGCTTCTCGGCCCCGCCGCCCGTACACGTGCGTCCGGCTGCCAGCGTTGGTTGGCGGTCCCGCATACCACTCGTTCATCGCCGCTAGGACACGGGAGTCCAACGGCGTGGTGGCGTTGTAGTCGAGGTATTTCGGCGTCACGGCCATTCGGTCGCTTGACGGCTTGCGTTGGGACGTTATAAACATGAAATTGGAAGTGAAATATATCACTTCCCAACTGAATTGTAAAGTTCCTGGAAGGGACGCTGGGTACCGGAATGTTTGGGGACGATCTTGCCAGACGATCAAAAGCGTCCGTCTTTTCAGAGCACGGGATGGCGGCCGCCGTCAGGGCGATTTGCGACGAGATCCAGGAGTTGTATCTGTGGGATGGCATCCCCTGGGTCGTGGGCTACAGCGGCGGCAAGGACTCCAGTGCCGCGTTGCAGTTGGTCTGGCTGGCCGTCCGCGAATTGCCGGTCGAGCAACGGCAGAAGCCGATCCACGTGATTTCGGTCGACACGCTCGTCGAACAGCCGCTCGTGGCGGCGTGGGTCAGCCTATCGCATGCCCAAATGCGGAAGGCGGCCCAGGAACAGGGGCTTCCCATCACACCGCATACGCTCCTGCCGGACGTCAAGGAGTCCTTCTGGGTGAACGTGATCGGGAGAGGCTACCCAGCTCCGCGGGCGACTTTTCGCTGGTGTACCAGCCGCATGAAGATCAACCCGTCGAACGCGTTTATCCGCAATGTGGTTCGCGACAGCGGCGAGGCGATTTTGGTGCTGGGGACGCGGAAGGCGGAAAGCCAGAGGCGGGCGCTGAATATGGCGGAGCACGAAAAACGCCGCGTGCGCGAGCGGCTGACGCCTAACGCGGCCCTGCCGAACTCGTTGGTCTACACGCCCATCGAGGACTGGACGAACGACGATGTGTGGCTGTTTCTGATGCAGGTCAAAAACCCCTGGGGCCACACCAACAAGTCGCTGCTGGGGATGTACCAGGGCGCGTCGGCCGACGGCGAATGCCCGCTGGTCGTGGACACCTCGACGCCCTCCTGCGGCAACAGCCGCTTCGGATGCTGGGTCTGCACGGTGGTGGACCAGGACCGGTCGATGGAGGCGATGATCAAGAACGATGATGAGAAGCTGTGGATGTCGCCGCTGCTGGAACTGCGAAACGATCTGGGCGATTTCTCCAAGGACAAGGCCCGGCGGGACTTCCGCCGCATGAACGGGCGTGTCCAGCTGTTCCACGACGGCGTCGTCCGGGGGCCGTACTCGCGGGCCGCGCGCGAGTACTGGCTGCGGCGGGTCCTGCAGGCCCAGCAGGAAGTGCGCCGCCTGGGGCCCGCCGAGTTCCGGAATCTGGAACTGATTTCGCTGGCCGAGTTGCACGAGATCCGCCGCATCTGGCTGTACGAAAAGCACGAGTTCCAGGACAGCTTGCCCCGCATCTACCAGGAGGTCACGGGCGAGGAGTTCCCGAAGCCGGCGGCGGATGACCATCTGCTGCGATCCGAGGACTGGGAAATCCTGCGCGAAGTCTGCCAGGACGACGAGGAGTTCTTCCAGCTGCAGACGGGCCTGTTGGATATCGAACGCGAGTTCCGCGGCATGTCCCGGCGAGCGGGGATCTACGAGGCGCTGGAAGAACGCCTGCGGGCCGGCCAGTTCGGCAGCGAGGAAGAGGCGCTGGCCATCCGCAACGAAGAAGAACGGCGGCGCGACGAGGCGGAGATGCGTGAGGACGCGCCGCACGGGATGCCGAAGCCGGCGCGGCAGAAGACGTTGTTTGTGAGGGATGAAGGATGAGGGATGAAGATTAGGTGAAAGATTACGGTTGAGGGCGGTGTCAGGCGGGCGGTGAGCGGGTTTCGGTGGGCGGCGAGGAGCCGGCCCATCGTGTGTCAATCGGCAATAGACCTGGTTTTTCGGGGGCGTGGAACGTGGTACAATCCCCACGGTGGAGGTCGTTCGAAAGAGTCCGGTTCCGTTTTCGCGAAACTTTGTGTCGGCGAGAAATCTGCCATGTCCTGCGAATTCCGGGGAACCCCGGCAAACAAGGATGCCCGCGACGCGGCCGATCTCGATGGCGAGGAATGGACGGAATGGTATCGGCTGACACCGCTGGAACGTTGGCAAGAAAGTCAAGAGCTGTGGGAATTCTACTTGGCCGTAGGAGGTTCGCTTGACCCCGAACCCGATTCTCAAAGTCCTTTCGACGTTGAGCCGGAACCGCGTCCGCTACCTGTTGATGGGGGGACAGGCCTGCGTGTTTTACGGCGCGGCGGAGTTTAGTCGCGACACGGATATCGTGGTGCTGGCTGCCGCCGAGAACCTGGACCGGCTTTCGGCCGCCCTGGAAGAATTGCAGGCGGAATGCATCGCCGTTCCGCCCTTCGAAGCCGCCTTCTTGAACCGGGGCCACGCGATTCGTTTTCGCTGCCATCATCGCGAAGCGTCGGGAATGCGGATCGACGTGATGTCCGTCCTGCGCGGCGTGCCGGCCTTCGACATCCTGTGGGAACGCCGCGTCACGTTGCAGGATCCCTCGGACACGCAAATCCAGCTCCTGGCCCTGTCGGACCTGGTCAAGGCCAAGAAGACGCAGCGCGACAAGGACTGGCCAATGCTCCGCCGCCTGATCGAAGCGGACATCGTGCAACATCGAGCGACGGCGCCGCAGACGCAGATCCGTTTCTGGCTGGAAGAGTGCCGCTCGCCCGGCCTGTTGATGGACTTGGCCAAGCGTCACGAGCAGGCAGCGGCCGAGTTGGCCGCCGTCCGGCCGCTGCTGCGATGCGCGATCCGTGGCGACGAAAATGCGTTGAGCGAAGCGCTGACGGCCGAGGAACAGGAGCAACGCGCCGCAGATCGCGCTTACTGGGCCCCGCTCAAGGCCGAACTGGAACAGCTGCGTCACAGCCGGCGGTGAAGAGGGTTGCTTCCGCCCTCTGCCCACGGACCAATGACAACTGACCAATGACAACTGACAACTGACGCTTTTCCGTAATGCTCCTGCACCACCTTACCCTCCGCAATTTCTGCCTGTACGGCGGCCAACAGACGCTGGATTTGACGCCGGCGTCGCGCGGGGGGCGGCCGGCGCCGATCGTGTTGTTCGGCGGGATCAACGGCGGGGGCAAGACGACGCTGCTGGATACTGTGCAGCTGGTGCTGTACGGCAACCGCGCCCGTTGCTCCAAGCGGGCGGACAAGGGGTACGACCAGTTCCTGCGGGAATCGATCCATCACGGGGCCGACGAAAGCGACGGGGCCAGTATCGAATTGTCGTTCCGCTACGCCAGCGAGGGCCAGGACCGCCTGTACACCGTCACTCGCGCCTGGTCGGTTGCCGGGGGCCGAGTGCGGGAGAAGGTCCACGTGTGCCAGGACGGCGAGCCGGACGGGTGGTTGTCGGAAAACTGGAGCCAGCTGGTCGAGGAACTAATTCCGCTGGGCATCGCCCAACTGTGCTTCTTCGATGCCGAGAAGATCCGTTTCCTGGCCGAAGACGAAACGAGCATGACGGCCCTGGGCGACGCCATCAAGTCGCTGCTGGGCCTGGACCTGGCCGAACGCCTGGTCGCGGACGCGGCGGTACTGGAAGGCCGCCTTGCCAAACGGGCCGAAGCGTCGGCGGAACTGGCCGATGTCCGGGACCTGGAACAAACGGTGCAGGAGCGGCAGACGGAAATCGACGCGCTGGTGCGTGAGATGGGATCGCTGGAAAACCATCGTCAGCTCGCCAAGACGCGCGTCGGGGAGGTCGAAGACCAGTTCGCCAAGGTCGGCGGACGCCATTGGGAGCAGCGCGAGTCGCTGCTGGGGCGGCAAGGCGAATTGAAGGAATCGGTGCGGGAGACGGAGAGCCGGTTGGTGGGACTGGCCGCGACCGATTTGCCGCTGGCGCTGGTCGCCGACCTGCTGGCTGCCGTCCAGCGGCAGGCGGCGGCCGAACGCGAGGCGGCCGAGACGGAAGTGGTGGCTAGATTGTTGGCGGAGCGCGACGCGGAACTGCTGGCACTGCTGCGGGAGAAACGGGCCGGGCAGCGGGTGATGGGGCTGGTGAGCGAGTTCTTGGAAGCGGATCGGGCGCGACGGGGGACCCTTACCCCGGCCAGCGAGGACGGGGAGAAAGGTGCAGATCGGTTGCGGTTGTCGGACGGAGCGAGGCAGCTGTTGGACCATTTCCTGGAATCAGGCCGGGATGAGCGGCAAACGCTGGCCCGCGAACAGCTGGAGCAGCTGGAAAGAGCCCGCCGTAGCCTGGAGGATGTCGATCGCAGCCTGGCGGCTACGCCGGACGAGGCGACAATCGGGGCCGTCGTCCAGCAGCTCAAGACGGCCTCCGCGGAACTAGCCGGGTACGAGGCTCAGGTCGGCCGCCTGGAGAAGGAACTGGCGCGATTGCGGACGGAGCGTGACGAGATCGCAACATTGCTGGCCAAGCGGCGGCGGAAGATCGTCGATGAAGAACTCCGCTCGGAAGAAGAGGGCCGGTTGGCCCGGTTGCTGGTCCGCACGCAGGCGACCATGCAGGACTATCTGCGGCGGGCCACCCAACGGAAGATCGACCGCCTGTCGGAACTCGTCACCGAGTCGTTCCGCTACCTGCTCCGCAAGCAGACGCTGGTCCAACGCGTGCTGATCGACCCCGAGTCGTTCGCCATCACGCTGTACGACGACACGGGGCGGGCGATTCCCAAGCAGCGGCTGTCGGAGGGCGAAAAGCAGATCTTCGCCGTGTCCGTGCTGTGGGGCCTGTCGCGGGCCGCCGCGCGCCCGCTGCCGGCCATCATCGACACGCCGATGGCCCGACTGGACGGCAAGCACGGCGACAAGCTGGTCGAACGCTACTTCCCACACGCCAGCCATCAGGTCATCGTCCTGTCGACCGATACTGAGATCGAACGCCGCTACTTCCACGAGCTGCAACCCCACATCGCGCGGGCGTACCACTTGAATTACGACGACGAGCGGAAGGTGACGGTGGCGGAGGAAGGGTATTTTTGGAGGGAGGAAGGTGATCGGTGATCGGTGAGCGGTGAGCGGTGAGCGGTGAGCGATGAGCGGTAATCGGTAATCGGTGAGCGGTGAGCGGTGAGCGGTGAGCGGTGAGCGGTGAGCGGTGACTCGCAACGACTGACAACTGACCAATGACAACTGACCAATGACAAGTGACAACTGACCAATGACCAATGACCAATGACCAATGACAATTAAACAAATCCGGCTATCGTCGCAGGCCAAGGAGCAGTTGATACGGCTGAAGACCCGGACGGGGATCGGGCAGTGGAACATTTTGTGCCGCTGGGCATTCTGCCTGTCGCTCGCCGAGCCCACGCCACCGACGCCAATTGAGATTCCCGCCGACAGCAACGTGGAGATGAGCTGGCCCGTGTTTGGTGGCGAGTACCATGAACTGTACTTGGCGTTGGTGAAGGAACGCTGCGTCCGGGACGGACTCGATGTAGAGCCCGATACGCTCAACCGCCAATTCCGACTCCACCTCCACCGCGGAATAAGTTACCTGGCGACCCCGAACAAGGTCCGAGGGATTGGGGATCTGGTGGCGTTGGCGGCAAGACAGGATGCTGATGGCAGAATGATGGGGGCAGAATGATGGAAGAACGTCGTAAGCCATGACTGAACCCCGTGTAGCGCCGCCGCTTCGCTTTGTGGTGCAGAAGCACGCGGCGCGGACGTTGCACTACGATTTCCGGCTGGAGCGGGACGGCGTCTTCCGAAGTTGGGCGGTGCCGAAGGGCGTGCCGGAGCAGGCAGGCGAAAAGCGGTTGGCGATTCAGGTAGAGGATCACACGTTGGAATTCGGGGATTTCGAGGGGACGATTGCCGATGGCGAGTACGGCGCCGGGCAGATCGAGATCTGGGACCGAGGACGCTACGAGATCGACCAGTGGCTGGACGATACCGTCCAGTTCACTTTGCACGGCCAGCGGCATCGGGGCCAATTCCGCCTGATCCGTTTTCCCCGCGGCGGCCCCAAGGCATGGCTGCTGGTGAAATCCGCCGATTTGCCCAACGCAGGCGCTGCCCGCAACCCAAATCACTTGACCACCGATGACACGAATGACACGAATACGAAACATCCGTGAAATCCGTGTGATCCGTGGTGCTCTTGCTTCTATGCACGCAAGAAAGCGAGAAATCGGACACTGGTAATCCGAGTAGCTGGCCGGGACTGCGGGAACGCGAACGAGATGTACTGGAATTGAGGGAGCGACAAATGGCCTGGACAGCAAAGCCTACCGGCGACATGACGTTGTCCGTTCTTGACGAGAACGGCTTCAAGGTCCTCGGCGTAGACATGCTGAAAATGAAGACGATGGAGGCAGGCGATGACGGCGCACTGCTCGCCAGAACGCTCAATGACCTGACGCTGCTCGCTCAAGCAGCTGACGCCGAGGATGCCGACCGGTTAGGACTCCGGGATGCTTCGGCCGGACTCTCCCCAACACCGTGGAGCGTCGTCGTGCAGGACCGAAAACGGCACATTCAAGTTCGCGACGCCAACGCCAGGCGGATCGCAGAACGCACCTTCACCAGGACCATCAGCCCGGACGCCTTCGACGACTTGGTCCGGCGAATCACCAAAGCCGTTGAACGAATAAACACTCGCCACTGGACGTAGAGAACTGGAGCCCCTATTGAGAGGATCGTCGATGGACGTGACTGAAATCCAGGACTGGCAGTTCGGTCAATTGCGTTCCGACGCCCGCTGGGGCTGGTGCGCCAGTGGAGTGGAATGGACGACCGGTTTGCCGCCACTGCTGAATCACATCCGGCAGCAGGCGCGCCCCGATGATCCCGCCTTCGCAGGCCTGCAAGATCAACGAGTTCGCCCGGTCCGCTGACAGTTCCGTGTTCCTGAGCCATTCGATCCGCTTCGCCTCGGCCTGCTGGTACTGGCCCAGCCCCGAGACGGTCGCCGCAATCGCTTCGTTGAAACGCGACTCGCCGAAGCGGGTGTGCTTTCTGGTAATGACGACTTCGGAACTGAACGCCAGTGTCTCCCTGACGGTTTTGGGAGACCTCCGGTCGGGGCCGTGCTGCGGTCGGGAGACCGCAGCACAACCGGCGCCCACCAAAATCACGCAAGGCCATTTCGTCTCGAATCGGCGCTTTGCGGCTCACCGCATGAACCAGCCGCCGTTGACGTCGAGGGTCTCGCCGGTCATGAACAGGTTGTCCACGAGAAACGCGATCGCGGCGGCGATTTCTTCGGGCTGGCCGACGCGTTTCAGCGGCGTGGAGGCCTTGAATTCGGCCATCTTTTCCGGCGTGGTCACCCGCGCGTGAAACGGGGTGTCGATCACGCCCGGAGCCACGGCGTTCACCCGGATCGTGGGCGCGAGTTCCTTGGCCAGCCCGCGCGTGAACGTGTCCAGCGCTCCCTTGGCCGCGCCGTAGATGGTGGCGCTGGGCGCCCCGTGCCGCACGGCGATCGACGTCACGTTCACGATGCACGGGTGCTCGCCGCGCTCCAGCAGCGGAATGCACAGCGAGGACATCATCATCGTGGAGAACGTGTTCAGGGCGAAGGTGTCCAACATCAGCTGCCATTCCAGTTGCCGCGCCGGGCAGCGGCGCACGAGACTGCCGGTGTTGTTGACCAGCACGTCGAGCCGGTCGCAGGTTTCGGCGGCGAACGAGGCCAGATCGCGGCAGCCGGCCTCGGTCGCCAGGTTGGCTCGCGCCAGGTGCGCCGTGCCCCCGGCTCGCACGACGTCGGCTGCGACTTGCTCGGCCGCTACCGACGACGAGTGATAATGCACGATGACTTGGTTGCCCGCGGCAAAGCGGCGCGCCGTGGCGGCGCCGATGCCGGTGCTCGCTCCCGTAATCAGAATCGTTTTGCCCATCGGTCCTCCCTCTCAGAAAGATGGAAGAGGCCGACAGAAAGATGAGGTGACAGAAAAATGGGAAAATGAAGGGGAGGTACTGGTAGGCGAAGGAACAGATCCAGCCCCCCCTGGCCCGCATTTCATTTTTCTGTCACCCCATCTTTCTGTCAGCTCGCCTTCTCTTTCTGTGTGCTTGTTTCCGTGTCCTCGACGCCAGTTGCACGGCCGGCCGGTTCCGCTACACTGGCGGCCATGAGCAACCAACGACGCCAACTGCTGCATCCGCGCGACGAGATCATGCGAATCATGCAGCGGATTTACCGCTACCGCATGACCACCACGTCGGGCGGCAATCTGTCCATTCGCGACGACAACGGCGACATCTGGATCACGCCGGCCCGCGTCGACAAAGGCACCCTGCGGCGGGACGATATGGTTCGCGTGCATCCCGACGGCACCGTCACCGGCGTGCATCGCCCCTCGTCGGAATTCCCCTTCCACCGGGCGATTTACCAGACGCGGCCGGACCTCGGCGGCATCGTTCACGCCCACAGCGTTGCGCTCGTCGCGTTCAGCATCACCGGCAGCGTACCCGACACGCGGCTGTTTCACAAGGCACGCAGCGTGTGCGGGCGGCCGGGATTTGCACCCTACGCGCTGCCGGGCAGCCAGGCCCTGGCCGACAGCATCGTGGGGACCTTTGCCCAGGGTCCGCATTGCGTGGTGCTGGAAAACCACGGCGTGGTGGTCGGGGACGAGGGGCTGCAGGCGGCTTTCGAACGGTTTGAAACGCTGGAGTTCACGGCCAAAACGATCATCAAGGCCCGGATGCTGGGCGATGTGCGGTACTTGAGCGACGAACAGCTGAAGCTGGCCCAGAGCGGTGGCGGCCCGCTGCCTGAATTCTCGCCGGGGCGGGCCTCCAGCGTGGAAAAGGAGCTGCGCGGACAACTTTGCTCGTTCTTGCACCGCGGCTACCGCAACCGCCTGATGATCAGCACCGAGGGCAGCTTCTCGGCGCGCGTCGACGGCGCCGGCTTCCTCATCACGCCCGCCCGACTGGACCGTCACACCATGACGCCGGAAGACATCGTGTTGATTCGGGACGGGGCGCGCGAGGCCGGCAGGACGCCCAGTCGGGCCGCGGGCCTGCACCAGGAGATCTACCGTCGCCACCCGGACGTGGCCGCGATCGTGAACGCCTACACCGTGAACGCCACGGCCTTCAGCGTCACCGACGCGCCGCTCGACTCCCGCACAATCCCCGAAAGCTACCTGTTGCTGCGGGACGTGCAACGGGTGCCGTACGGCTTGCAGTTCACGGCCGAAGACGAGGTGGCACGGCGGGTTTCGCTCCAGCGCCCCGTGGCACTGCTGGAAAACGACGGCGTGCTCGTCTGCGGAACCAGCGTGCTGGATGCCTTCGATCGCTTGGAGGTGCTGGAATCCACGGCCGAAACGCTGATCAACGGCCGTTTCGTCGGCCCGGCAACGCCGATGCCGGAGTCCGCCATCGGCGAACTCCGGGCTGCGTTTCTCAACGGAACTTGAGCGGTGAGGCAGCAGCGCAAGAACAAGTCCGGGGGATTGACGGCTGGATCTTCTGATCGCACGTGTCCGAGAGTTATCGCGACATCGGCTTGTCGCCCGCCGTAGCGGGGCGTATACCGCTTACATGATCAGAATTCGTTTTCCAGATCCTGAATCGGAGCGGAAAGCCCTCGGATATCTGGCGGGGCGGTTCTCTTTCAAGACGTTCGCGGACGGCTACACGCTGGTGCCGGAAGCCGCGCTATCTCGCTTGGCCTTCGAAGGAATCCCGTTTGCGGCAGAGGGGCCGGCTCGCTATGAGCAGAGTATTACGACGGTTCGAGATTCTTCTCCCGTTGCGTGCGGTTCAAGGAGCGGCTCAAGTCCCGATTCGAGCAGATCGACATCTGGCTGGTCACCTATCCGATCGAAGTGCTGTGAGCGGCTTAATTCGGCGGCAGCGCGGCACGCCAGCCTTCCTGCAGCAACTTCGACATCTCCCGGCGGGCCTGCGCGTACGCCGGATCGTTGACAACGTTGACGGTTTCCCAAGGGTCTTTCGTCAGGTCGTACAGGGCTTTGGTGATTTCTCCTTTCTTCAGATCCAGGTAGCTGTACTGCCGGTTCCGCACCATTTGGCCGCCGTTGCTGTCGACCATGAACACAGCCGATTTCCAAGGCCGATCGGGTTGCACCAGCAGCGGCGCGAAACTGGTTCCTTCCAGATTGTCGGGCAACGTCAACTGCACGAGTTCGCCCAGCGTGGGCACGAGATCCACAAATTCGACGAACTGCCGGCAAACGGAGCCATTGCCCGGCGCGCCGGGCACGCGGACGATCAGCGGCACGTGGCGAGTCGCTTCGAGCATCGAGTACTTGGACCAGCAACCGTGGTCGCCCAGATGGAACCCGTGATCGCCCAAGAACACAACGATCGTGTTCTTGGCCAGCCCTTCTTTCTCCAACGCATCCAGGATCATCCCGATGTTGTCGTCGACGAAGCTGACGCAGGCGTAATAGGCGGCGATGGCCTCCTTCGCCTGCTGCCGGGTGGGCTGCTTCGCCATGAAGATGTCGGGATTGCCGCCCGTGGCCCGTTGCATGTAGGGGAAATCCCGCAGGCTTTCCACGGGCGCGGGCGGATCGGGGATCTGGGCCGGGTCGTACAGGTCGATGTACTGCTTGGGAGCCACCAGCGGCGTGTGCGGGCGCGACTGGGCGACGGCTAGGAAAAATTGCTGCTTGCTCTGGGCGAATTCACGCAGCAGGGCCGCGGCCGTTTGGGCCATCCGGCGGTCGCCCTCCTGCTCCGGCGTGCGGCCCGAATCGCCGTAGCGGTCCGAGTTCCGCGCTCGCCACTGACGGTACTCTTTGCTCTTGCGGTCCTTCGGCGCGGGGTCCCGCTTCGCGGACTTGGGCATCGACGGGAACGTGAGGATCGGCGCGGGGCCCTGCCAGCCAGTGGGCCGCGCGTACATCTCGATGCGGTCGAACGTGGTCAGTTGCCGTTCGGCGTATTCCAGTTGGTGAAACAGCTTGCCGATCACGGCCGTACTGATGCCCCGATTCTTGAGCATTTCCGGCAGCGTCAGCACGTCCGCCGGCAAGTGCTCGTTCATCACGTCGCCGTTGCCCAGCACGTGGGTGCTCGGCGGCCGCAGTCCGGTCAGGAACGAAGTCCGCGTGGGGTTGCAGCAGATGGCCTGGCAGTAAGCCGAATCGAACCGCACCGCGGTGCCGGCAAAGCGGTCCATGTTCGGCGTCTTGCAGATGGGGTTGCCGTAACA
>CAYPGE010000155.1:0-18219 GCA_964409865.1 uncultured Pirellulaceae bacterium
CCTGCTCAATCCGTCAGCGACGCGGATCCCCTTCACCACTGGGATCGTTCCCACGACGGCCATCGATATGGCCAACCAGCTGTACAACGCGATCAACAGCTCGGGCTTGGCCGTTACGGCCACGCAAAACGGGACCGCGATCACGCTGAAGGAGGAGCGAGTCACGCTGTTGAGCAGCACGACGGTGGGGGTCGAACTGGCGGGCAAGACGATCTTTGTGGACAAGACTTCGGGAACCAACCTCCGCGGCACGCTGGCAAAGCCTTTTGACAGCATCGCCACGGCGTTTGGCACGGCGGTGCCAGGCGATATCGTGCGGATCGTCGGCAACGGCGGCTTTGACGGCGATCGCGCGACGTTGGGCGACAATTTCGCTTACGAAATCGGGTTTGGGGCGTCCGGCGGCCCAGCCACCCTCCCGGACGGTTCTTCCATGTCGGTGCCCCACGGCGTCACGGCGATAATCGATGCCGGAGCCGTGTTCAAGTTGCGGCGGGCTCGGATCGGCGTCGGCAGCTCGTCGGCCAGCGTAGATCGCAGCGGCGGCGCTTTACAGGTCTTGGGGACGCCGCGCGAAAGCGTGTACTTCACGTCCTGGCTGGACGAATCCATGGGGCGCGACACCTATCCTCCCACCACGACTCCCTCGTCCGGCGACTGGGGCGGGATTTTGTTCAAGGCCGATCTGGACAACGCCGACGCGCGCTTCAATTACGAACGGGAAGGCACCTTCCTGAACTACGTCAGTCACGCCGACATCCGCTACGGCGGCGGACAGGTGCGGATCGACACCGTCGATCAGGTCGTCAATCCGATCCAGATGATCGACATGCGTCCTACCATCGCGTTCAACCGGATCACGTACAGTGCCGACGCCGCGATCTCGGCGGATCCGGACAGTTTCGAGGAGACCAACTTCCTTGCGCCGACATACCAGCTGGTCAATCAGTTCACCCCCGACTACGAACGGATTGGGCCGGAGATCCACGGGAATATCCTGCTGCAGAACTCGATCAACGGCCTGTTCGTGCGGATCGATACGCCCGCCGGCACGGAATTGCGGTCACTTACCGTGCCGGCCCGCTTCGATGACACCGACATCGTCCACGTTCTGGCGGAGAACCTGAAAATCCAGGGCAAGGCTGGTGGCGCTCTGTTGGAGCAATCGCGTCCGTCGGTCGATCTGGTGACCCTCGCGGCCCGCGTCGGCGGCAGTCTGGCGGCGGGCACCTACACCTACAAGCTGGTGTTCGTGGACGAAAACGGGTTCGAGGGCCGTCCCTCGGAGGCGACGGCGTCGATGGTGCTGACCTCCGGCAACGGCACCGTGCAGCTCAACAGCATCCCTCCGGTCAGCGGGAATTTCGTCTCCCGCCGGCTGTATCGCAGCCAACCCGGCGGCGCCGGCCCCTACAACCTGATTGCCCAGTTGGACGCGACCGACACCACGTACACCGATCGCGGCGTGGTGCCGCCCTCATGGACGCTAAGCCTGTTGAACGGCGATCCGCCTTCGGTACGTTCCGTCAGCCTGGTCCAACAGGAGGTCGCACCGACGGTGCCGGGCCTTGCGCCGGGCAGTTACACCTACCGGGTCGTGATCGTGGACGATGCCACGGGAGAGACCAGCCCCGCGTCCGACGCCACCGTCGCGGTGGCGGTCACCGCGCCGTCCGCACCGCTGAACGTCCGCGTGGTCGCCCTGGCGGGACTTCCGGCCGCGGAGGCCGGGCACACGCAACGCATC
This sequence comes from uncultured Pirellulaceae bacterium, assembly GCA_964409865.1. Classification (GTDB taxonomy): domain Bacteria; phylum Planctomycetota; class Planctomycetia; order Pirellulales; family Pirellulaceae; genus Anammoximicrobium. The sequence continues at coordinate 1,748 of CAYPGE010000155.1, forward strand.
TATCGCAGTTCCGTCGGCGGCGGCGGGACATATGTGCTGGTCGGCGAAATCCCGTCGGGGGTGACCGCCTTTACCGACAATGGCTCCGGCGTCGTGGACACCGACGGGGAGCCCGTCACGTTGGATCTGCGGTTGACCGGCGTCGTGCGTGCTCGTCCCGACGGACGCTTGAAGATCGATCCGGGCACCGTGGTCAAGCTGGAAGGAGCACGGGTCGAAATCACCTTTGGGGCTCAGTTGATTGCCGAGGGGCTGGACGGCAAGGAAGTGATCTTCACGTCGAAGCTGGACGACAGGTACGGAGCCGGAGGGACCTTCGATACGAACAAGGACGACGGCTCCAACGAGGCCAGTCCCTCGGTCGGCGATTGGGGCGGCATCTACGCGGGCTACCTAAGCCACTTGAGCCTGGATCACGCCTACATCGCTTTCGGCGGCGGCAACGACAACAAGATCGAAGGCACCTTCAAGGGCTTCAACGTCATCGAGATCCATCAGGCGGAGGCGAGGATCGCCAACAGTGTGATCGAATACAATGCCCCCGGCACCGGCGGCCAGGGATCGGCGTACCGCTACGGACGCGGCATTAACGACGGGGCCACGATGTTCATCCGCGGCGCCCAACCGGTGATTCTGGATAACGTCATCCGCAACAACCAAGACGTGGCGATCAGCATCAACCTTGATTCGTTCACGGGCGAGTTGGTTTCCGATTCCGGACGCACCACCGGCGCGATCGACCGGGTGACGCTCTACCAGGACAACCGGGGTCCCCTGGTCCGCGGCAACCGCCTGGCCAACAACGGCAACCAATATGACAGCAACGGCAATCTGATCCCCGACAACAATGGCAACGTGCTGGCCAGTTGGGTGGGCACGAACGGAATGGAGATTCGCACCGCGGCGATCTCGAACAACGGGACCGCCGTGGACACCACGGACGACTACTTGCGCACCGTCGGGATCACCCTCTCGACCGAGAGCGTCTGGGATGACACCGACATCGTGCACATCTTGTACGACGAGGTCCGGGTTTCCAACCTTCACGTCTACGGCGGCTTGCGGCTGCAAAGCAGCCCGAACGAGAGCCTGGTCGTCAAGATGTACGGTGCCGGTGCCGTGAACGATACCTACAACCAGAATCGGACCCTCGGTGCGGGATTCACGGCCACGGGACAGTTGCTGGAGACGGAAGACCGCATCGGCGGGTCCGTCTACGTGTTAGGACAGCCCGGCTTCCCCGTGGTGCTGACGTCCCTCCACGACGACACGGTTGGCGCGGGTGTCCAGCCCGACGGACGGGCCCAGACGGACACGAACAACAACGGCATTCGCAGCACGCCCCAGGCCGGCGACTGGCGCAGCGTGCGGTTGGACCAGAACAGCAACGACCGCAACGTGGAAATCGTCCTGGAGTTGGAGGCGGCCGACGCCACGGCACCCGGTTTGAACGGGATTCCGGCGCGGGCCCAGTTCTTGGGCGCCTTGGCCCCCGGCGAGTCGGGCGGCGATGACAACCTGAGGCTGGGTTTCGAGATCGAAGGGCTCCTCAACGCCCGCAACGATATCGACTATTACAGCTTTACGGCCGCGGCGGGGACGGAGATCTGGTTCGATGTGGACCGCTCCCGCTACGGCCTGGACACCGTGGTGGAACTGCTGGACGCCAACGGCGTGGTGATCGCCCGGTCGGACAACTCGCAGGACGAGACAGCCGATCGCGGCCTGCTGTACCGGACCGATGCGGTCCCCAGCGGAGACGTCAATCCTCTGCAAAAGCTGAACGACAGCTATCAGCCGCACCATGCGTCCGGGCTTCCCCAAGACATTTGGGGGACCAATCCCCTGGACGCCGGCATGCGCGTGGTGCTGCCGGGGGCCAAAGGCGAACGCAGTTCGTACCTGTTCCGCATCCGGAGCAGCAGTCTGGCTGCCGGCGACGACGCAGCCAAGTTGCAGGACCCGAATCGGATCGGCGGGGGGTTGACCAGCGGCGTGTACCGTTTCCAGGTGCGGATGCGCGAGTTGGACGAAGTTCCCGGCTCGACGGTCCGCTACGCCGACATCCGCTACGCACAAAACGGGGTGGAACTGATCGGTCTGCCGGGCCACTCGCCGCTGCTAGGCGAGGCGGCGGAAGACGAGGGCGTCGACGCCGCCGCCGCGAGCAACAATTCCTTTACCATCGACCCCGACACGCCCGGCAACCGCCCGCAGGAACTGGGGAACCTGTTTCAATCGGATCAAGCCACCCTTTCCGTGGCAGGCTCGTTGTCCAGCAGCTTTGACGTCGATTTCTACACGTTCGACGTGAGCTACGATGCGATTTCGAATCCGTCCGCGGCTCACGGTTCGCTGGTGTTCGATTTGGACTATGCGGACGGCCTCAGCCGGGCGAATTCGACCGTCACGGTCTTTAATTCCTCCGGTGTGCCGATTCTGATCTCGCGCGACTCGAACATCGCCGAAGACCGGCCCGCCCCGGTCGTCGATCCTTTGGACCAGTCCGGCATGTACGATCTGTCCCGCGGCACGGTCGGCGAGTTCGATCCGTCGCTGGGACCGGTGGAACTGCCGCAGGGCAGTTACTACGTGGCGGTGACCTCGGATCGCATGCTGCCCAGTGTGCTCAACGATGTGCTGAACAACCCGGAAGTCCGTTTGGAGCCGGTCAACTCGGTGGTCCGCATCGCGGAGGACCGGATCGGCAGTTACGGGGGCTCCACGGCTGTGGCACCGGTGGTCCCGGTGCTGCTGGATCCGACGTTCGACGGCACAACGCTTTCCCCGACCAATCTGTGGCACGTTTCCAGTCTGGAAGCGACCACGAGCGGGCACGGCCTGACCGCCGCGTTCGACGGCAGCCGCGTGAATGCTCCCTCCGCGGGACAAGTCACTGAGCAGGAACCCAACGACACGCTGCCGTCGGCCCAAAGTCTGGAGGGCTACATCTGGAGCCTGAATTCTCACCCGGACATCGGGGATGCCTTCGGCAATACCTCGACGGTCTACCCGCACTTGACGGTTACCGCGACCGGCAATGAGAGCTTTGACTACTACTCGTTTGTCGTTAGCAGCACGCCGGCGAGGGGCATCTTCGACATCGACTACGGCACGACCGGGAATCCGCTGACCGACTTGGATTCCCAGATCTTCTTGTATGACTCGGCCGGAAATCTCCTGGCGTCGAACAACGACGCCCCCGTAGCTTGGGGCGCTGGGGGCAGTACGAGCACTTTGGACTCCTTCCTGGCGTACCAGTTCGACAGGCCGGGAACCTACATTATCGGCGTCGCGGCGTCCCCGTCGAACGGATTGCCGGGCGGCATCGTTGGCACGCCGGTGGGCAACGGCGATACGTACACCCTGCAAGTCTCGCTCGAGAATCACCCGGCGGTGACCACGGCGGCCCAAGGCGGCTCCACGTTCTACTTCGGCCGCGAGGCGACGGGCAGCTACGGCCTGGGGGGCGGAAGCGTCGCCAACGGCAGCCTGGTTTCCAACGCCTTCAGCCTCAAGAACTACTCCGCCCAGGATCTGCCGGTCCTGTACTTCAACTACCGCCTGAATGCGGACACGGACGACTACTTCCGCGCCTACGTCCAGCGCCGAGACGGGACCGAACAACTCGTCGCGTCCAGCAATCCCGTGGACGTGACGGGCGCCGTGATCGGGCTGACCAACGACGACGTCTGGCGGCAGGCCCGCGTCAGTTTGGCGACGTTTGCGGGCCAGGACTTGCTGAAGCTGCGCTTCGAGTTCCGCGCCGCCAACGCCACCGTGCCAGCCTGGCGCACGGGCGTCCACATCGACGACGTGATCGTCGGGTTTGCCGAACGCGGGGAGATGATTACCGAGGCCCCGGCAAATCCAACGTTTGGCTCCAGGCCCAACTACAACACCACCGGCCGCGTGCTGACCGGTCAGTACCAACTGGAGATGCGCCGGGCGACCGATTATGGTACGTCCGTCGAGGCCCGCCTGGGCGCTGGTTTCTTCACGGTGCCGGCCCTGATTCTGAACGAGACTTACGACACGAACGATCGCCAAGCCCAGCAGATGACGGTCGTCGTGCCCCCCGGATCTTCGCTGAGCGATGGCCAGACCTTTCGGCTCGGCGACGGCTCCGGCGACCTGACCTTCGAGTTCGACCTCGTGACGGACGGCGTGGTCCAGCCGGGGAACGTGCGGGTGCCCTTCCGGGCGACGGATGCTGACTACGTAGTGGCTGCCGCGATTCGAGACGCGATCAACAGCTCGTCGGTGCAGAGCCAGTTGGACTTGCAGGCCGCGCTCTCGGACGGCGCCAAGCAGGGGAGCGGCAGCCGGAGCAACCGGATCGATCTGTTCGGCAACGCGGTCGGGGACGACTTCGTGATCCAGCCCGCCAGCACGGTGTTGCGCGCCGAGAAGTCGGGAGCCACCAATGCGACCGTGTTCGGCAACCAATTGCGGGACGCGATCCTGGGAGCGGGCTTTGCGCCAACTGCCGGAGCGACGTTTGTCGGCGGGGTCGACGCGACGGACGGGACGTTTACGTCCGCCGGGCTTTTCACCGGCGGTCTGTCCTCAATCGGAATCGAATCGGGAATCGTCCTGGCCACCGGAAAGGCCACGGTGGCCGCCGGTCCCAATACATCGAATGCCTCGTCCGGGGACGCCTCGCGATCGGGCGATGCCGACTTGGACAACGAGTTCTTCCCGCTGGAGCCGGCGGCCCGCAAGACCAAGGACGCCACCTCGCTGCAATTTCCCGTTCGCGCCGATTTCTCGGGGACGGCATACTTCAATTTCGTGTTCGCATCGGAGGAATATAACGAGCTGGTTGGGACGTCGTCGCAAGCCGACGTGCTGGCGGTGCTCGTCAGGGACCTGACGGCGGGCGGTCCGGCTCGCAACGTCGCACTGATCCCCGACACGACGATGCCTGTGTCGCGGACCACGGTCAACGGGGGCAATCCGTTCGGCGCCGGCGGCACCAATCCCCTGCTATACAACAACAACGATATGCGGGAGGGCGGAGCTTACCTGCGCGAATTCGGTTACGACGGGTTCACCGACGTCTTCACCGCCCAGTTCAGCGTCCTCGCGGGCCACGAGTACCAAATCAAATTTGCCATCGCCGATGCGGGTGATCGCCTGGTGGACAGCGCCGTGTTCATCGAAGCGGGAACGCTCGGCAACGTGAATCCGGCGCCGGCTCCCGTGGGCTTGGTCGCCATCTTGCACGACGGGTTTGGCGACTCGAACCACTTCCGCCAGCAAGGCCAGATGTTGATTCACTCCAACACGATCACCAACTCGGCCGACTTCGGCATCGTGGCGGATGCGGGCGAGCGCGACGTCGACCCGAACGAGAATCTTCCTCTGGCGCAGCCGCACATGGGGCCCGTGCGGAATCTGCTCGAGCCGAACAACTACGCAAGCACCGGCGTCCAAGGCGGGTTGGCGCCGGGGGCAACGATCGTCAACAACACCATTTACGGTGAAGGGCTGGGGGGCATCCATTTCAGCGGAAACCTCCGTCCCTATGAACTCATTCCGCGGGACAACGCGGGAGGGGACATCGTCTGCGACGGGGACGTCTTTGCCGTGACGGTTGGCCGTACGACGGTCGAGTTTGAGTTCGAGGACTTGTCCAGCCACTCAACTCAGGGTGCCTGCCCTGCCAACCCTTCGCACGGCGACGGCTGGACGGCCGGTCGGGTGCCGATCTATTATGCCATGGTCAGCGACACGGCTGGGCCGTACCCCGCGAGCACGCAACAGCAGTTGGCGCGAGCCATCGCCGATGCCATCACGGAGAGCATCCTCGTGACCAACGGGACCACGCTGGTCGCCGAGGCCAATGTCGCATCCGCCCGTCGCCTAGGAGGCGCCGCGGGGTTTGGAAGCTTCGACGCCGCCTACGTAGACCATGCCAGGGACGTCGAGGTGCTGCAAGGCGACAATAACCACCCCCCCTTTGCGTCCGCTCGCGTGGTGGCGATCTCGCAGGCCGCGCAGCCGTTTGGCCGGATCGTCAACAACACGATTGTGGGCAACGACGGGAACGCCTCTTTCTTCCCGGATGATCCTGCCGCCGAGCCGAACGACACCCTCTTCAACGCCATCGACACTCGCCAGGGCCGCCAGGCCAGCCCCGACGTGTACAGGGCAAACAACGTGACACTGGGCGATGCCGTCACTTTCCCGCAGAATCCGGAGTGGGATGTCGACGTCTACCAATTCCAGATGGACATCGGCGACCAAGTGCAGATCAGCGTCACGGGCAACGAGTTCACGCCGGTACTGCGGTTGTTCAACGCGCGCGGCGAAGAGTTTGTCGACGATGGCAGTCGTACGGCGCGGGGCGCCCCGCGATATACGGTCAACGGCAACCAAGTGACGATCGAGTTCTACGTCGCAGAGCCGACCACGGCCCGTGCCGGATACAACTATGCGCGCGAAGGCGGCACGTACTTCGTGGCGGTTAGCGGAGCGGGCAACACGACGTACAGCCCCTTGAGCTTGGGTGGCCGAGAGTCCCCCACTGACCAGGGCACTTACGACATTCGCGTCGATGTTTTGACGCCGCGGACTTGGGTGATCGATACGCAGCCGCTGTTTGGATCTTCCGCCACTTGGGAGTTCACCGACGTGTACGGCAACACCCAGACCCGCACCTATAACGGGACGTCGGACAATCGAGCCAACACGGCGGTCATGGCTTACGAAGTGAAACAACTGATAAACAACCTCGTCCGTTCGCAATTGCTCAGTGGGGTCTCCGCCGAGGACTACGGCGGTCCCGAGTATGTGGATGGCATCGGCTTGACTCCGTACCCCAGCAACCCGCGACGGCAGTGGCCGCAACAGCACCAAGGCGAGGGACGCCGTTATGTCGTGATCCGCGGGGCTGCCAAGGTGGTGCAGGTGAGCGGTCCCGGCAACGTGCTGTCGCCGATCGTCGGCCAAAGCAACACGGGAAACAACGTCGACAGTCAGTTGCTCCGCGAGACGGGCATCTTGATCAGCGAACAGGCGACCCCGACGCTCCTGAACAACGTTATCTCCAACACTCGCAATGCGGTGATCGAGACGGAGAACCAGCCTTCGTCCCACCAGGCAACGGGCCCCAGTCCACGCACCGCCGTCGTCGGCGCTCAGATTTTCCAGCACAGCTCCTCGATCAACCCATCGCAGACAGCCGCCCAGATGGGTAACTGGCGCGTGTCGACTGGTTCGACGCCCTACCCCGGTTCGATGATCAATCCGGAGGAACAGACGACGGCGCGTGCCGACACGGCCGATTTCAATCTGCCTTTGTCCAACACCGCCCCCCTGTTTGTGAACGCGGCCGACGGCAACTTCTTTCCGGCGACGCTGGCCGCCTCGATCGACAGTTCCGTGGACTCGCTCGAGGACCGCCCCGCGTTCATCACGATCAAGGCCGCGATGGGCATCTCGAACTCGCCGATCCTGGCGCCGGAGCGCGACGCCACGGGGCAGTTGCGGATCGACGATCCCAACGTCTCGACGCCGCAGGGGCAAGGCGGCAACGTGTTCAAAGACCGGGGCTCGCTGGACCGCAGCGATTTCGTCGGGTCGGCGGCCGTGCTGCTGAATCCGCGCGACGACGATGCGGAAGGGAACGACATCGATCCCACGGATACCGTCGTGCAGCTGACCGGCGGGTCGTACGACAGCTTCCTTATCCAGATCGTGGACGGCTTCGAGTCGGCCGATCCTTACCCCGGCGTGGGCGTGAACGACGCGACGGTGCTGGGTCCGAACGGGCCGGAGGGCCGCCTGCCGGGCGCCGCGGTGACGGTCTTTGCCGACGGCGTGTTCTTGGAAGAAGGCATTGATTACACGTACCGCTACGACGCCACCAGCAACATCATCCGCCTGTCGCCCACGTCCGGCGTGTGGGAGGATGACAAGGTCTACATCATCCGGCTGAATAATCGCGACCGTTACGTCATCAACGCTCCGGACGGCTCCCAGGCGCAGGACGGCGACAAGTTCCGCATCACGGGCGACGACGGCATCAGCGTCACGTTTGAGTACGACAGCGGATACACGATCCAGGTGCCCTATTCGCTGGCGATCCAGGTGCCTGCCAGCGGGGTCTCCGACGGACAGCGGTTCGTCGTCCGCAACGCCAACGATCCGGGCAATCCGGCCGCCACGTTTGAACTGGATCTGAACGGCTACACTCTTCCGGACAGTATTGCAGTGCCGTTCGAACTGAGCGACACCCCGTCGCAGATCGCCGACGCCATCGTGGCGGCCCTGACAGGGACCGACGCTCAAGCCGCCGAACTGCAACTGGCAGCCAAGAACGCGGGAGGCGGCCTCGTCCATCTGGGGGCGCCGGAGGGGTACACGCTCAATACCGAATTGAGCAATCTTTCCCAGCCCGCCACGATCATGTCGCTGGCCGTTCCGGCGGTGAGCAGGTTTGACATGTCCGCCGACGTGTACGACGGCCAGACCTTCACGATCACGCACACCTCCGCCGCAGGGCCCGCCACGACGGTAACGTTTGAGTTTGACACGGACGCGGTTCCCAACTTCAATCCGGCCAACACGCCGATCGCGGTTTCCATCGGCGCACTGCCGGATCAGGTGGCGGATCAGATCGTGACGGTGCTGTCCGCCTCGCCGCTGGCGGGATTGCTCGTCGGCCTGCAACACGTCGGCGGCGGCCTGATCCACATTCACGAGGGCGACGAGGTTGCTATCGATTCCGGCACCAGCAAGCTGCTGGACGGCTACGTGTCGCGGCCCCTGCCGGACGATCCAGTGAATCCCCAGGTGTTCGTGGTCTCGTTCGACGACGATGGCGACTCCGCAACCCCGCCGATTCAGGTCAGCTTTGAACTGGACCGCGAGGGAACCAGACAGCCGGGTAACGTGGTGATTCCGTTCAGCTACGGAGACACGCACCAGGAAATCGGCCAGAAAATCGCACAGGCGGTCGCCATGCAGTTGCCGTTGGAACTGACCGGGTCCAAGCACTTGGAAAACGGAGTCGTGTTCTTCGGCGGGACCGTCCGCCATGAGGTGGATTTGAGCAACAGTCCGAGCCTGATCCTATTGAGCCAGCCCGACGTGACGCCGACGACCAGATTGATCCTGCCCGCCCCCCTGACGATCACGGTGAACCCGCAGGGCGGGGCGGCGATCCTTGACGGCGAGTACTTCCAGATTATCGATACGTCGTTGCCTCCTGCCAACCAAGTCTTCCAGTTCGAGTTCAACTCGGTGGGCGGGGCCAACAACCCGAATACGAACCAGCTGATCCCCTTCGGCGTGCTGGACACGGCCGATATGATTGCCCAAGCCATCGTCGACGCGATCGACGCCTCGGGACTCGTACTCCAGCCGATTGCAATGCCGGGGGGCATCGTGACGTTGACGGGCGCCAACAGCAGTCACAGCTTGACCACAGCCAACGCGCCGCATTTGACGCAATCCGGCGGGCGGTTGGCCGACGGCGAAACGTTCTCGATCACGTTCAACGGCGTGACCCGCACCTTCGAGTACGACGTCAATGGCCGTTTGACCTCGTCTGCCAACCTGCCCATCTTGTTCACGCCGGACAGCACCAACGATCAGATCGGCGCCAGCACGGTGGCGGCGATCAAGTCGCAACCGCTGTTGAACTTGCCGAACGTCCAGTACGTGATGGGCCAGGGGATCATCGAGTTCAACGACACCTCGCGGCACATCACGTTTCTGCCCGCGGACGCGATCCCGCCCGACAACAGCCTCCGGCTGGACGGGATTCCTGGCGGTGCCGTGCGCTTGCCGTTCGAGCCCTGGAGCCAGTTTACGGGCGGTATGTTCGCCGATCTGATTGTGGACGCGATCAACGCCAGTGCGTTGACCAACGTCACCGCCTCGCTACGGGGCGGCAACACGTTGTTCGTCGATTTCCTGACCGCCGCCAACAAGCCGGTGGACTTCGTTTCGGGACTGGCCAACATCACGGGCATCTCCAATTACTTCCTGCGGGCCATTCAGGACCTGCCGGGGAACTTCCTGAAGTCGAACCAGTACACGGGCGAGACGCGGTTCACCATTCTGCTGCCCGGCGCGGACCTGGACTTTGGCGACGCCCGGGTGGCCAACCGGCCCTCGCAATACCCGACCCTGTTCGAAGAGGACGGTGCGCGCCACGTCGTGACGCCCGGCTGGTATCTCGGCAATCGTGTGGACGGCGAACTGCAGGCCCAGATCGTTCCGGCGGGATACGGCGACGATCTGGATCATCTGGTTGACCTGCGGGACAGCACGCTGGGGCTGGCCGGCAGCGCACCGCTGACGGTGCAATTGCCCAACGTGGCCAACCCCGATACCGCGTTGGACACGAGGTACTTTGACCTTGCTGCCGGCGCTGCGACGACGCGTTTTGTCTTTGATCGAGGCCGTGACGGGACCTTCGATCCGCTGCGCGATGACACGGGTGTGGCCGCCGTTCGGGCGGTCGAATACGACGCCGGCGCGACACTGCCGCAGATCGCCGAAGCCCTGGTGGCGGCCGTGGAAACGGCCAATCTAGGTCTGCAACCGGCCCATTTGGGCGCCGGTGCCGTGTTCCTGGGAGGCACGCAGTTGCACCAGATTGAAACGACCAGCGCCCACGTCGCGGTCGCTGGCCAGCCGGCCTATCAGATCACGGCGGCCGCCGGCTACCAGATCCAGGACGGCGAAACGTTGACGATTTCCGATGGCCAGGACGTGGTCCCGTGGATTTTCGAGTTCGACCTCGACGGCATGGTGGCGGCGGGCAACTTTGCCATCTCCATCCTGCCCAGCGACGATGCGGTGGCCGTGGCTCAGAAGATCCTGGCAGCCGTCTCCGCCGCCGAACGGCTGCGCTACCCGCTGCCCGTTCCGCCGGCCCCTCTGGCATACTATTCGCCGGCGGTGGACCTCACCGAACTCGGCGACGGCGCGCTGCACGTGCGCGGGGCGTTGAGTCATGAAATCGACTTCCAGAACAGCACCATGACCTACGGCGGGCAGACGCCGCTCACGCTGACCGTGCCCGCAGCCGGACTGGGGTTCCGGCTCACGCCGTGCCTGACGATCCTCGTGCGCAGAACCGCGGGAGGCGGCGTGGCCGACGGTCAGACGTTCACGCTCAGGGACGCCCTCAACACGGCCGTCTTTGAGTTCGAGACGGGGGGCGGCCTGACTCATCCCGGCGCGCGTCCGGTGGCGGTGAATGCCCTGAGTTCGGCCGCCGAAGTGGCCGAGTCGATTCGGGCCGCCGTGCAATTGGCGGTCGACGAAGGAGCCATCAGCGGCTTGGCGCCGGCGGTCGACGCCAGCACCGATCCAACCTACGTCCTGATCGACCTGGGCGCGGGGATTGAGCATCGTTTGGACGCCTCGGCAAGCGGCTTGCTGCAGCGGACCGCCGTGCGCGACGGTCAGACGTTCCAAGTGAACGACGGCAGCAGCACGGTGGTCTTCGAGTTCGATTTCAACGGCACCGCGGCTGGGGTGCGCGTTCCGGTCCAACTCTCCTTCTCCGCCAACGATATCGCCAATGCGATGGTGGCGGCGGTCCAGCAGTCGGTCGCCGATCCGGGCGGGTTGAGTGACTCGGCGGGCCTGGTGCCCAAGAACCTAGGTGCTGGCACCGTGCAGATCGGCGGGCCGGGTTGGGTCGCCCCCGGCAGCACTTCGGCACTTGGTTCGTTCGGCGCAGCAGGCGGCGTGCTGGACGGCCACACTTTCCACTTGATCGACAGCCTGGGAGTCCGCCGCTTTGAGTTCGACGCGAACGGGCAGGCGATCCAGGGCAATATCACGATCCCCTTCCAGGTCACCAGCACGGCCTCCGAGATCGCCGCGTCGACCGTGGCCGTCATCCGGGACTCCGGATATGGCGTTCACGTCGTCCACCTGGGCGGCGGTGTGATTGCTCTGGACGGCGACGACGAAGACGGTGTCCGCTTCGACCGCGTGTTGACGCCTGGGGCTCCCGTGCCCGTCACGGTCATCGCTTCCCAGGACGGGTACTTGGACGGCTGGCTCGATCTGAACGGCGACGGCGACTGGAACGACCAGTACGAGCAGGTGTTCCAGAAGGTCGGCGTCCAGGCGGGAGTCAACCAATTGACGATCTGGATCCCCCCGCCGACAGGTTCGGGCGTCACATACGCCCGTTTCCGCTTCGGCAGCGAAGGCGGTTTGGCGCCCACCGGCCTGGCTATCGACGGCGAAGTGGAAGACTACCGCGTCGAGATCATCTCCAACGATCCGCCGAAGATCGTGGGTCCCGACCAACTGACCACCCAAGAGGACGTCCGGTTGCCCGTTTCCGGGCTGCAGATCGTGGATCCCGACGCGGCAGGGGCGACGATCGAGGTCACGCTGTCCGTGATCCACGGCCAACTGGACGTCGCGACGATCTACCTGCCGGGAGGCATCGCCGGCAACGGTTCCAACCGCGTCGTCCTGACCGGTACGCTGGCCCAAATCAACAGCACGCTGGCCGGGCTGACCTACCTCAACACGCCGGATTACAACGGCACCGATCGCTTGACGGTCGTGGCCGACGACCGCGGCAGTTCCGGCACCGGCGGCCCGCAGCAGGACGTGAAACTGGTCCCGATTTCGATCGTCGCCCTGAACGACGCCCCCCTGATCTACGTTCCCGGCACACTGCCGGCGACGGAAGATGAAACGCTGACGATCGCAGGCATCGCGGTTACGGACGTCGATCTCTATGAGATCACATCTACGGGGGCCGGCAGCGGCCAAATCACGGTCCTAATCACGGCAGAACGCGGGACGTTGGACGTCGACGAAAGTGCAGCGGCTGGCGTGACCGTAACGGGCGATCGGACCTCAGCGATCACCCTGCAAGGCGACTTGACGGACATCAACGCGATCCTGGCCGCGGGCGTCGATTACCTGGGACTGCTCGATCTGAACGGCAACGACGTCATTACGGTCAGCGCCGACGACCTTGGCAACTGGCCGCCGCCAGCCCAGACGGCCTCGGCTTCGTTCACCGTCGCGGTCGCGGCCGTGAACGATGCGCCGGTGGTCACCGCCCCGCCGACCGTCGCGGCCGATGAAGATACGGAGTTGCCGTTGAGCGGTTTCAACTTGGTAGACGTGGATTCGGACGCAACCCCCATCACGGTCGTGCTGACAGTAACCGGACGCAACGACGGCCTGTTGCCCAATGGTGTCTTGACCATCAAGCAGATCGCAGGGGGCGTGAATCCTCTCACGCAGGTGATCGGTAACGCCACCTCCGCCGTGACCATCACGGCGCCGGTGGCGGAGATTGCCGCCACGTTGAGCGATCCCAACGGCTGGAGCTACACGCCTCCACCCAACTTTGCCGGCAATACGGCGAGCCCCAGGTTTGAGATGCTGACCGTGGCCGCCGACGACGGCGGAGCGTCGGGCAGCGGAGGGGCCAAGTCGGACGTGCGGCAGGTGACAGTCTACGTCAGCGAGGTGAACGATCCTCCGGTCGTCACCGTTCCTCTGGTCCCAGCGGTGGTCGACGAGGACGCCATCCTGAACGTCCGCAGCCTGGGCGACATCGAGATCACGGATGCCGATGCCGGCAACGCCGTGATTTCCGTGCAGTTGTCGGCGCTGCGCGGCACCATCACCGTCGACACCACGGTGCCAGGCGGCCCGCTGATCACCGGAAACGGTACTTCGCTGGTCGGCCTCAGCGGCACGCTGACCGCCATCAATCAACTGCTCGACTCGTTCGTGAATTACCAGGGGTTGCTGAATGTCAACAGTACGCACGGTCTGGAGGTCTTGACCATTTCGGCCAATGACTTGGGCAACACGGGCGGAGCTGCGGCGACCGGCGTCGGACGGATCACGATTACGGTCCATCCCATCAACGACGCCCCGCAGATTTCGCTGCCGGGCACCGCCCCGTCGGTCGCCGAAGACACCGATCTGCGCATCCCCGCGATTTCGATTTTTGATCCCGATGTCACGGAAGCGGGCGCTGATGGCGTGATCACAGTTACGCTGACTGTCAGCCCGATCGCGCCCAACGCGCAGGCCGGCACCCTGACCGTGAACCAGGCGGTCGTGCCCGGCTTGACCGTGACGGGCAGCCCCGGCGCCAACGTCCAGGTGCGCGGCAGGCTGACGGACATCAACACCATGTTGGCGCATCCGGACGGATTGAAGTATCGGGGGGCGTCCAACGCCAGCGGCAAGGTGCTGTTCAGCATCACGGCCAACGACGAAGGCAAGAGTCCGGCCACGCCGGCGCCGCCCAACGGCCCAAAGACGACCACCGCCACCATGACCATCACCGTCGTGCCCGTGAACGACGCACCGGTCATCACGGTCCCATCCAGCCCTCAGTCTGCCGTCGAGGACCAACCCCGGCTGATCACGGGAATTTCGCTGGCCGACGTGGACCTCACCGAGACAACGAGCGACCCGGCAGGCACCGGCAGCGGCCAGTTGACGGTGACGCTGTCGGCCGGTCGCGGCACGATCGACCTGAGCGACATCGTTCCGCCAGGCGTCACCGTCGCCAACGACGGTTCCCAATCCGTGATCGTGAGTGGGCTCTTGGCCGATGTCAACACCTTGCTGGGCGCCGGCATCACGTATCAGGGATTGCCGTACCTGAACGGGAACGACACGGTCACGGTGACGGCCAACGATCTGGGCAACTGGCCGCCGCCGGCGCGAGTCTCGACAGCCTCGTTCGTGGTGGCGGTCGTCCCGGTGAACAATCCGCCGGTCATTTCCGCGCCGGGCGAACAGTTGGTCAACGAGGACAGTCCGCACACCTTCCCCTCGATCGCCGTCACGGACGTGGATGTCGCGGACGGCACGAACCAACTCAAGGTGGACCTGCAGGTCAGCCACGGTACCCTGACTCTGGACTTGACGGTCTCCGGCGGCCTCCAGCCGGCGGATGTGACTGGCAACGGGACCAGCCACATTGCGATTGACAAGGTCAGCCCCGGCAAGATCAACGCAACTTTGTCCGCGCTGTCGGGACTCACCTACCGGCCCGCGTTGAACTACAACGGTCCGGACGTGCTGACGATCGTGGCCGATGACAAGGGCAATACGGGAGGCGCGGTGACGCCGACGACGGTCGCGGTGCCGATCGCGATCGCGGCCGTCAACGACGCGCCGCAATTGCCCTGGTCAGTGCCACCAGGGGTTGCGCCGGCACCGCTGACCAGCGAAGACGTGCCCGTCCACATCAAGTGGCCCGCCAATCCCGTTGTCGACGTGGACGTTAGCGAATCGCCGGGGGACGGGAGATTGACGGTCACGCTGTCCGCCAGTCACGGCACGCTCACGGTCAGCACGAACTACGGTCTGACGTCCGGCGATTTCAACGGCAGCAACAGCGGCGGCACGGTGGAATTCACGGCTCCGCTGGCCGCGATCAACGCGACTTTGTCCGCGGCCACGGGCGTCCAGTACGCGCCCAACCTGAATTACAACGGCAAGGACACGGTGGTCGTCACGGTGAACGATCGCGGCAACACCGATGCGGGACTCATGAACCCGCTGACCGCTCGCGGCACCGTGACCGTCACGGTCGTCGCCGTCAACGATCCTCCGGTGATCACCGTGCCCGCGGCCAGCGTCACCGTAGACGAAGATACCGACCTGCCTTTGCAGGTCCAGGTCACCGACGTAGACGCCGCCGAAGGCACCGGGGAACTTCAAATGACGCTGCAGGTCTTCCGCGGCACTTTGACGGTCGACACGGCGGTTTCCGGAGGCGTCGGGGCGGGCGGCGTGACCGGCAATGGTACGACGGCCATCTCTCTGGTCGGCACGCAACAACAGCTGAATGCGACGTTTGCCGCAGGCGGCGTGGTTTACCGGGGGAACCTGAACTACTTCACGACCAATCCTGGCGACGAGATACTGCTGATCCAAGCAAGGGACGAAGCCAACGGCGTGGACAACAAGACCGTCACCATCACCATCAATCCGATCAACGACGCGCCCACGATCAATATCAACCCGCCAGCCCAGATCATCGAGGACACCGCGGTCGCGCTGCAGATCGCCGTGAACGACGCCGAGATGAACGTGCCGATCGGGGCCAACGTCATCTGGACCGTCACGCTGCACGCCGATCAGGGGACGTTTACGGTACTGCCCGGCATCGCCGGCGGCGTGCCCGCTTGGGGTATCGCCGGGAGCGGCTCGGGCCACGTCGTGCTCACGGGCACCGGCAGGCAGATCCAGACGACGCTCGCGGCCCCCAACGCCGTCGGCTTCCAGGGCGTGAAAGACTTTGCCGGAACGGACATCCTGAGCATGACGATCCTCGATCCCGGCCCCACCGCGTCGCCGGCGGACGATCAGATCAGTTCCGCCACGCTGACCTACACCATCAGCGGCGTCAACGACGCTCCGGAGATCGCGCTGCCGGCCGGACTGACGACCCCAGAGGACGTCGCGCTGCCACTCTCGGGGCCTGGAGG
>CAYPGE010000156.1:0-18199 GCA_964409865.1 uncultured Pirellulaceae bacterium
CCGCTTCAACATTGCTTCTCTCGCCGCGTGACCCACAAATTCTGCTGACGAGCCGTAAAATTAGCCAACTGCGCCGAAACCCAAAACCCTAATCTTTCACCTAATCTCTCTCGTCATCTCTTCCCTCCTGCCTTGGAGCCGGAGGAGATTAGGTGAAAGATTAGGTGAAAGATGAAGGTGCTCTTCGCCCAGGTTTCTCCACATCCGCCACTACTACGACTTGCTACTGGCCCAAGTTACTCCGGTGGACGGCGTAAATCAAACCTTTTGCCGCCCGTCATGACACTTCGCCGCGTTTGGGGCTGCGGAAGAGGCATTTGCTTCGCAGCAGATGGGCGATCCTCTCTGCCGCCTTCTGACCGCCGTGCTGTTTAATCAGTCCCTCCTTGGCCGCGCCGACGATGGTCACGATCGAATTGCCGGCGCCCGACGGGACCACCTCCACCGTGACCACGGCCGGGTTCAGACGCAAGAAACCGGAACCGATTACGGCCGAAACGGTTGGGTTGCTCGACTCGCAGGCGATGTCGTCGCGCAGCGTGCCTTCTTCCTGGAGCACCTCGAATGCGGTCCGCAATGCGGTTTCGGCATCGGCTTCGATCTGCAACTCCAGTTTGAAAGCGTCGGTGGGCAACTTCTTCGCCACCCAGCTCACGACGCCGGCCCCGGCTTCCTTCTTCGTGGTCCGAACCGCCAGTTTCTTCAATTCGGCGGCGAGTACTTCGTCTGGTGTCTGCGGCACGGCTCTGCGTTCTCCGTTCTGACTCGATCCAAGTTCTCGGGGGCTCATGCAAACCGCAGGCCCAGTTGCTGGGCCAGGCGGGCCAACTCCGCACCGGTGGCGGGCAGGCACGGCAGCAGCTGCGCGCTGTGCTGGCTCAGCCACGGATCGGTTGCGGTGTCCGAGGTCAAGGCTCCGTCGAGTCCCAGCAACCGGCGCCATTCGGCCAGCCGCTGCTCGTTGTACGTTTGCAACTGCTCCGCCGGCTGGGCCTCGCGGAGAATTCCCGCCAGGATGCCTGCCAAGTCTTCCGCTTCGCGCAGCCCGACGTTCATGCTTTGCGACCCTGCCGGCCCGGTCATGTGTCCGGCGTCGCCGGCCAGCCACACCCGCTGCCGGCCGAACGCGCGAGCCAGCCGCCGCTCGAAGCGCACCACGATCTGCCAATTCAGACGCGAGACGCTGCCCCGGAACCAAGGGGCACGCTCGCCGATCAGCCGGTGCAGGTCGTCTTCGGTCATGGCCGGGTACTGGGCCGAGCCGATCATCACACCCAGTCGGTCACGGCGCCGGGCCGCAGCCGGGGCGACCAAATCGGTCAGCTGAAAACTCCAGCGGCAAGCGTTGCCGGGCAGCGGCCAAAGCACGTCGGCGGTGCGTTCGCCCAGGATCAGCCGCAGTTGGTGGTCCAGGGCGAAGTCGGTGTCGAACTCGAACACCGCGTAACTCTGGGCTTCGGCCGCCTCGGCAAATTCGATGTCCAGTTCCCGCCGGACGGCCGACCGGTGGCCGTCGGCGCCGATCACGTACGGCACCTTCAACGTGGTCGATTTGGCCACCATCCATTCGGTGTGCGCCACCGCGTAGCCGACGGATTCCTGGACCAGTTTATCGATCGTCACCGCCGCGTGGTCCTGGTGTGAGGCCAACTGCGACACGGCGTGATTCCATTGCACGCGCACTCCGTGGGCCGCCAGGGCTTCCTCTAAAGCGCGTTCCAGGGCGTCCTGCGGCAGCACGACCAGCGCGGGAATCCCGTCCTGCGCATCGGGCAGCGAGACCTCCGCCCGCTGGCGGCCTTGGTCAAACAGGCCGACCGTGCGGATCGGATACGCCTGCCTCAGGATCTTGTCCAGCAGGCCGTAGGGACGCAACAACTGCAGCGCCCGCCCGTGCAACGCCAGGGCATAGCTGTGGACGCCCGTCCGGGACATTTTGTCGATGATCTGGATTCGCACGCCCCGCTGCGTCAAAGCCAGCCCCGCGAACAACCCCACGGGACCCGCACCGACCACAAGCACTTCAGAATCCTGCCGTGCAGCCATCATGGAACCTCAAGAGGGAATCGTCGAATGATGCCAACCGTTTGGGCCATGCGTCTATTCTCTCCCCGATCCGCTCTGTGTCAACAACGGTCATTTGGCGGAAGCGTTCACCGAGTTGCTGCGCGTAAGGGGTGGCAGCGGTGGTGTGTCCCGACCGTCCTCGACGAGCCGCGTCGAGTCATTCCTCGGATCCAGGGCCTTGCCGGTCGGCTCGTTCGAACAACGAGCGCAACGAGAGCCGAAAACCGGGCAGCACTTGGCCGCCGTCGAGCGAGCCGTCTTCGTCGATTTCCGTCACGGCGGCCGGACTCGTGAACGCGCGGGCCGACCGTGTCTTGGGGTCGATGTACCAGACGAGACTTACGCCGGCTTGAAAGTACTGCTTCAGCTTGCGATCCATTTCGCGTTTGGTGTTGGTGTCCGACAGCACCTCGATCACCAGATCCGGGACCAGGGCCGGGATCGGCCGCCGTCCCAACCGCTCCTTGGGAAACCGGCTCCAGCCAATAAACGACACGTCGGGCAGCTTGACCTTGCCCGGCAGGATCTTCAGCGGCCCGTCCGCCCCCATGACTTGGCCCAAATCGTGCGTTTTCAGGTACGCTGTGAATTCCCCAATAATCCATGCGGCCAGAACCGCTTCCTGCCACCCCATAGCCTTCTCCACCAGGACGCCGTCTTCCAATTCGTACAGCCGATCTTCGCGTTCCGCGATGTCCAGCAGATCTTGCTCGGTCGCTGTGCCGGGCGCCGGGATCAGCCGGATGCGTTCGGCGGGAATCCCGCCGAGATGCTGCTGCAAATCGGCCAGACTCCAGTCGCTGGCCCAATCGCGCGGCAGCGTCCTGGCAACGATTTCAGGCGTGGCGGGCGGGGCGGTTGCCGTGGACATGGAAACTCCTTGATTGCAGCCCCAGGAGCGTCGTCAATGATAAAAAGTGGGGTAAGCTTCCAGCTTGCCAGGAACAAATCGCCGCAAGCTGGAAGCTTACGCCACCTCCGCTACCCCAACATCTAGCCTTGACGACGCACTAGCGTATTATCGGAGAAGCCCAGCCTCACGGCAAGCGGCGCACACGGAA
Source organism: uncultured Pirellulaceae bacterium (assembly GCA_964409865.1). Taxonomy (GTDB): domain Bacteria; phylum Planctomycetota; class Planctomycetia; order Pirellulales; family Pirellulaceae; genus Anammoximicrobium. Next base: position 3,129 of record CAYPGE010000156.1, read on the forward strand.
ACCGGAAAAGGTGAACGAGACGAAAGCGTCGGGAACCGTTATCGAGCTGTCGCGACGTCGCCGTCCGCACGTCTGCCCACTCATCGGCGTTGATCGCTCCGCAGCTAGCACCACTTTGTTCCTCACCCCGGATGCCAATTCTGTTCCAGTTTGATGTTGCCTCCAGCCGACTTTAAGACTACAAGTCGAGCCGTTTTCTTCGGCCTGCGTTCGCGTTCTGGGGTGTTTTTTCGCCAAGGTCTGGCATGCGGAGTACAGTCGTGGATCGACGGGCATTCTTGGGGTGTTGTGCGGTCGCGTTGGGCGGCGCTACCGGCGTGCTGGCGCTGGGCGGTTGCCGGGGGCATCAGTATGCACAGGTGTTGAGCCCGGACCAGAAGGACATGGTGGGGAGCCACGATGCGGGGGCGGAGACGTTCAATCCGCTGATCGATACCGCCGTGGCGCAGTTGCTGGGAAGGCACGCCGGGGGATTTCAGCCCGCTGGCTACAATCCCGACCAACCGCTGCCGGCCGGGCCGCTGGCGATCTGTTTTGTCGGCGTGGAGAACAAGAGCGCTGAAGAAATCGGCGATTTCAAGGACCAGATCTACCAGCAGATCGATACGCGCATTGTCCAATCGGGAACGTTTCGTCCCGTCAGCAAGCGGTTTGTCGACGCGGGCCTGCAGCAGACCCGCCTGCGGCCCGATTCGCTGTTTGTCCCATCCAACATGCGGATGTTTGTCGAAAGCCTGGAGCAGATGGGCCAGCCGTTCGACTACCTGCTGTATGCCACGCTGACGTCCGGCACAACGCAAAGCAATCACAGCTACCAGCGCGATTACCTGCTGACCATGGAGTTGGTCAACGTGCATAACGGGCAGTACGACAAGGAGTCGGCGACGGTCCGTAAAGGCTACCATCGCTCGGCGCTGGGAGCGGTCAAGAATTACAGCCCCTTCAAGGGCTGATGCAGCTGACTGGTCCGTGTGGCACGGCTTACTTGTTAGCCGTGCCACGGCGGATCAGCGGGGCACGGCTAACAAGTAAGCCGTGCCACGGCGGCCGTGCAAGACTGTCATGATACCGAAACTGTACCCGTTTGGAGTTCCCGCTTGTGTCAGCGTCCTGCTGCTGGCCGCCGTCGCGGGCTGCGCAACTCACGCCGATCGGGTTCGCAGCGCCCGCGATCTGTACTATCGCGGGCAAGTCGAGTTGGCGGCGGAGCAGCTGGAGAAAGCGTTGACAGGGGCCGGCAAAGACGCCGACGTGATCTCGCTGGATCTCGCCACGGCGCAACTGTTTGCGGGCCGTCCCCAGCGCGCCGAGCAGATGCTGCGCGAGGTCCGGGACCGGTTCGATTACCTGGAACAGAAAGACGTTACCGAAGCCGCCCTGTCCTATGTGATGGACGACAACCAGCGGGCCTACGCGGGCGAAGACTACGAAAAGGTGCTGATCCGCGTGATGCTGGCCTTGGCCAATCTGATGGGCGAGGGGGGAGACGCCGAGGCGTACAGCCTGCAGGTGACGGCCAAGCAGCAGCAGATTATCGAAACGGGCGCGCAACTGGACGAGGAGAATCCCAAGGCCGCGTATCAGCGGGTGGCCGTGGGGGCGTATCTGCACGGCGTGCTCCGCGAAGCCACGCACGGCGCCTACGACGACGCCGAACGCTCGTTCGCCACCGTGGTCTCGTGGCAGCCCGGTTTCTCCGCCGGAGGATTCGATTTACAGCGGGCGCGCGAGGGCCGGCATTCCGCGCCGGGCAATGGCGTGCTGTACCTGTTCGCCTTCGTCGGACGCGGACCGTACAAACGCGAGGTGAGTGAGATCCCGACCAGCGCGGCGATGCTGATTGCCGACCGCATCCTGAGCGCCGTCGGCAAACACTCGTTGCCGCCCACGCTGGCGCCGATCAAGGTCCCCCAGGTTATCACGTCAGAGAATCAGGTCGACCGCGTCCTGGTCAGTGTCGCCGGGCAGCCGGCGGGCGCCACGGAAACGGTCACGGACGTGGGCCAGCTAGCAGTCCAGCAATATCAAGCCCTGTATCCTCACATTTTGGCCCGCGCCGTGGCCCGCCGCGCGGTCAAAAAAGCCGCTGTCTACGCCGTCAAGGAGCAAGTCGACGGTTTGAGCAGCTGGGGCAGCCTGGCCCTGGACGTGGCCGGCGTCGTCTGGGAGGCGACGGAATCGGCCGATACGCGATGCTGGGCGTTGCTGCCGGACACGATTCAGGTGCTGCGACTCGAGTTGCCCGCGGGCGAACACACGCTGGGCCTGCGCGCGGGCCGAGGCCTGATCCCAGTTGGTGGGGAGTCCGTGTTCCGCGTGCAGATCGAGGACGGACGCAACCGTTACGCCTTGGCCTGCTTTCCGGACACGAAAATCGCCGGGGAAGTCCTCGTTTCCAGTCGCTAGGCAACCGCACGACACGTAAGCCGCGACACTCCGTGGCGGGGATTGGCTCGTCACGCGGTGTGGTGACAACACTCGGAATAACGTTTTCTGGAGCTTGGTTATTGACCAGAAACCGCTGTGGTCCTTGGATTTGACGCAAATCGGGCCAGTTTCCTCCTCATGCCGATTCCCTCCCGAACCCCGCCCCCCTGACTCCTGACCCCTGACTCCTGATCCCTGACTCCTTTTTCCTCCCGCTCACCCCGGAAAACCAGTCCGGTGTCCCCTGCTGACTGTTGCCCTAAGTTGGCGAATCTGCTAAATTTGCGAACTTCGGCCAGTCCTTTGATGCGCGGCCGTCACGGTGACGGCCCAAGGGGCTGGGATTGTCTCCCTATGTCTATGCCTTACCGAAAGGCACGTGCTTGCGTGTTTTGCCAGCCGTTGACAGCATTTGGCGTGCGGTGGCTCGGCGAAGCACAGCCGTTCTGAGTGAAACATGGTTAACCGTAATCTGATTCGAAATCTGGAAAGCGACCACCAAATTGACGACCTTTTCCACACGGCGGTAGCGGACATTGAAGATCCGTCCGCGATGATCGACTTGATTGACACCGATCGCGGGTTCGCAATCAACAAGATCATTGAGGGCCGCGTGATCCGCATCGACGAGGACACGGTGCTGGTGGACGTGGGGTTTAAGAGCGAGGGCTCGATTCCGCGGAACGAGTGGGACGAGCAGGAAGAACCGCCGGCCATCGGGGACATCATCAAGGTGTTGGTGGAGGAAGTCGAAGAGGAGTTCGCACCCACGGAAGATCCCTTCGGCATGGTCAGCCTGAGCCGCCGCAAAGCGCAGAAGCTGATCGAGTGGGACAACGTGATGAACTCCGTCAAGGAGGGGCAGGTCGTCACGGGAACGGTCACACGCAAGATCAAAGGCGGCTTGCTGGTCGACATCGGCGTCAACGTGTTCTTGCCCGCCAGCCAGGTGGACATCCGCCGCCCGTCCGACATCGGCGACTACATCGGCCGCTCCGTGCAGTGCGAGGTGCTGAAGATCGACGAGACCCGGCGAAACATCGTGGTCAGCCGCCGGTCGCTGATCGAGAAGCAGCGCAAGGAAGATCGCGAACGGCTGCTGGAGGAGTTGGTCGAGGGCCAGATTCGCAAGGGCGTGGTCAAGAACATTGCCGAGTTCGGCGCCTTCGTCGACTTGGGCGGGATCGATGGTTTGCTGCACATTACCGACATGAGTTGGGAACGCATCGGGCACCCGTCCGAAATGGTCGCCCTGGATCAGGAAATCGAAGTCGTGATCCTGCACATCGACCGCGAGAAGCAGAAGATCGCGTTGGGCTTGAAGCAGAAGCAAGCCAACCCCTGGGACACGGTCGTGGAGAAGTACCCCGTGAACACGACCCACCACGGGACGGTGGTGAACGTGATGAGCTACGGGGCGTTCGTCAAACTCGAACCGGGCATCGAGGGCCTGGTGCACATCAGCGAGATGTCGTGGACCAAGCGGATCAATCATCCCAACGAGTTGGTCAACATCGGCGACGATATCGACGTGGTCATCTTGGGCGTCGATCGCGAAGGCCAGCAGTTGTCGCTGGGCATGAAGCAGACCCAGGAGAACCCCTGGGACCGGGTCCGCGAACGGTATCCCGAAGGCGGCGTGGTCACTGGCCGCGTGCGCAACTTGACCAACTACGGCGCGTTTGTCGAGTTGGAAGAGGGCATCGACGGGCTGCTGCACGTCTCGGACATGTCCTGGACGCGGAAGATCAGCCATCCCAACGAGTTGTTGGAAAAGGGCGCGCAGGTCACCTGCCGCGTGTTGTCCGTGGACCGCGAACGGCGGCGGATCGCCTTGGGCCTGAAGCAGTTGGACGAGGATCCCTGGACTCACGACATTCCCAACAACTACCAGCCCGGACAGGTCGTGCGCGGCAAAGTCACCAAGATCACCAACTTTGGTGTGTTCGTCGGCTTGCAGGACGGCCTGGAGGGGTTGCTGCACATCTCGGAGTTGGCGGACCACAAGGTGGAAAACCCGGACGAAGTGGTCAAGGTCGGCCAGGAGATCGAAGTCAAGATCCTGCGGGTGGACACGGAGGAACGGAAGATCGGCCTGTCGCGGAAGCGCGTCGAGTGGGCGGAGGAAGAGGAGCATGGAGAGAAGTCCAAGGAGCGGGAACATCGGGCGGCTCTGAAAGGCGGCCTGGGAGAAGCCGGTCCGTTGATCGCGCCGCGGCCGGCGCGAGGGGCCGCACCGGCGGAGCAATCGCCCCCGTCCGACGAACCGGCAGAGTAGGTTGGACGCGGCAGGATACGTCTGGCATGCGACCGGAGAAAGCCCGGCTTTTTGATAAAGCCGGGCTTTTTGCTTATCTCCCCGCCCCCAACCGCCGCTCTCTGGCTTGGTCGGACAGCACGACTTGTGCTGGTTGTGCAAGCACGAAGCGTGATCGGCTCGATCGCCAGTTTCCGGTCAGCCCGTCTGTCGCTTACGTTCCCTACAGCGGGTTCATCTGGCGCACTTCATCAGCTCCCGTGCTGACTTCAGTCGCAACCCACGGCGGGTCGATACAGGATTGGACACGCAGGACGTGCCTGCGGATCTTGTCCGCTTGGCAACATGGGTTTTTCAAAACGGATTGCCATGGCGCTTTGCACAGGCGGGATGCCTGTGCCACCTGAAAGCAACCCAGCTCATGCAACTGACCGAAGCCGATCATCTTCAAGACGATCTCGTCGAAGCCGAACCGTTGGCCGACACCGATGACCTGCTGGACGACGACCTAGTCCTCGACGCCGGTCTGTTCGAGGAAGACGACGAAGAGCAAGTGCCGCCGGAGCCTCACGGGTCCGAGGTGGACGAACTCGACGAACTCCGCCGCGGCCGCCGGCGCGGCAAGACCGATTCGTCCCTGCAAACGCCGCTGGAAACCTACCTGCGGGAGATCAACGAGACTTCCTTGCTGACCGCCGAGGACGAACAGGAGTTGGCCGCGCGCATCGCGCTGGGCGATGCGCAAGCCCGCGATCGCATGGTGCGGGCCAATCTGCGCCTGGTGGTAAACATCGCCCGCGGCTATTCCGGCAAGGGCTTGGGGCTGCAGGACCTGATCGAGGAAGGCAACTTGGGCCTGCTCCGCGCCGTCGAGGGCTTCGATCCCACCATGGGCACGCGGTTCAGCACGTACGCCAGCTACTGGATCAAGCAGTCGATCAAACGCGCCCTGATCAACTCGGCCAAGACCATCCGCATTCCGGCGTACATGGTCGAATTGCTTTCCAAATGGCGGCGGGCCAACACCCGGCTGAGCGAGGAGTTGGGCCGGACGCCGACCCACGAAGAAATCGCCCGCGTGCTGGGGCTTCCCAAGAAGAAGCTGCCGATCATCAAAAAGGCCATCCGCATCTACAATTCCACGCCTCAGACCGACCAGGCCGAATTGGGCTGGTCGCTGGGCGAAATGGTCATGGACGAGCGGATGAAAACGCCCGAAGATGAACTGCTGGACCACGACGTCTTGACCAGCGTACTGCAGATGATTGAGCACCTGGACGAGCGTGAGGCCACGGTCTTGCGCATGCGCTTCGGCCTGGGCGACATGGAACCGCACACGCTGAAGGAAATCGGCGAGAAGCTGAACCTGACTCGCGAACGCGTCCGCCAGATCGAAACCGAAGCCCTGCAGCGACTGGCCGACGGCCTCAAGGATCCCCGCGAACGGCAGTGGGAACGCATGTATCGAAACTGACGCGCCGTACAAAAAGGGGAGATTCTACTTTTTGGGAGCCGGTGTTCGGTCTGAGAAAAGTAGAATGTCCCCTTTTCCGAAAACGCGCTGGCTAATCGGCCATGTGGATCACGGCCAGCGTGTAGGGCTTCTCCGAGTGCGTGTTGACGCTGCCCGGAAAAACCCGGTCAAAGTTGGCAGCAATCAGTTCTCGGCCGGAGACGACCGCCTCGCTGGGGCCGTCAAGTTGCCCGGCCGAACCGTCGTTGTCGCCGTTCTGGGCGACTGTCTCCACGCGGCCATCGAGGGCCACGGCCCGAATCGCGTTCGCCAGGATGTCGGCGACATAGATGCGCTGCGTCGAACGGTCGTAGAAAATGCCGTCGGCGGATTTCATCTGGCCGGGGGCGGTGAGCACTTCCTGACGGACGCCCCGGCCCGCTGCGCCCAGCACGATCTTCTCGATCACCGCATCGCCGCAGTTGGCCACGTACAAGTTGCCCCGTTCATCGAAGTCGATTCCGTCGGCCCCGACGGGGATGTCCTTGCACACGGTCTTGAGCGTGGCGACCAGGTGGGGATCGTCGCCGCCGGCTTTGACCCGCGTGCCGCGCTCGTCCAGACGGAACCGATAGACGGCACTCGCCACGGCTCCGTCGGGCGTCTTGCCCGTCCCTGAATCCGTGACGTACACAAAACCGTCGCGGATCGCCACGCCGTTGGCCACGTTCAGCCCGTCGGCCACCAACTCGACGTTTCCCGGCTTGCCGTCGGTCACGGGAATGCACAGCAGCCGCGAGTTGTCAGGCGTGTCGTCCATGATCTGGCAGTCGGCGACGTACAGGTCGCCCGAGGGCGCCTGACGAACTCCCATCGGAAACACGTGACCGGTCTGCGGGTGCAACGGCAGCTTGCAGAACAAAGAAACCGCATCGTCGCGCGAGATCTTCATCAGCACGCCGGGCGAGGCCGTATCGGTGAAGTTGGGCACCGACAGGATGATCGTTCCGTCCGGCAGCACGGCCATCGCGTCCGGGGTATTGCAGTAGTCGGGCAAAATGATGGCGCGGCGTCCGGCGGCCTCTCTGGCGGGCGTCTCCGCCGCGTGCGCCGCCGCAAACCAAAACGTGCCGAGCATCGCAGCCAAGGGAAGTATGGATCTCATCATCTTTCTCCAGTCTTGTTTGGGTCTCGCGCGGAACATGAATCATGACCGATTGCGCCTGGTGGCTGCCTTCCTCAAGTTGCTAGTCCCATGTGCCGCCCCAGGACTCGGCCAGCAGCATGGCCTGGGCCGTTTCCCGGATTTGTTCGGGCCGCTTGGCGCCGCACAAGGCGACCGTCACTCCGGGCTGCGAAATCGTCCAGCCGACCGCCCACTGGGCCAGCGAACACTTGCGCGCCGCCGCCCGCGGACGCAGACGCTCGACCTCGTCCAGGTTCCTCGACCACGCCTCGCCCGCGAACAGCGGCGAGCGGCGCCGCCAGTCGTGTTCCGCAAAGACGTGATCGCGGGCGAACTTGCCGGTCAGCAGTCCCAGGGCCAGCGGTTCGTAGGCCACGACGCTCACGTCGCGCTGGCGGCACCAGGGCAGGATGTCCGCTTCGATCTCGCGCTGCAGCCGGTTATATCGCACCTGGCAGGCGACGATCGGACACTCGGCCATGAAGACTTCCATCTGGTCGACGGACAGGTTCGACACGCCCACGGCACGCGTCTTTCCCTCGGCCACCATCTGGCGGAAGAAACCCGCGGAATCGGCCAGCGGAGCATCTTCGGCCGGAGCATGGAAATACAGGAGGTCGACCGCCTCGACGTCCAGACGCCGGAGGCTCTCGTCGACATGCTGCCGCAACAGCGTGGGCCTTCCGGTCCGCTGCAGAGCGCCGTCGTGGTCCCAGTAAACGCCCACCTTGGTCGCCAGGACAACTTGGTCGCGGCGGTTCCGGATCGCCTGCGCGATGCGCCGTTCGCTTTCGCCGCCGCGGCCGTAAGCGTGGGCCGTGTCCAGATGGTTGACGCCCGCTTCCAATGCTGCGTCGATCACCGCCACAGCCGCTTCGTCCGTCAGTTCGCCGCTGGTAATCCCCGCCAGCGGCCAACAGCCCAAGGCCACCGGCGAAACCCACAGATCGGATTGTCCCAGTCGTCGTCGAATTCGGATGACGTCATTCACGGCCGGCGGCTTTCTTGAACCAACGCTGTTGTTCCACCAGACCCGACGCAGGGCGTGGCGCGCGCGGGGGGACGCGGTAATCGGCTGGTCCGCACAGCATCGCGATGGCGCGTTGGGGATCCAGACGCCGCAATTCCTCCCTCCTCAGCCGCTCCAGTTCGGGGCCCGCAGCCTTCCAAGCCTGCACCCAAAGGCGTCCCAGTTCGATCTCGTCCGGTGTCCAGTGTGCCAAACGCGTCCGTTTAACTTCCATATCCGTAGTCTATCACGTTGTTCCGTGACGACAAACCTGTCGCTGTTCGAAATCTCGACAGGAAGCGACGATGCGTTTGATCGGCGGGCATGGCTCCCCATGGCGCTGGCCCCGGCCGCACGGCTGAGTCATCGGGTGCGGTTCAGGCGTTCGACCGGATTCTCCAGGTTGAACGACTCCTCGGCGGGCCGCTGGCTGTCGGGGTAGCGAGGCACGTTTTCGCCGGGTTCGAGCGACGACGGGAACAGCCGGCCGCGGAACAGTTCGCCCAACGGGCCGAGCGTACAGAAGCGTTCCTCGTAGAAGCGAATGCCGTGTGTTTCCAGGATCGTGCCGGTCTGACGCTCGAGGTTGGCCAACTCGACGTTGTACAGCGTCAGGTACTGCGCTTCGGAGCTGATCGCGTTGCCCCAGTCGGCGATCGCCAGTCTGACGTTGACGAAAGGCGTTTCGCCGGCGCGGGCCCGGCCCACACGAAAGTTCTCGAGCTGCAGGTTCAAGTTGGACCAGGCAGCCTCGCGTGTCTCCTGGGCCAGTTGGTACTGCGCCCAGGCCCGGTCCAGGCTGCGAAGGTTCTGCGCCAGTTCGTGAGTCACCGCGTGCAGGCCCTGTTGCAGGTTGGCCCGGTCGCGGGCGATCAACAATTCCTGACTTCGCAACCCGGCCCGGCCAAGCCGCAGCCCGATCGGCACCGAAAAGTTCACGCCCAAGGCCCAGTCGGTGAACCCGCCGGGCCGCGAACTCAACCGGTCGCCGTTGGGCATTTCGCCTTCGAGGCCATTCCAGCGGTACAGCGCCACCGCATCCAGCCGCGGGTACGCCTCGTTGCGGACCTGCAGCAATTGCTGTTGATCGGCCTCCAGCACCAACTTTAACTCGATCAGGTCCGGCCGCTGTTCCTCGGCCATCCGCAGCAGCGTTTTCCACTGGAACTCGGCCCGCTGGCTGCTCGGCGGAGTGACGGGCACCACTCGGTCATCGTCCATCGGCGGCAGGCCCAGAATGTTGCGCAGCGCGGCCTCCCGTTCCAGCGCCGCGTTCTCGGCGGTCAACAGGGAGGAGCGGAAGTTCGCCAGCGACACGCGGGCCTGGGCCACGTCGCCGACGTCGCGGATGCCAAGCTCGAACCTGGCCTGACTGAGATCCAAGACGAATTGAGCCTGTTCCACTTGACGCTCGCGAGCCCAACGCTCGACCCGCGCGGCCACCAGCGACCAGTACGCCTCGATCACGCCCCGGACCAACTCCTGGACACTGTCTTTGAACTGGAAATACGACCGCTCGGTGTCGATCCGAGCCAGCACGATGGGTACCCGATTGACGGCCCATCCGCCGCCCTGCAACAGCGGCTGAGTGTAGCTCAGGTCCAGCGATGAGCGGGTCGCAGGATTCAACGGATAGATGTTTTGCAGCGATTGCGGGTCGATGCCCGGACGCCGCTCTAACGGAACCGCGTTGACGCCCAGACTGGCCGTGCCGCCGGAGAGCGTCGTCTTGGACAGGTCCATCTCGAAGCGGTAGTCGTCCGTGCGGCTCCCGCCGATCAGGGCGCGTCTCGGATCCAACGGATCAAACTGAGCTTCAGGCGACTCCGTGCGATTCAAGCTGTTGTTGATCTGCAGCGTCGGGTCAAACCGCGACAGCTGCTCGTCCACTTGATTGTTGACGATGGCCGTGTCGTAAATCGTGCTGCCGCTGGAGGCGGCGGTCACCCCCGCCAGGACGCGTACCACTTCGCTGTTCGTCAGCGCAATTCGGATGGCTTCGTCCAGCGTAAGCTGGCGTTGGGGCAACTCCGCTTCCGGGTTGGCGACCGTGGCTGGCGGGGGCACATCGGGAATCGCGACGTGCGGCAGTTCCGCCGGCTGGCGAACTTCGATGGTAGACTGGCCGGGCAGGAGAAGGCGGGGAAAGTTTTGCGCAGGCGCAGACTTTGCGGGCGCCAGCAACGGCGCAAGCGCGATCAGAACGACGGCAAGTCGGTGCAGAGCGGGCTTCCTCACGCCACCATCTTCGGCGCGATGATTCGTTTTAGTCCAACTTTCCCGATTCTGCCGGCAAAGTCAAACTTGCCGAATCTCCCGGTTCTCCCGCGTGTAGCGACGCCCACGCTCGATCGACATCCGGCGTGTCTTCGACGACTTGCCCATCCCGAAGTGCGATGATCCGTTTCGCGTGACGAGCGACATCGGCGTCATGAGTCACCAGGATGACGGTGATCGCTTGCTCTTCGTTCAACTTGCGGAACAGGTCGATGACTTCGCGGCTGGTCCGCGAGTCCAGGTTGCCGGTCGGTTCGTCGGCCATCAACAGCGAAGGTTCATTGATCAAGGCCCGTGCGATAGCCACCCGCTGTTGCTGGCCGCCAGACAGTTGGCCGGGATGGTGATCGAGTCGATCGCCCAGGCCGACGAGTTGCAGCATGGCGGTCGCCCGCCGGTGCCGTTGGCGCGCGGATACCCCGGCCGAATACAGCAGCGGCAGTTCGACGTTTTCCAGGGCGGATGTACGGGCCAGCAGGTTGAAGCTTTGGAACACGAAGCCGATGCGGCGATTGCGGATCCGGGCCCGCTGGTCCGCGCTCAGATTGCCCACTTCCTCGTCCGCCAGGCGATAACTGCCTCGGGTGGGCCGATCCAGGCATCCCAGCGTGTTCATCAGGGTGGATTTACCGGACCCGGACGGCCCGACCAGCGCCACGTACTCGCCCTGCTCGATATCCAGCGAGACCCCGCGCAAGGCTTCCACCTTGACCTCGCCCAGGTCGTAGATCTTTGCAATATCGCGGAGTTCGATTAGGGACATGGCCCTCGAAACACCTCTTGCCGGAGAAAGACTCTAATTTAGCCGCTTGCCGTCCGCCGCCAAGGCTAGGGCGTTGCACGAACGGCGTTTGCACTGCAAAATACGGCCCGACAGCACGAAGAAACCGTTTTGTTGAGGAAGGGGAGGTTCCGTGCCCGATTCGCCGATTCAGCAGATCGTTTGTTTGATGGGCCAGCCCGTGGCTGGCAATCCGACTCAGTTCATGATCGAGCGGGCCTTTGCCGCCGCCGGACTGGACTGGCGGTACTTGACGCTCGAAGTGCCGCCGGAGAATCTTGCCGACGCCGTCAAGGGCATGCGCGCCATGGGGTTTCAGGGCGGCCATTTCACGATTCCGCACAAAGTCGCCGTGATTCCTTATCTGGACGAATTGAGTGAAGCGGCGACCCGCATGGGGGCGGTGAACTGCGTGAATCGCGTCGGCGAGAAACTGGTCGGCGAGAATACGGATGGCAAAGGTTTCGTCGAGTCGTTGCGGAAGATCACGGATCCGGCCGGCAAACGGGTGGTCATCCTGGGCGCCGGCGGCGCCGCTCGCGCCATCGGCATCGAATTGGGCTTGTCGGGCGTGGCCGAGATCGTCGTGGTGAATCGCACGGCGGAACGCGGCCAGACCCTGGTGGATCTGTTGAACGAACGGGGCCAGGTGCCGGCACGCCTGGTGCACCTGAGCGGGGATTACGCGGTCGAGTGCGGCTTTGACATCGTCATCAATGCGACTTCGATCGGCTTGGGCGATGCGGATGCTCGAGTGCCCTTGCAGCTGGATTCGTTGCGACCCGGCATGGTGGTGGCCGACGTGATCTTCACCCCGGCCCAGACGCGGCTGATCCGCGACGCCGCCGCTCGCGGTTGCACGACGCTGGACGGCCTGGGGATGCTCGTCAACCAGGGCATGATTGGATTCAAGATTTGGACCGGAGTGGATCCCGACGCCGGCGTGATGCGTGAGGCGCTGGAGGAATACCTGGAGATTTGACCCTCTTTTCAGCAAGTCGTCTCCGTGCGAGCATACCAACTGAGACAGGCCCTGACAAAACTCCCCTCGCCCTTTGGGAGAGGGGTTGGGAGTGAGGGCGATTCGAGGTTTTTCAGGGCCTCGTAGCTACAATTAGGGCAAAGGCGAACCTCATGGGACTGAAAGAGAACCTGCAAAACGAGAGCGTCTCCACACTGCCGTGCCGCGAAGCGATCCTGATCCAGCCCGAGACGTCGGTCAGGCAAGCCGCGCAGATCCTGCAGTCGAAGAAACTGGGCTGTGCGGTGGTCGTGGATGCCGAGGGCAAGCCGATGGGCATCTTCACCGAGCGGACGCTCATCAAGTTGCTGCTGCAGCAACCCCATGACCTGGACAAGATCCCGGTCCGGGAGCATCTGGAGACGGAGTGGTTCTGCGTCCGGAACAGCGATTCGATCTCCGCCGTGCTGGACCTGGTGCAGAAGCGCGACGCCCGCTTCGTGTGCGAGTTGGACGAGCATGGAAAAGTGATCGGGCTGACGGGACAAAAGGGACTATCGGAGTACATCGCCGATCATTTCCCGGAGCAGGTCATGGTGCAGCGGATCGGCGGACAACCGGGCATGGAAAATCGCGAAGGAGCTTGATGATGGCGAAACTGGAACACCACTTGGAGGACTTCGTCGATCCGCTCAGCAATTACGAGCCGCGCCAGTACAGCGACGCGATTCAGGAAGCGCTGGCCGAAGAAACCGTGGCCGCGATCCGTTCGCGGCCCCACGCAGAGATTTCGCCGGACAACACCATCTACAGCGCCCTGCAGGCGCTGGCCGGTTTGCAGGTGGCCAGTTTGCTGGTCGTCGACAAAGGCAGACTGGTGGGCGTGTTCACCGAGCGCGACGTGCTGGAACGCGTGGCCTTGCGGTTTGACGAGGTCAAGGACCGGCCGGTCCGCGAGGTGATGACTTCGAATCCCGTGGTGGTGTACGAGTCCGACCCGGCCGGGGCCGCGCTCAGCGCCATCGCGGTGGCCGGTTTTCGGCACGTTCCCGTCGTGGACCTCAACGGCGCGGTCGTGGGAGTGATCAGCCCCCGCCGCGTGTTTGAATTCCTGCAACTCCCAGGGGCGGATTGAAACGGTGCAGGCGGCCAACGGTGCGGCGTCAGCCCACCGGTGGAGGCCCTGCAACTCCGGGGGGCTGAGGTTCGGTGCGATTGGTTCTCAAGCCCGCAGCTTGCCCGCGATGGCCTCGATCAGCGTTTCTAGCGAGCCGCGGGCCAGCACGGCGACGTCCTCCTGGTACAGGCCTTTGCCGAACGAGTCCTTGTCCAGCAGATACGAAACGTCGCTGCCGTTGGCGATCGTGCCCACGAGGACGGGCGTTTCGGAGAAGCGACTCCGCAACTCGCGCTGCAGCACGTTGTAGTGTTCGCCGCCCAGCGCCAGCCAGACGGCGTCGCCCACTCGCCACAGACGCACCGTGTAGGGGTACCAATCGCCGGGGGGCAAGTGGCCGACGCGGCTCAAGCTGCGCGTCATCCGCTCGGTCATGGCCCGCGCGTCCCGCGCTCGCAGCGCATCGCCGGCCGCCTTGGCAGCCGCTTCCTCCTGCTCCCACTTGGCCCGCTCGCGCTTGACCTCCTCGGGACGGGGCAAGTCATGGCGGTACGGCAGCGGAACCACGAACTCGTGCGCCTGCCAGGTTTCACACGCCCGCCGGCGGTCGCCGCTGAGAGGAACGTATTTCCAGGTGCCCAGGGTCGCACCCGACACGACGGGGCCCGCGTACTCGTAGCAGACATCCGGCGGTGGAACCGCTTCCAGAGCCGCCAGGGCCGCATGTCCCAACTGCCGCCCGTTGCGGTCCGCCACGGCGGTGTCGCCGACGAATCCCTCGCGCGGCCCCACGTCGCCGGAAGCGCCTTGCACGAACAGACAGGGCACGCCCGTCGCTCCCTCCACCACCTCGCGCATCGCGCCGACGTAATCCGGACTGATGAGCGTGTTCTCCCAAGCCAGCGTTGTCGCGTGACAGGCGTAGTTGACGACCGTAGCCAGCGGGCGGGAATCGCGACCCGTGACGCGGGCCACCAGCACCGTGTCGTCGGCCATGCCGCCCGGATTGAATCCGCAGACGTACTGCCGCCGCTCCTGGTCGTAGTAATCCCGATTCGCCGCCAGCGAACAGCGCCCCCGGCCGTAGACGATTGACGCAGGCTGCCTGCTGTCGCGGGCCGTGCGTGCCAGGGCCGCGATGTCCGCGCCCAGACGCTCCAAGTACGGCCGTATCAAATCGCCGCCGGGCAGGTCGCGGCGTTCGTAGCCCATCAGCCCGGCTGCATGCGTGTGGGAGAAGAAGAACACGAACCGGTCGCGAGGCAACTTGGCCGCCGCCGCCACCCGGTCCCGCACGTCGTTCATCTCTGCGGACCGCAGCAGGCAGTGATCGAGGGCCACGACGACCTGGAACTCGTCCGCGGCATGCGGGTTCTCCAGGTACAGCACCGTTGCGGTCAGCGGCCGGTGGATGCCGGTCGAGCGATCGTGCGTGGCCGCGCCCCACATGCGATGGTAGATTCCCACGGGCGGCGTGATGTCGCCGCGCGCCACGCCGGCCAGCAAACGGCTCTGCGGTGATTCCAAGCGTTTCATCGCAACTCCTTTCTTAGGATCGGCGAATCAATAACTGTCGCGATTTCAAAGTAGCCATCACGCTCCG
>CAYPGE010000157.1:0-18033 GCA_964409865.1 uncultured Pirellulaceae bacterium
CGTACAACACCCCCAAGCCAATCACTGGGGGGCCGGGCTTTGGGACCCCAGAATCCGGCCCCCCAGTGATTGGCTTGGGGGTGTTGTACGAGGAAACCAGCCGCGATGAGCTGACGCCCCCCTGTGGTCACTCAGGGAACAGGTCCGCGTTCTCACCACCTTCGCGGGGCGTGGGAGCCAATCAGGACCAGGGTTACGCGGCCTTCCTTCTCGCCATCGAGAAACCATCCACGAACAGTGTGACGACCATGAGCAAAGCGGCCAAGATCGCGGGACACAAAACGCAGAAAGCGGCTCCGTGACCGAAAAACGTGACTTCCGCACGTGCCACTTCGGTGAGGGCATCGGCAAGGCTGCAAGCGGACAGGCCGAGTAGGAAGGAACCAAGCAGGCGGGTGACGATCCGTCGGTTTCGTCGTCGAGTTGGCGCCCGATTCATGGCAGGATCTCCGGTGGAATGGCCAGTGAAATGCACACAGGACTCTGCATCTTGTACAGCCTCAGACTTGCTCCGTGACAAGAATTTGTCCGGAAGGGCCTAACGTCCCTGCCCAAGATTGCTTTCTGCAAATAGGCGAGCGATAATCGGCGGACCCAGCGAGCGGAGGAACCTATGTCAGAACAGCCATCGTTGCCGACAGAAGACGACCTCAAGAAACTGCCGCTCCTGGCAATCGTTGCCTACGCGGTGCGGTGTGCGAGACGCGCCCAGCCGATACTTGACACCATACCGAGCTTCGCCATGCATGGAGCGGCTGTCCAACAAGCGATTTCATTAGCAGAGCGATTCTGCGCCGGCAAAGACCTGAACGACGCCCCCGACGCCGCCGAACGCGCCGCGGATGCCGCTGGCCGCGCCGCCGACGTCGCCCGCTCCTTCGCCGGCGGCTCCGCAGTCGCCCTCGCCGCGGGCGCCGCCCAAGCTGCCGTCCAAGCCGCCGCCGCCGTGGAGGACTTCTGGGCCCAGCCCGACTCCGCTGACCGCGTCGTCCGCGCCGCCACCTACGCCGCCGGCCGCGCTGGCCGCGCCGTCGCCGCCGACCGTTGCGCCGCCGTCAGCACTGCCGCCAGAGACGACTACGACCGTCTGTCAGCACTGAATCTGGGAACCTATCCCGACCTTGGCCAACCAATCGACCCGACGGAAACCGGGCCGCTTGGCTCGCTTTGGTCAGCGTGACCGCCGGAGTGGTACACTGCGCGGCAAAGGACGGCTATCGGAACCCTTCCCAGAACTTGCGGACCCAATTAGAGAAAATGATCCGTCCAGCCGGCTTGGAGCCGTGGCCCAAGCTCTGGCAGAATCTGTGGGCCAGCCGCGAGACGGAACTCATGGAACAATTTCCCGCCCACGTCGTGGTCGCTTGGCCCGGCCACACCCAGCACGTCGCGCAGAAACACTACCAAGAAACGAAGAAACCCCGGAAAACATTGGTTTCTTCGGGGTTTTCCTCTTCCAGCCAGTGGGCGTTACTGGACTCGAACCAGTGACCTCTACCGTGTGAGGATAGCGCTCTAACCAACTGAGCTAAACGCCCGCATGACAGGATCTTAGCCAATTCCAGAGCAGTCCGCTAGTACAGCTAACGCTAAGCCGAGATTTGGTCTCGGCAGGGAAAGAATTTTTTCTGAATTTTTTTGGGACTCGTACCCGAACGGCAGAAGTGAGCCTGCTTAAAAACTGTGCAACTCGGCGAATGCCTATGAATCGTGCGATGGTGCTCAAAAACAGGCAGGGCTCTCTCTCTTTTCGTAAGTGCAAGCTGTGCCAGCATATCGATGCTGGCCTTGACTTCAAAGAACGGTTTCGGCTAAACCCATCGCCACATGACTGGAACCGCTTTCCAGACCCATTCCCGCAAACCGATGGAAGGAGCCGAAACGATGTTGGAGGTTGCTCACCAACCGACGCAGGAAGATCGCATTCAGCGTGTCCGCCAGGTGGCGAACGAAAAATTTCGTCACGAGCCCGATTGGGTTACGTTTTATCGCGAAGTGCTGGGGGTGGACGGGATCATCAACCAGTTGTTTCCGGATCGAGAGCAGAACTTGAGATTCCAGCAGACGGACGACTACGTCGAAATCCAGAAGATGCTGGCAAAGCTGCGAGAGAAGAACCGCGGCCAAAAGCAGCCGGACGAGGCGACTCGCGTGATCACGGTTCGCCTGCCACAGAGCCTTCACGAAGCGCTGCGGCACGAAGCTCACAATCACAAGACAAGCATGAACAAGCTGTGCATTTCCAAGCTTCTGCAGATGATCGCTGGCGACTTGGTGCCTTCCGACTTCGAACGTCGCGACGATGACGAGGAGCAGCCGCAGCAATCGCATGTGACGCGTCCCCCGGCGGCAATCCAGCATGTGCCGGCGATGCGACCCTCGACCTCGCCGGCGATGGCCGGCCCCTTGGCCGCGTTCACGCCAACACCGGCTCCGCAGGCCACGTTCAGCCCTCTGCCAACAATCGGCACGGGCTTCTAATTCGACTGTTCTCACTTCGGTGAACGGTGGGCGCACGCCGACCGTTCGCCGAACGCACCGACACGTCAGTTCATCGCCCGCCCAGTTGGCCATGTGTCGGTCATTTTTTCTGGAAACCATCCGGATATTCAGGGCCAAAACACTCGTCTGGCGGCGGTCCCCAGCCCAGGCTAAATCGGAACTTTCGGTTCCGTCGGGCGTCCAAGTGACGGTTTGAAGTCTACCCTAGCGGCCCTATCATTTCTTGAGGCGGCTACGTGACCGATCACCTTCCGGAGTCGGAATCCTGCCTGACTTCGCCGGTGCGTCGGACTTTTTGGCAAATTTTGCGGCCTGCACCGAATGAAGCGTCGAAGCGACCGGTCGCAGTTGGTTAGGTTGGCAAGAATGGCTAACTTGCGACCAGAAAGATATTCGATCTGGTAAAAGTGCGTTAGTTGGAAAAACTAGAACGTTTGGTTCGATCTCTGCTTTGTTACGGCGAAGATTATGAAGAGGCAAGAACGAATGTCGAGTTGGCTGAGAGACATGCACATCGGTTCTCGTCGGTCCAAGGCCCGCAATCGCACTGCCAGCCGCAGACGGGCGTTTGGGTTCGAGTCGCTGGAGAATCGCAACTTGTTGGCGGGCGACCTGTTTAGCAGCCTGGAGTTGGGGTCTGCGGATTCCGCCCCGGCCGCTTTGGGAGCCAGCAGCGTCGCGCCGTTGGCCGAGGCCAACGAGGTGGCAGTTTTTCAGACTTCTGCGGCCGCAACGCAGCGTGCGGAAGGCGAGGCCGCGCCCGACTTGGTGGCCTTTGCCAAGGCGTTGACCGCCGCGGGAGTCAAGTACTACGGGGCGGATTGGTGCGCGCACTGCAACTCGCAAAAGGCATTGTTCGAGGACGGTGCGAATTTCCTGCCGTACATCAACGTGAGCAATCCTGACCGCACGCTGAATCAGGCCGGCACCGACGCGAACATCTCGAGCTTTCCGACGTGGGAATTCCCAGATCAGACGCGGCTCGTGGGGCTCCAGACGCTGGAGACGATTTCCCAGCGGTCGGGAGTCGCGATTCCGACTTCAGAAACTCCCTTCATCAAGCCCACGGACGATTTGACGTTGTTGGGCGGTTCTCCGCTCATGGTTCCCCTGGACGGCTACGATCCCAATGGCGGCGTGCTGACCTACACCGTCACCAGCGACAACCCCTCCCTGGTGACTCCGGCGCTGCAGCAGGGCAACCGCAGCATGGAGATTCACGTAGCATCTTGGGGGAGCATGGTGTTTCAGCTGTTCGAGGACAAGGCGCCGCGGCCCACGTC
The DNA here is from genome assembly GCA_964409865.1 of uncultured Pirellulaceae bacterium. Taxonomy (GTDB): domain Bacteria; phylum Planctomycetota; class Planctomycetia; order Pirellulales; family Pirellulaceae; genus Anammoximicrobium. The sequence continues at coordinate 3,786 of CAYPGE010000157.1, forward strand.
GCGGGTGATCGAACTCGCGGAAGATGGGTTCTACGAGGGCATCATCTTTCACCGCGTGATTGAGGGGTTTGTCATCCAGGGCGGCGACCCGACGGGCACGGGCACCGGCGGCTCGGATCTGGGAGACTTCGACGATCAATTCCACGTCGATCTGCAGCACAATCGAGCAGGGCTCCTGTCGTATGCCAAGAGTTCCGACGACACGAACGATTCGCAGTTCTTCGTGACGCTGGCGCCAACGCGACACCTGGATTTCAACCACTCGATTTTCGGTGTCCTGGTCGAGGGCGATCACGTTCTGCAGGCGATTGGGAGCACCGCTACCAATGCCAGCGATCGTCCCACGTACGACATCGCCATGGAATCGGTCAACATCTTCACGGACCAAGAAAACGCGGTGGTCATGCTCAAGGCGGCGGAAGGGGCCAGCGGCGTAGCGAACATCACCGTCGCCGTCACCGACGCGCAGGGGCACAGCGTGCAGGACACGTTCAAGGTGACCGTCAAGCCGGATACGACCGCCAATGGCGGGGCCAACGGCGGCCCCTTCCTGCAGGACATCGCCCCGGTCACAACACCGTCCCAAACGCCCGTGAACATCCAGTTGTCCGCCGTCGATGTGGAAGGCGACGCGGTGTACTACGATGCCACCGCCGTGACCGGCGCCCCCTACACGGTCAGCGTCAATCACGAAACAGGATTGGTCACCGTGACGCCGAATGCCGGCTTTAGCGGACAGACCGCGGTCACCGTGGCCGTTCGCGCTGCGAACGGATCCAATACCTCGGACACATGGGATTCGCAGTCGGTGCCGCTGACCGTCCTTCCCGGCAAGCCGACGCTGGACCTTTTGGACGCGTCGGACTCGAACATCGCCACGGACAACGTGACCAATATCACGAACCTGCAATTCCGCGTGTCGAACGTGACCACGGGGGCCACCGTACAAATCCTGCGGGGCAACACGGTCATCGGTCAAGGCACAGCCAACGGCAGCGTCATCGACATCACGACGAACAACTTGGCTGCGCTGGGCGACGGCGTGTATTCCTTGCAGGCGGTGCAGATCCAGAACAGCGTGGCCGGCACGCCGTCCGACGCTCTGCAGGTCACCTTAGACACGACGCCGCCGCCGGCTTTCACCTCGACGCCCCCGACGACCGGCGTCACAGGGCACTTCTTGAGTTACGACGCACAGAATCCGGGCGAAGGCAGCGCGGGGTTCAGCTACTCGTTGGTCGGCGCTCCCGCCGGCGCGACGATCGACGCGGAGACGGGCCTGCTGTCCTGGACGCCTACCGTGGCCCAAGCGGGCGCCAACTTGTTCCAAATCCGCGCCATGGACCTCGCCGGCAACTCGGTGACGCAAGACTTGAACGTGCAAGTCGCCGAAGTCACGCAGGAAGTCCAGTTGCGTTTGGAGACGACGGACCTCGACGGCGATCCCATCACCACGATCAGTTCCGGCAGCGAGTTCCTGCTGAAGATGTACGCCCAAGATATCGGTCCAGCGGGGGGGTTCGCGGGCGTTTTTGCGGCCTACGCCGATGTCACCTACGACTCGGCTCTCGCCTCGCCGGTGGACGCCGCCCTGACTTTCCACGATCCCTACGTCAACGGCCAGTCGGGCGTTTTGACCACCGCGGGACTGATTGACGAGGGGGGGGCCTTTGCAGCCTTCACGCAAACGGGTGCCCTTGAGAAGCTGGTCTTCTCCGTCAAAATGAAGGCGGACCAGTCGGGCCAAGTGCAGTTCGTGGGCGACCCGGCCGACGATACCGGCCATGATATCCTGGTGTTTGGAAGTGATGCGCCGATCGACTGGGACGCCGTTACGATCGTGCCGAAGAGCCTCACCGTGACAGCGGGAATTACCGCCGTCGATGACCTGTATAACGTGGACGAGGACAGCACCGGCACGACGCTGAATGTGCTCAGCAACGACGTCAACATCTTGGGAGGAAATCTGACCATCACCCAAGTCGGCGGCACCGACCATGGCGGCACGGTCACGATCGCGACCAACGGCAGCAACCTGACCTACCGGCCGGCGGCGAACTACTTCGGCGAAGAGCATTTCACCTACACCATCACCAACGGGACCGCGACGGACGTGGGCACGGTGACGGTTCAGGTCCACCCCATCAACGATCCCCCGACCGCCGTGAACGATACGTTCACGGTGGACGAGGACAGCCAACAGAGCACCCTGGACGTGCTGGCCAACGACTCGTTTGCCCCGGACCAGGACGAAACGTTGCGGGTCCTGTCCGTGGGCACGGCCAGTCAGGGCGGCACGGTCACGATCGCCCCCAACGGCACGCACCTGCTGTACACGCCCAAGGCCGGGGCCAGCGGCCAGGAAACGTTCACCTACACGATCACCGACCGCACCGGGACGGGCGGCTTGACCTCGACGGCGACGGTGACGGTGACCATCGAGTCCGGCCCTCAGCCTACGGCCAACAACGACACGGCGACGATGGACGAAGACGGCAACCAGATCACCATCAACGTGTTGGCCAACGATACCCCCGGCGAGACGGGCGGCGTGCTGACGGTGACTGCGGTGGGCACGCCGGACCACGGCGGCACGGTGGCGATCGCCTCCGCCGGCGCGAACGTCGTGTACAAGCCGGCGGCCAATTTCAACGGAACGGAGAAGTTCACCTACACGGTCAAAGAGGCGGGCGGCCGCTCGGCCACCGCGACGGTGACCGTGACCGTCAACAGCGTCAACGACCCGCCGACCGCGACCGACGACACGTTCAGCGTTCTCAAGGGCTCCACCGCCAATACGCTGGCCGTGCTGGCCAACGATGCGATCGCTCCGGACACGGGCGAGACACTGAACGTCACCGCAGTGACGCAGGGCAGCCAGGGCGGAACGGTGCAAATCGCCAGCGGCGGCGGCAGCGTAACTTACTCGCCGGCCGCCGGGTTCACGGGCAGCGAGACGTTCACCTACACGGTCAGCGACGGCAACGGCGGGACAGACCAGGCGACGGTCACGGTGCAGGTCGCGCCCTTTGCGGTGGCTGACAGCTACGAAGTACTCAAGGCTTCTGCGGCCCAGACGTTGACCGTACTGGCCAACGATTCGAGTCCCATCAGCGGCCAAGCGCTGACCGTGACGGCCGTGACGCAGGGCAGTCAGGGAGGAACGGTGACCATTACCAGCGGCGGCCTGAGTGTGAGCTACACGCCCGCCGCCGGGTTCAAGGGCGACGAGACGTTCACGTACACAGCCAGCGCCGGCGCCGCGGGCACGGACCAGGCCACGGTCACGGTACACGTCTTGCCCTTTGCGAAGGATGACACATTCAACGTTCCCAAGAATTCCGCCGCCCAGACACTGGCGGTGTTGGCCAACGATTTGACTCCCATTAGCGGCCAGACGCTGACTATCACCGCCGTAACGCAGGGCAGCCACGGGACGGTCAGCGTGGCTAGCGGCGGGGGCAGCGTGACCTACACGCCTGCCGCCGACTTCGTGGGCGATGACACTTTTACCTACACGATCAGCGCCGGCAGCGCTACGGATCAGGCCACGGTCACCGTCCACGTGTTGGGATACACCCCGCGAGACATTTCCGGGGTCGTGAATTACGTTTCCACTTACCGGCTGGGCGGTCTTAGCGTGGATCTGGTAGGCACGGACGAGGCCGGGACAACCGTAACGCGGGCGATGAGCGCCAATGCCGATGGCTCGTTCTCCTTCGATGATCTTGCTCCCGGCCAGTACTCGGTCTACGCCATCCAGAATGGTTCTCCGAAGTTCCTCATCGACGCCGCCGACCCCATCACGATTCAGTCGGAGTCCGACGACGGCAACAGCACGGGAAACATCATCAGCATCCCTGGACGGCAGGCCAAGTTCCTGACCATCGCCGACCTGTTGGTGACTGCGCCTCGCCAGTCATCGCGTTCCCCGGCCAACTCTTTGACCGTCGCCGTGGAACCTGAAGTCCTCGCCGCCGGCACGACCGCCGCGCAGGCGTCGATTCAACATTGGTACTCCATCAATGCGGGCTGGACCGGGTACACCGCTTTGGAGACCAAGCTGTCGGCGAACAAGAGCCAGCTAACGCTATCTGCCACAGACAGCCAAGGCAGACAATTCACGGGCAGCGTGGACGCGGTCAACACGAAGCTGGTCAAATGGCTGGGCAGCGAAGGCAACGCTTACTTGATCCGGATCGATGCCGGTCCGAGCGAGTTCAATCTCCAACAGGTGGTGACCGAAACGTCGGACGAATCCGGGGAGGGCGAGTTCGCCGCCGCATCACCCGGCTCCGCTGCCTCCGCAGTCCAGCCTCGGGCCGCAGTATCACCACTGGCTACGTCCGCGGTCGCAGTCTCGCCGTCGGCGGCTGGCGACAGCGTCACGAAGGTCGCCGTGCCGGTTGTCCCGGCGGGCGAGGGCGAGCCTGTGGCGGTTCTGGACTCGGCGTTCCCGACCTCGCAAGCCGCGACGTTGCCGATGGCGACTTCGTCCACGCCGGCCGCGAGCGTGGCCGATGTCGGCTGGTTTGTGCCCCTGCTGGACGACGGCCTTGTCGCCGGAACCAAAGCCGAGAAGGTGACGGTTGCGGGCGATTCCTCGCCTACGATTGCGGGCGATCCCAGCGTCATCGACGCCGTGCTGGCCCAGGAGAACTTCGCCGCTGCAAGTCTCGAGTCCGGCCCCGCAGTCCAGGCCGGGGCCGACGAATACGCCACCGCCGTCGATACGCTCCTGGCGGATGACGGCGGCGTTCTGACGGGAGCGATTTGAGTCGGGTGATGCAGCGGGATTAGCCAGCTCGGCGGCACGCACGTCCATTCTTGCCGCGGGCCGAGTCCCCGTCCAGGCTCTGGTTACGAGGCTCTGCCTCGTAACCCACGGAGGGCCGGCAGAGCCGGCACGGCAGTGCGTTCCCAGGCAGAGCCTGGGAACGAGGGGCGAGGAGATTCCGACTCCGCGGCCGTTACGAAGCCTTGCGCCGTTTGGTCAGCGTGACTTCGTTGCCGGTCTCGTTGTAGCTGACCTCGTCCATCAGGGACCGCATCAGCCAGATCCCTCGGCCGCAAACGGCTTCCAGGTTTTCCGGAGCGGTTGGATCGGGCACCTTGTTCGGATCGAAACCGGGCCCCTCGTCGCGAATCGAGAAAGTCGCGCCCTCGCGGGAAATCCGCACCTTGATGTACACCTTGCGGTGGCAATACGGTTCCTCTTTCCGCCGGGCCTCGAACAGTTCGCTGTACTTGTCGTCGTCGAACTCCTCACGCAGTTTAGAACTCAACTCCAGATTGCCGTGATGGACGGCGTTCCTCAAGGCTTCCTCCAGTGCCAGACAGGTCAGCTCTTCGCCGCCTTCTTCGCAGATCTCCGCGTTCCTCAAGCATGCCGCCGCGTACTCCAGCAGGTGCGGGATCACGGTCGTGTCATTGCCCTCCACCACGAACGTGCTGTCCGTGTCGGTGATCGTCCGCAGGAAGCGGTTGAGTTCCCGCTTTTCTTGGCACAGCGTCAACAACTGATTCACCATTCCCGGCAGTTGTTTCGCCAACGCCGGTTTAGGGACGTAGGCCCGCGCCCCGGAGCGAGCCGCCTTGAATGCGACTTCTTCCGTACCGTAGCCGGTCATGAGGATGACGGGAATGAGCGGATGTTCGCGGCCAATCCTTAACAACAACTCCAATCCATCCATTTCCGGCATCAGGTAGTCGGTAATGACAAGATCAGGCGTCTGGTTGCGTATTTGCTCCAAGGCTTCAACGCCGTTTGCCGCGTACTCCACGTCCAGTTTGGGAGTCTCTTTCAGCAAAGCGCCGACGAGTCGCTGATCCATGCGGGAATCGTCAACCACCAATACCGTGGGCATAATCCGCGTTTCCGCCGGAAGTTGGACAAGGTTTCGCGTGCCGGGCGACAACGCCTCGGCTCGCGCTCCGCCGATGGTCCGCCGGTTCCGTCTACGTTCCGAACCGACGTCGCCAAGCGGCGTCTGGCCCTATTGTGACTCGTGACCGGCCGAGATACAACCCGACTAGCCGCGGTTCGGAACCAAGTTTGCAGAAACGCCGGACATCGAACCCGACATAACAGGATATTACAATCTCTTTATGCCGAATTGGCGTTCGTACTTTTTGCCCGACTTTTCTTTGTCACGGAAAACTGAATGGGTCCTTCCCTTTTTCCTTCTTCTCCTTCTTCAACGGCGTCGTCCACAGGTAGATGGTGTGGCTGTTGCCGTCCGTCTCATCAAACTCCACGACCTCGTCCGGCTTGACGCCGGGCATGCTGAAGTCGTGGGAGACGATCCGCGAGCCGGGCTTGAGTTTCTCCAACTGGGGGATCAGCTTCTCGTTGAGCGACGTTAGCAGGTACAAGGTAACCACATTAGCGCCGCTTAGGTCGAGGGTGAAGATGTCGTCGTGAATGATCTTGGCGTTCTGCCCGACGTTGTTTTTCTCGACGTTTTCCAGTGCCTCCTTGACACGCTCCGGATTGATGTCCCATCCGGTCGCCTTCGCGCCCCGCTTGGCCGCCGCCACCACGATCCGCCCGTCGCCGCAGCCCAGGTCGTAGACAACGTCGCCTTTCGCAACCTTGGCCATGTCGAGCATTTTTGACACCACCTGGTGAGGTGTGGGGACGTAAATCACATCGGGTCGGCGGAACTTCTCTGCCGCCTCCGTCGTCTTCTCCTCCTTCTTCTCCTTCTTCAATGGCGTCCTCCACAGGTAGATCGTGTGGCTGCCGCCGTTTGTGCAGGTGAACTGCTCAACTTGCTCCGGTTTGACCCCTTCCATACCGAAATCATGGGAGACAATCCGAGAGCCGGGGGGGAGTTTCTCCAACTGCGGGATCAGCTTGACGTTCAGCGACGGCAGCAGGTACAGCGTGATCACGTTGGCGCCGCTCAGGTCGAGGGTGAAGATATCGTCGTGAATGATCTTGGCGTTCTGCTCGACTTGGTTTTTCTTGACGTTTTCTACGGCCTCCTTGACACGCTCCGGATTGATGTCCCATCCCGTCGCTTTGGCACCTCGCTTGGCCGACGCCACCACGATCCGCCCATCGCCGCAGCCCAGGTCGTAGACGACGTCGCCTTTCTTGACCTCGGCCATGTCGAGCATTTTTTCGATCACCTCGTCGGGCGTAGGGACGAAGATCACATCGGGGCTGCGGAACTTCTTCGTCGCCGAGGGTTCGTCGGCCTCAGCCGCCATTGTCCAGGCTGGCGTCATTGTCGCCACGAGGCCAATCGTCACCACCATCGCTGCAAGAAAACGGTACATGGTTGCATCTCCTGAACCAAAAAACGGTTGGGCCGGACAGGAAAGCACGATCGTCTGTCGCCCTCTTGCTACGGCGAACGGGGTTCCGGGGCCACTCCTGCCGTCCCCTTCTTGTCGCTCACTTAACGCACCCCAGCCCCCAATTCTGCCGCCAATGTAAGTGGCGACCGATTTCGTGTCAACAAACCGCCACCATTCGACGGGTGCGACAACCGGACTGGGCTGGCAGGCTTGGTGGCCGCCCCCCGCGCGGTCGTGCTCAGGTTTGGCGCAGGTCTCCCGGCCTCGCCGGAACCGCCGAGCGCAGCATCTGCGCAGGTTGGGACTCCGTCCCGACCTACCTTGGTTGCGGCTTCTGGCCGCGCGGGGTCACTTGCGGCGTCGCTTTGCGGCAGGTACATAGGGGTTCTGATCAAGTTTGGTTTGAGAATCTAATTGGCCTTTCGTTCCGGAGGTGACGGCATATGACAACGCAGATCGCATCACCGGCCACCATCTGCTCGATGCCTGGAAGCGTTGCGGCGAATACGGGCTGGGCGGCATTCACGCTCTGGTTCGGCCTGATTCTCGACGCATCCGTCATGGGCGCCGACTGGCCCACCTACCGCCACGATGTGGCTCGGAGCGGAATTACGGCCGAATCGGTATCACCGCCGCTGGCCCCGGCCTGGGTGTTCCGCGCCCGCCACGCGCCCCAGCCGGCTTGGGGCGATCCGAAGCCGGTTCCTGTCGAACAGATTTGGGAGTTGCGGCGCCGGCATTTCGACGATGTCTTCCAGCCGGTAGTCGAGGGCGATGCCATGTTCTTTGGATCGTCGGCCAATCATAAGGTCTACTGCCTGGACGCCAACACCGGCGCGATCCGCTGGACGAAGATCACCGGTGGACCAGTCCGGCTGGCGCCGTCGCTGGTGGGCGGCCGGGTGTACGTGGCGTCCGACGACGGCTTTGTCTACTGCCTGAACGCACAGCAGGGGCAGGAAATCTGGAAGCTGCGCGTCGCGCCGGAGGACCGCCGCGTGCTGGGGCACGGCAAGATGATCTCGCTGTGGCCGTGCCGCACCGGCGTGCTGGTCGACAGCGGTTGGGCCTACTTCGGAGTTGGGATCTTTCCGGCGGAACGCGTTTTTCTCTACGCCGTCAACGCGGACGACGGGAGCGCCGTCTGGAAAAACGACACGACCGGCGAACGGCCGCAAAGCCGCATCTCGCCGCAAGGTTACATGCTGGCCTCGCCCACGACGATCTACGCGCCGATGGGCCGCGTGCCGCCCGCCGCGTTCGATCGCACGGACGGGCGACTGCTGTTCGAGACGTCGTTCGGCAAGAACATCGGCGGCACGTACGCGCTGCTGGCCGGCGGGCACGTCTATACGGGCACCGAGCAGATGGTCGCCTTTGACCAGCAGAAGAAGGACCTGTTCGCCACTTTCCCGGCGCGGAAAATGATCGTCACCGAACAACGGTACTACATGGCGACCGACGCACATCTGATCGCGATGGACCGCCAGACCAAGGCCACACTGTGGAAGACGCCGTCGACCTGCGCGGACGAACTGATCCTGGCCGGCGACGTACTGTTTGCCGGCGGTGCGGACAAAGTGATGGCGGTGGAAACGGCGACCGGCAACGCGGCTTGGTTCGGAACGGTGGAAGGGGCGGCCAAGGGCCTGGCGGTCGCGGGTGGCCGACTGCTGGTCAGCACCGACAAGGGCGTGATCTACAGCTTCGCACCACAGGGCCCCGCCCAGCCGGCGACGATCGAGGAACCGGTGCGCGAGAATCCCTTTGCCGATGCGCCGCACGGCGACCTGTTCGCGCGGGCCGCGGAAACGATCCTGAAGCAGACGGGAATCCGCCGGGGCTTCTGCCTGGTACTCGGCTGCGAGACGGGCCAACTGGCGTGGGAACTGGCCAAACGGACCGAACTGATGGTCTACGCCGTGTCGCCCGACGCACAGAAGGCGGCGGCCGCGCGGACGGCCCTCGATGCCGCCGGCTTGCACGGCAGCCGGGTGTGCGTCGAGCAGTGGCCGCTGGACAAGCTGCCCTACTCGGATTACTTCGCCAACCTCGTCGTTTCCGAGACGGCGCTGCTGACTGGCCAATGGCCGGGCGATCCGGCCCAGCTGGTGCGGATGGTTAAGCCGCTGGGCGGCACGATCATGATGGGCCAGCCAGATACGCCGCCGACGGGCGTCGCGGCGCTGAGCGTCGAGACGGCGCAGCAGTGGCTGACCCAGGCGGCGTTGGCGGGCGGCCAGTTGATTCAAGAGGGCGGCGTCTGGACCAAGTTTGTGCGCGGCCCGCTGGCCGGCGCCGGCAATTGGACGCACCTGTACGGCAACCTGGGCAACACGGCCTGCGGCGACGATCAGCTGGTGAAAGCTCCGCTGGGCTTGCTCTGGTTCGGCAATCCCGGACCGGGGGACATGGCCAACCGTCACGTCCGGGCTGCCAGTCCCTTGGCCTACGACGGCCGGCTGTTCATCCAGGGCGAAAACGTCGTCATGGCTTACGACATCTACAACGGCGTGCGGCTGTGGCGGCGCGAGTTGCCCGGAGCGTATCGGCCCAACGCCTCGCACGACGGCAGCAATCTGGCGGTCTGCGGCAAAGGGCTGCTGGTCGCAATTGCCGACCGCTGTTTGTTGCTGAATTCCGAGTCCGGCGAGACGGTGCGCGAATTCCCCGCGCCGCCACCCACCGCGGGCAATTACCGGCGTTGGGGCATCGTGGCCGCCGACGGCCAAACGCTGTACGGCACGCGTGCGGCGGGGGCCGGGCAGAGCAACGCGCTGTTTGCGGTGGACATCGACAGCGGCCAGCAACGATGGATTCTCGACGGCAAGCACCTGTTTCACAACACCATTGCGATGGGCGACGACCTGGTGTTCGCCGTGTCCAGCGAAGTGACGGACCAGCAGAAGGAAGAGGCCTTGGCCGAACGGCGGGCGGCGATTCAACAATTGCCCGAAGCGGACCGCAAGCTGGCCGAAGCCGCGTTGGCCAACGCCAAGGTCCGCTTGGTGCTGTGCCTGAACAAGAGCAGCGGCGAAGTCGTCTGGCAGAAGCCGCTGGACATGACCGAACACGGTGACACACCGTCAGCGATGGTTAACAACGGCGTGCTGGTGCTGTTCGGCGTCTATCTGGACGGGCACTACTGGCAACAATTCTTCGCTGGCCAGTTCGCCGGGCGGCGGGTGACGGCGATCGACGGGCATGACGGCAAGCAGCTGTGGTCGCAGCAGGTCGGCTACCGCGTGCGGCCGCTGATCATCGGCGATACGCTGCACGCGGAGCCGTGGGCGTTCGACTTGAAGACGGGCGAGGCACGCAAGCGGGTGCATCCCGTCACCGGCGAAGAGGAGCGGTGGCAGTTCGCCCGGCCCGGTCATCATTGCGGCGCCCCCAGCGCGTCGCCGCACATGCTGTTCTTTCGCTCCTGGAACCTGGGCTACTATGACCTGGACGGCGATTACGGCACGATGCACTTCGGCGCCCAACGGCCCGGCTGTTGGCTCAACCTCCTGCCCGTAGGCGGCTTGGCGGTCATGCCCGAGTCGAGCACCGGCTGTATGTGCGACTTTCCCAATCAAGGCACCGCGGTCTTCCAGCCGGTCCGGGAGAACAAGGCGTGGGCCTGGTTCAGCGCTCCGGGTTTGGCGACGCCGGTCAAGCAGTTGTCGCTCAATCTGGGCGCTCTTGGCGATCGCCGCGATGCGTCCGGCAAGCTGTGGCTGGGCTATCCGCGCCCCAGCGGTTCGCTGATCCTGGCGCTGGAAGGCGATGCCGCTTTCTATCCGCAAGGGCGGTTCTCGCAAGGCGAGTCCGTGTACGCCGAGACCGCCGGCACGGACGCGCCGTGGCTGTTCTCTTCGGCCGCCGCGGGGTTGCGCAAGCTGTCGCTCCATCTCGTCCAGCCCGGCGACGGCTCGGCCACCTATCGCGTGCGATTGGGATTCTCCGAGCCCGTACACACCTCGCCCGGCCAGCGGGTATTCGACATCGTGCTCCAGGGCCAGGTGGTGGCCAAGGATTACGACATCGCCAGTGCTGCAGGCGGAGCGAATCGGGCGGTCTTCGCCGAGTTCGCGGGCGTCGCGGTGGCGGACAACCTGGTCGTCGAATTGGTGAGCAAAGATGCGCGCGCGGCGCTGTCGGCACTGCCGCTTCTGCAGGCGCTGGAAATCGTCCGGGAGTGTTTCACCAGCCCCGGCTGCACGCCGCCCGCCTTGGTGTTGAACAACTTCGAGCGGCAGAAGACGGCCCCGATCAAAATCGTGAACCTATGCGAACAGCCGTTTGCGGGCTCGCTGCGTTTCGGCCCGTTGCCGGGATTCACCGTGTCGATTCCGCCGGGACCCGTCCAACTGGCCGCCGGCTCGCGATTGGAACTTCCCGTCACGGTCACCGCCGACGAAATGGCGGCGGGCGAATTCCAGTTGCCGTTCAGCCTGCTGCGCGCCGACGGCTCGGTGGAATTGGAACGTACGATCCGCATCGAGCACCTGGGCAACCGGACGCGGATGGTGGTCCGGGCGATCGAGGACGCGCACGTCATCCAACGCTATCCGACCCGCAACTGGGGTACCCAGAACGTGCTGCTGGTCGACGGCGGCAACCAGGCGATGAACGACGCGGATCACGCCGTGGCCCTGCTGAAATTCCAGCTCGACATCCCCGGCACTCCCCTGACAACGAAACTCCGCATCGTCAACGCCGGCAATCCGACCGGCGACGGCGGGCGGATCTGCCTGGTCGAGTCGCCGTGGCAAGAGAAGGAAGTGACCTACGCGAATCGACCGCCGCTGGGCCGCGAACTGGCACGGTTGGGTCCGATGGTCGAGCACCAGACGATCGAGCGCGTGCTGGATTTCGTTCCGCCGCGATCGGGCACGTTGAGCCTGGCGATCGACCCCACCAGCACCGACGGCGTCGATTACCTGTCCCGCGAAAGCGGCCAGCCGGTGGAACTGGTGATCGAGTACAACGCCGATCCGCGGGAGGAACGCGTCCCTGGCTCAAGGTAGCCTGGTATCTTCAGCGCACGAAGGCGTTGTGTAGCCGGTTGGGCATCCCGGCTGGAAATACGCCGTCCATTTCGTAGATCGTGGGAGATGCGGCGACGCGCTTCAGGCGATCCGTGCGACGCCGGTTTCCCCCTCTGAACACCATCAACTGAAGGCTTCCCGGTAACGGCCGTGGACAGAGAGGACCTGTTTACCGTCTCCCGAACCGCGTCAGGCGCCGAACGCCCCGTCGCCATGTTTTTTCGTGGGCCGTTTGGTTCAGGCATGGACCACGCGCGTCGATGCGTAGCCGCGTTTGCTGCGGCGCGGACGGACCACGATTTCCACATCCTGACCGAGGGCATTTAGGAACCGGAAAAGCCGATCCGTGGAGAACCGTTCCAGGCGTCCGCGGATCAGGGCCGACACCTTCGGCTGGTCGATCCCCAGGACGTCCGCCGCCTCCGCCTGGGTCAACTTCCGTGCGGCAAGGATGACACCGATGCGCCGGGCCAATTCCGCCTTGGCTAGTGCCGCGTCGGCATCCGGCAGTTCCAAGTCAGCGAACACGTTCCCACTACTCGCTTCGACGTTCTGCCTGCTGCTTGTCGCCCTCTTCAGGTTTTCGGTTTGCGTGCCACTTGCCATAGTGTTCCTCCGCATCTCTGAGACGCTTGCGGACCAGGTCCAATTCCGCCTTTGGCGTCGCTAAGCCCTTCTTTGATTTTTTCTGAAAGGAGTGGAGCACGTAGACGGCGCCTGCGAACCTGACGGTGTACACCGCTCGGAAGGTGTCGCCTTGATGGTCCTCAACGACCTCCAGGACGCCGGCACCGCCGAAGCCCTTGAGAGGTTTGACGTCCACGTGCTTGCCCCCGGTCTGGGCCTGGAAAAGAGCGAACCCCATCGTTCGCCGGACTTCCTCCGGGAAACTCTTCAGGTCTCTCCTGCTGGACCCAACCCAGAACAGTGGTTTCGGCTGTTCGCCGTTACTCATGGTATGCCAATTTTGGCATAACCCTGCGGACTTGTCCAGGTGGCTCTGTCAGCTGTCCTTTGCGGCCCGCCGAGCCGTCTTGCACAGGCTGGCCGCCGGTTGTAGACTTCCGGCGCTGGGCCGTTCTCGCCGTCAGGCGGCCGATCTCATGACATCGCGCCCCCCTTGCCGCACTTGTGGAGGTTCACGCACTCATGTCGCATCACGCACCACTCTGCCTGCTCTGCCTGATCGTTCCGCTGGCCAGTTCTTTTGCTTCGATGTCCCCCGCGGCGTCCCTGCGGCTGGCTGCCGGTGGCAGGACGAGTTATTCAATCGTCCTGGATCCTGACGCGACCACTGCGGAGAAACACGCGGCCGAAGAGTTGGCCGTTTTTCTTAAGCAGGTCACGGGCGCGGACTTCCCGGTCCAGGCCACCGCCCAGACGCCCGCGGGGCCGTTGCTAGTGGTCGGACCGGGACGCGTGGCGAGCGCGGTCGCTCCGAATGTGAATCTGGAGAGCCTGGAGCCGGACGGGATCGTCATCGAGACGGTGGGAGAAAATTTGCTGCTGGCCGGCGACCGGCCACGCGGAACGCTGTATGCCGTCTACTCGTTCCTCGAAGACGCCGTTGGCTGCCGCTGGTGGTCCTCGAAAGCCAGCACCATTCCCAGGCTCCCGGACTTGACGGTTCCCGAACAGCACGTGCGCTATGTGCCGCCGCTGGAGTACCGGGAAACCTTCTGGGCCGACGCCTTTGACGGCAACTGGGCGGCGCGCAACAAATCCAACGGCGACTCCGAACGCCTGGAGGAAAAACACGGCGGCAAGATCCGCTACGGCGGGCCGTTCTTCGTCCACACGTTCGCCCAGCTGGTCCCGCCGGCCACGTACTTCAAGGAGCATCCGGAGTACTTCAGCGAGGTCAACGGCCAGCGTCTGGACGGCTACGCCCAGGTGTGCGTGAC
>CAYPGE010000158.1:0-11959 GCA_964409865.1 uncultured Pirellulaceae bacterium
CCGAGTCATCGAACGGCAGTGACACGAAGCGTTGTTGCAACCGGGCGATCAAGGCCAGGTTCGCGGACTGCTTGTTGCTGGCGCTGTGATGGGCGCCGTACAGCAATTCGGCCAGGACGACGGAGCATAAGGCGATCTGTGCGGGCTCTGCCTGCAAGAAACGTTGGACCAACTGCGGGTTGTTCTCGCGCAAGTAGGCAATCCAGGCGTTCGAGTCCGGGAGGTAAATCATGGCAGTTCGTCCCGTTGTTCGTAGTCGCCTTGCTCAGGGCGGACAAGGTCGCCTTCCCAGGCGCCTGCCGTCTCGCGAACGAATTGCTCCCACTCCTCCCGTTCGGCCCACTCCTCCCGTTCCGGCGCGGCTGGTTCGATCGTCACTTCGACCTCGCGGTCTGCCTCGGCCACGCCGATTGGCACGGCGAGTTGGAGCACACCGTCCGCACCGACGCGAGAATGCACGACAATCCGGTTCATGATCGTCTCTCCCAATTCAAGCATCCGCCGTCAAGAAGCGTTGCAGGTTCAAGCACAGGCTGAGTTGGGGCTCGCCAAGTGACAAGTTCTCGAAGCTTCCGCCTTGCCTGATCTCGGCGCACACACCGCTACGGGCCCAACTCGATTACTGCTACATCTTCGCCGTCGAGTTGCACCGTGGTCGCTCCATTGGTCCAAGCAATGGGCATGTCGGTGACTAGTTCGCGACTGTTCGCCGGCGCCGGACCGTCCAGCCGGATCGTAGCCGTGCGTGGTTCGGCGCTGTCGTTGAACACCGTCAGGTACCGGTCGCCGAAGCGTTCGACGTACACCCGGTCGTCGCTGGAGCGGGCCCGCGTGATCGGCTCCCAGCCGGCTTCGGCTACGCGCCGGCACAGCGGCACGTACTTCTTGAACAGCGGCCGGTCGCGGTTGTACAGTTCCGGTCGCGTGAAATAATGGCCCTGCGACGCGTTGTGGCTGAAGAAGCCGGGAAACATCCCGTAGGCCAGCGAGCGCTTCATGTATCGCTCGACCAACTCCGCCGAGAACCGTTCGAACTCGGTGTTCATCAGGAAGCAGAACGGCTTGCCTTTGCACATCGCTCGGCGGTAGATCAGTTCGCCGTCCGACATCGGCTGCCATTTGCCGCCGCGATGCCAATCCGTCTCCGTGCCCAGCACTTCCAGCAGCGGCGGCAGCCAGCACAGCCGGCCCGGCGCGCCGTTGGCCATCATCAGCTTGTCCATCGCATGGACGTCGCGCGCGATCCCGCGAACGTACTCGAAGGCGACCAGGCCGCGGAAAATGGCCGGCTGGAACGTTTCCGGGGCGAACGTCAACGGCGTGTCGGCTGCGGCCAGGTGATCGCGGCGGAAGTCGAGTTCGTCGGTCACGTAGCCTTCGCTGGAGTCGATGTACTCGCCGTCCAAGTCGGCTTTGCGCTCCGGGCCGTACAGCTGCTCGCGCAGTTTCGCGTTCCACTTGTTCTGGAAATCGGTCACGTCGCCTGCGATGCCCGGCATCGAGTTCATGCTCCACACCGCACCGTTGCACCAGGGCGTGTCCAGCAACCGCGCCGGAAACTGGCCTTCGGCATTGTGGTAGCCGCTACTCAGCAGAGCCTGCGCCTGCCGATCCCGCTTCTGCTCCGCCCGCCGCCGGGCCTCGGCGACCGCGGCTTCGATCGTCCGCGGCATGTCTTTGGGCATCGACATCCACCACGTCATCGGCTCGGTGTATCGGAACGTAATGATTCCGTGCGCGTCGTCCCAGGCCGTCTCGTCGTTGCCCTCTTTGAATTTGAAGCCGAAATCTTCCCAGCCTTCGACCTTGCTGATCCGCGCGAACGGCATCCACAGTCCTTGCTGCGGCGTACGGCAGCGGAACGCGTCGGGAAACAGTTCGTAATAGTGGGCCAACGCGGCGCGGAAGCCCCACGCCGGATCGAAGGCGTAGTGGCACAGGCGAATCCGGGCCGTCGGCTTTTCCGGGGCCAAACCGAGGTCGTAGGCCAGGAACAACTCGCCCGAACCGGCGTTGTAGCCGGCGCGGAAGAAGGCGGGATGCGCCGGGTCGATGCCGACGGCCGCGCCGCGCTCGGGCCCCGCCACGGCGGCCAGCGGATATCGCGACAGGCGGCCCAGGCCGGCGCGAAATGACGTCGCGTTCAAATACTCGCGTCCTGGTTCGGCGGACTCACTCGATCGCGGATCGGGCAGCCAGCGGACCGCGCCCTCGGCGATCGGAACGGCGTAGATCAGTGTGACCGCCCGATCGCGGCCGGTAGTATCGCGGATTTCGGCATCGATGACCGTCGCGCCGTTTTGTTCCGTCTGTTTCCAGTCGAGTTTCAGGCCCAGCGCCTGTTGCTCGATCCGCACGAAGTCCGACGCTGCGGCCACGTCGCGGACTTGAAAACCGGCCCGCGTCGCGTTCCGGACCAGGACCGGCACGCCGTCGAAGCGGCAGGCGGCCTGGGGCGTGCTCATCACCCGCAGCGCCGGCTCGCGGAACCAGGCTTTGCCGCCGTGATCGCGGAACAACAGGTGGACGGCGAGCGACCGCACGGGCTTTTCCGGGAACACGACCACTTGCCGCCGTTGCCAGTCGTGGGTCCCGACGGCGAACGGCGCTGTCTGGCCCCACAGCGGCGTGCCGTCGGCGTACAGCAGGTCCAGGTACAAGGCATAATCCGAGTCCGGCGCACCGGTCACGCCCTCCGCCTTGCTCCAGGCGACGGCGACGATCGGCTCGGGCCGGGTCTGATTCAGGACCACCGTTTGGCTGGCCCCCCGTTGGACCTTTTGCTCGCTGCCGTTGTCGCAAACGAACGTCTGGCCGTCGCGCTCGAAGCCCAGTTGCCAGGCTCGCCAGGCGTCCGGCTTCAACAGGTTCTCGGCGGTTTCTTCGATGGCCAGGACCGATTTGGCCACTGCGCCGTCGCGGCCGTTGACTGCGGCGGGTTCTGCGGCACGGGCTTGCGCGACGATCGCAACCAGAATGGCGAACATCGCGGCCCGATTCATCCCAGTCAAGAAGCGGGGGTAGGCGGACATGGCAGGTCTCCTGCAGGGTGGGGGTTGCGATCGTAGACGCGTCGCTCCGCGACGCGATTCCGCTCGCGGAGCGAGCAGCCTACGGTGTTGTACCCTCTTTCCCGTCGCGACTCAAGCTGCTGTCCGCGGGGCATCTTTAGATTGCTGACAAATCAGGTTAGAATGACTGCCTGTACAAAACGACCGGCTTTCTCGAATTTCACCAACAGGGAGATGAAACCATGACGACGCAAATCCATCGGCGCGATTTTCTGGCAGCTTCGGCGGCGGCTGGAGCGGGCTTGCTGGCCGCCAGCCATTTGCAGGCGGCGCCGTTCAAGACCACGCTTAAGAAGGCGCTGATCGGTGCTCCGCAAGAGGCCACGCTGAAAAGCTGGAAAGAGGCCGGGTTCGACGGTATCGAGTCCGGCGTCTGGAAGATCACGGAGGCGGACGCCGCCGCCGCCCGCAAGGTGGCCGACAAGCTGGGCATGACGATCCACGCCGTCATGTACGGCTGGGCCAACTTCAACGACGACAGCAAACGCGAGGGCGACATCGCCGATGTGGAGACCGCGCTGAGAGCCTGCGCGGGCTACGGCGCCGACGCGCTGCTGGTGGTGCCCTGTCGCGTGGGCGGCATGCCCATGCCGCAGCCCTGGGAATTCGACATCGAATTCGACGACAAGACCGGCCACGTCAAGCGAGTTGTCGCCAGCGACAATGCCCCTTACCAGCAGTACATCGAGGCGCAGAATCACGCCACCGACATCTCGCGCAAAGCCATCCAGCAGCTGATTCCCGTGGCGGAAAAGACCAAGGTGGTCATCGCCCTGGAAAACGTCTGGAACAACCTCTGGGTCAAGCCGGCCTTCTTCACGCACTTCATCGACTCGTTCCAGTGCCCCTGGGTCCAGTGCTATTTCGACATCGGCAACCACGTCAAGTACGCCATGCCCGAAGAGTGGATCCGCTCGCTGGGAAAGCTGATCGTCAAGTGCCACGTCAAGGACTTCAAGCTTAACGAGGACGGCCACGGCGGCAAATTCGTCGACATCCGCGACGGCAGCGTCGACTGGCCGCTGGTCCGCGCCGAGTTGGACAAGATCGGCTACAACGGCTGGATGACGATCGAAGGCAGCGGCGGCTTGTCCCTGGAGGAACGCAACCGGCGTTTGGATTTGATTGTGGCGGGAAAGTGACCGGATCCGTGTCTCGGAGCCGTTCGTAGTGCCGCCTTGAGGCGGTTCGCCGGGACCGGCTGAAGCCGGCACTACGAGCCCGCGTCTCGGCCTGACGCGACTGCGTGAATCGCCGGACGACGAGCCAAAACTGTGACCGTGTACGAGTACGTGCACGGGTAGGGCCTGCCTGCGATCCATAGCCTGCAATCGACTGCCAGGAATGCACATCAGGCAGACAGACATTGTCATTTGCAGGGCATTTCGAGGCAAAGAAGACTGCCTGATGCAGATAGCCCTTGGGTCGCGCCTTGGCCCGCGCCGCATCTCCGAACCCTAATTTCTATTTGGACTTGGCGTCCGTCCATGCCACATTGTCGCGCCGGCCACGGGTCGATTTTTTGGCAAACGGCCACGATTGGCATTCTACGTGCATCACTCGTCGCCTTGTCAAAGTTCGGCGATGAACTTCGAACCGTGTTGAGCGTCTAACGGCTCAGGCGGAAGCGATGCCGCAGTGGGCGAAACAGGCACGAAATAGGGAGAGGGACATGGGGTGGCAGAACAGTAACGGCACTTTGCCGATCGTCGAGTTGTTGGGAGTCGAAGCAGCGACCTTGACGAATCCGGAACAGACAGCTGCGGCACCGGTGGTCTTTCTCACCTTTCGTCCGGAGCCGCACGAAAGTTGGCGATCGTTCAGCTTTCCGGTGAGCCTCCAGCAAGCGGTTCGGCTGCGGAATGATTTGACCGAGGTGATGCAACGACTTCAAAGGCCAAGCCAAGTGAAATGACCCCTTTTTTGAAGGGCGACGAAATAGAAAACTTGTTGCAGAAACGCTGGCAAGATCGCCTCGAGTTGGCGATAATAAGCGGAAGGAAATGTCGAAGAGGGGGACGGGACATGCACAAGGACATCAAAGCACCCCAACCGCGGAAGATTCTGCAAGCTTGTCAGGCCATTCGATCCCTGTGGAGCAGCGATAAACGGCGCGAGCGCCGGAATTTGGCTGAAACTCGGCAGCGAGAGCTGTTCCGATGGTTGGGCGGCGAGCACGGCGGTTGTCGGCGAGCGTATTAGCGCGCCTCCTGCCATCACGCTGCCATTTCGAGCGCGTCTGCAGAAGCCCGGCTTTGCCAAGAAAGCCGGGCTTCTTTGGTTGTGGGCGTAGGTCGCCTCAGCCAAACTTTACGCCCACCTTCTCCGCCACCTGCAGCAAGTACTTCCGCGACTGATCGTACTCTTCCGCATTCTTCATGTGCTCGATCATCAACGGCGGCGGTTGAGGCAGCGCGGCCAGTCGCTTGAGGTACGTCGCGTAGTCCAGCGTGCCCGTGCCCAGCACGACTTCGCGGAAATGCACCTGCATCTCGACGTCCCACGTCACGTCCTTGGCATGGCAGCTGACGATCCACGGGCCCAGCTTGTCGAAGCACTCGTTCAGCAGATCGGGGTTGCGATAATAGCGGGCCGGCGAGTTGATGATGTTGCACGGATCCAGGTGTACCCCGAAACCGTCGCGATCGATGGCTTTGACCAGGTCGACGTACGAGTCCGCGCTGTCCGGCAGGGCCCAACCCATCATCTCGTAACAGAACTTCGCCCGCTTGGGCTTGACGGCGTCGATGATCTTGCGGGCATTCTCGACGGCGGCGTCGAAGAACCGGGGGGACAGATTGTCCGGGTGCGGACCGTACCAGACGTCGGCATTGAATGACCCGGCGATGTCCACACAACAGCGGGCGCCGATTTCGTCCGCCAGCGCCAGTCCGTCGGTCACGCGCTGCAGGTTCTCCGACCGTTTGGCAGCATCGGGCTCCAGCAGATTGCACCAGCGGCCGACCTCGGCGATCACCACATCGTGTTTGGCAAAGGACCGCTCGATCTCGCGGATCCGTTCTTTGTCGTTCAAGCCCACGCCGGGACAATAGGCGGCGCGATAGCCAACCTGGCGATGCGCCAGTGCGAGCCCCTCCGGATCTTGCGGAGCATCGAATACGGGCGCCCCCAGACGGATCGACGGGAAAGGCGTCGCGACGGCCGCTTCCCTCGTCCATCCCGAAGTTCCGGACATGACCCATCCGGCCGCCGCGGCGCCTGCCGCAGCTTGCAGAAATCCTCGACGCGTCGTTTCGTTCGTTTTCATGGCCAACCTCATGGAAAGAGACAGGTAGATCGGTCTCTGCGTGACCGGAAAACCACATCACGGAGTGACATGGCTACGTGGGCACAGATCCGTAGTACTCTCGATACCAATCCACAAACCGCGCGATGCCCTCCTCGATCGGCGTCGCCGGCTGGAAGCCCACGTCTCGCATCAGGTCGTCCACGTCGGCGCACGTCGCGGGCACATCGCCCGCTTGCATCGGCAGCAACTTCTTCTCGGCCTTCCGGCCCAGGCAATTCTCCAGCACTTCAATAAAGTGCAGCAACTCGACGGGCTGATGGTTGCCGATGTTGTAGATCTTGTAGGGCGCCAAGCTCGTACCGGGGTCCGGGGCGTCGCTGGACCAGCCCGGATTCGGCTCAGGCACCCGCTCCGCCGCCCGCACCACGCCCTCGGCAATGTCGTCGATGTAGGTGAAGTCCCGCTGCATCCGCCCGTGGTTGTAGACCTCGATCGGCTGCCCCGCCAGGATCGCCTTGGTGAACTTGAACAGGGCCATGTCCGGCCGTCCCCAAGGCCCGTAGACCGTAAAGAACCGCAGGCCCGTCGTCGGCAGCCGATACAGGTGGCTGTACGTATGCGCCATCAACTCGTTGGCCTTTTTCGTGGCCGCGTACAGGCTCAACGGATGATCCACGTTGTGATGCACGGAGAAGGGCATCGCCGTGTTCGCGCCGTACACGGAACTGGACGAAGCGTACGCCAAGTGCCGCACGCCGTGATGGCGGCAACCCTCCAAGATGTTCATGAACCCGACCAGGTTGCTGTCGACGTAGGCGTGGGGGTTCTCCAGCGAGTAGCGTACGCCGGCCTGCGCCGCCAGATGGATCACCACTTCCGGCTTGGCGTCCACGAACAGCCGTTCCATGGTCTCGCGGTCCGCCAGGTCCGCCTTGACAAACTGGTATCCCGGCCGCCCTTCGAGCTGCGCCAGCCGATCGTACTTCAGTCGCACGTCATAGTACTCATTCACGTTGTCCAGCCCGACGACCTCGTCGCCGCGCTGCAGCAACCTCCGGCTGACGTGAAAGCCGATGAACCCCGCCACTCCAGTCACCAGCAGCTTCGCCATCGCCGCAACTCCCGGCCAGGAAAGGACCCGCAGCCACCCATCGGCTGCACGACTCTGGCCAGCAGTGTACTCGATCTCGGCCCCAAGAAACAGGGGCCGCACGCCATGTGACGTGCGACGTGGCAACACCGCCTGCGGCGGCAACGAAAGAAGCCCGGCTTTTTCGGAAAAGCCGGGCTTCTGAAGGAACGCTCTCTCCGAGCCGGGCAGTGCCGGGCCTAACGCTTCTTGAGGCTCACGCTCATCCCGCCGCCCTCCATATAGAACACCGTCTCCACGTCGGGACTGGTGGTGATCGCCTTGCCAAAGTCCGCGTTGGCCATGCGGGAGTTCATGTTGTGGGCACAAATGATGCCTCCGGGTCGGACCAGCGGCAGGGTTTTTTGGTAGTAGTCCAAGTAGCCTTCCTTGTCGGCGTCGATAAAGACCAGGTCGATCGGTCCTTTCAATTCCTTCGTCTTCTCGTGCCCGTCGCCTTCCACCACGGTGACGATTTCCGCCACGCCGGCCTTGGCGAAATTCTCGCGGGCCAGGGCGGCCGTATTCGGATCGATTTCGTGCGTAATCAGCTTTCCTCCGGTCTTCCGCAGCGCCAGCGACAGCCAAATCGCGGACACGCCGTTGGAGGTTCCAAATTCGACCACCGACTTCGCGTCAATGGCTTCGGCAAGGGTCCGCAACAGGCGGCCGTCCGCAGTCGGCACGTTCATGCGGCGCCCTTGCTTCTGCTGGATTTCGTCGAGCGTCTCTAAGATCGCGCGCTCCGCGTCGTCCATCGGTTGCGTCGCAACCGGGAACGATCCCTGCTGTCCGCCTCGACCGGATCCCGGTCCGCCGAAACCGCCTCGATCACCTGGGCCGGGGCCGCGGCCGGGAGGACCGCCCGCTGGGCCGAAATCGCCAGGGCCGCCGGGTCCGGGTCCACGGCCGGGAGCACCACCCTGTCCACCTCGGCCTCCGAACTGCGGCAAGACTTCCTCCCGCCCCAGCTTGCCATCGCCATTCCTGTCGAGCTTGCTCAGAGCCTGCGATGCGCCCGCGATCTCTTCGGCCGAGAGTTCCCCGTCGCCGTTGGCGTCGAGCGCGGTCATTACGGGGAGTCGCATGGGGCCAAAGGGACCGGGCGGCATCTGGGGACCGGGGCCGCCGGGGCTTGCTTGGGGTGCGTCAGGGGCCCGTCCGCGCCCCGGCGGTTGAGCCAGGACGGCAAAGGCGGCGACCAAGAATACTGTGATACCCGCGCAAGCAATCGTCTGCAATTTCGTCCGTTTCATTATCTTCCTCTCCAAAAAATGTCCGAGGCAGTTCCTGTGCCCGGTTTCGGGCCGCGCAAGACCCGCTCCCATTCCTCCATCTGCCGAGCGCCCACAGGATGTGACCGAGGCAACAGTGCCGCGTGCGGCTGATCAGGCCAAGCCGCCGATTCTCGAGAATTCTCTCAGTTCTGTGCTTTCCACCGTGCGTATTCTTCGATGGTGACGCGACCGTTGTGATCAGCATCGGCGGCTTCCGGGCTGCTCGACATGCTGGCCCACTCGTTGGCCGTTAACGCCCCGTCGTTATTCGCATCATACTTGATGACCACCTTCTTGAAGTACTCGTAGGACCGCGGATCGACGTCAGGCGGTGGGGCCGAGGTTGCGGTGGCCGTAGGCGATCCGCTGGGCGCCGTGGCTACCGCGGCTGAGGCAGCGCCCGATGCAGGTTGGGCCGCCAGCGAGGTTACCGTTGGCGCCGCCGCAGGACTTGCTGGCGGAGGCGACGGACTTGCCGGCGGCGACGAATTCGAGGGCGGCGGCGCCGACGCGGCGGCGACGACCGCACCGTCGTTCTTGGCCTTCAGGCACTCCGCGGGCGTGATGAGCCCGTCGCGGTTGAGATCGAACTGGTTGTACTCGGCCAGCACTGTATCGGTCCACGAAGCGGAAAACTCGTGCATCGCGACTTGGCCGTCGGCATCCGCGTCGTCGCGGGCGAACCAGTCGGGAAGTCCCTCAGGGAGCCGCTCGGTCGGTGAACGTCGCCGATACGATTTCCGCTCGTCGGCCGGTTTCGTGTCCGCATCCGTATTCGGACTGCTGTTCTCGCTGGTCCCGTCGCGGGAACGGTCCCCCCGGCGGTCGTCGTCGCGCCGTTGGCCGTCCGACGGCCCGGAGCGGTTGCGATTGGCCTGCAGGTTCTCTGTGCGCTGCCGGGCGGCCCGGTATTCCATCTCGCTGACCGTGATGGCGCCGTCTCGATTCTGGTCGTACAGCGCCAGATCGGCCCCGTAGCGGCTGCGGCTCATCTCGTCCGAGCCGATCTTTCCGTCCCGGTTTTGGTCGTAGTAGCGGAAAGCCCGTTCTGCCTCGCGCCGATCCTCATCGGTGATGTCGATCTTGGCCAACTGCAACGCGCTTCCGAACCCTGGCGGTGGTGTCGTTGTGGCGGTCACGCCAAAACCGGGCACAAGAGGCTTCACGGTCGTGGCGCGAGACTTGGATGGCGATGCGTCGCGCTCCGGCGGCGAACCGCGGTCGCGATCCCCACCGCGCCAGTCACCCCCGAAGGGCGGACCGCCGCCGAACGGTGAACTACCACCGCCGAACGGCGGACCGCCGCCAAAGGGTGAGTTGCCGCGGCCGAAGGGCGGACCGCCGCCGAACGGTGAACTACCACCGCCGAACGACGGACCGCCGCCAAAGGGTGAGTTGCCGCGGCCGAAGGGCGAACCGCCGCCGAACGGTGAATTACCGCCGCCAAAGGGTGCGTCGCCTCCCCGTCCGGGGCCATCACCGCCGAATGACGGTCTGTCGTCGCCCCACATCCGCTCGCCGCGTGACCTGTCGAACTCCCGCTCGCCGGGGGGCCCTTTACGGTCCGCGTCTGCGCGGCGATCGGTATCGACGGGACCTTGCGCCGTGGCTACGTCCACGCTGTTGCCGCTGGCAAGCACAAGGAGTGCCACGCCCAGCAGTCTTCTGACGCACGCCGATGTCATCGCCGCCACCCTTTCCGTTCCTTGCGGGAGCATGTCTCAGTCCGGCCTCCGCGGCCTGCGGGTATCACCGCGATTGGGCCCCCCAAAGCCGCCCGGTCCTCCCGGTGGCTGACCGAAGCCGCCCGGCTGCCCCGGCCGCTGGGGCGGCCCCTGCATTTCAAACGTGAACGGCTCGCCGATCATGTCTTTGAGTTTCTTCTGTTGGTCGGGGGTCAACAGCTGCATCACCTTCTCTCGCGCTTTCCGCCGCAACTCGGACTCTTGCTTGCGCCTTTCCTCTTCGATTGCGTCGACCTTGGATCGCAGTTCCTCGCGCTGTTGATCGGTGACGCCCACGTCCCGCGCCGCATTTCCCATCAGCAGCGACATCCCGGTGCCTTGCATCTGCATTTGAGCGGAGATTTGGTCCAGCCTCTTCAATTGGTGGGGCAGCAGGATCTTCTCCAGTTCGGACCGCGTCTCCTTATTGATTTTCTCGAACACCTGCCGGAAGTCCGTCTGCACCCTGGGGGGACCCTGGTCTCGCCGCGGCTCGCGCGTTCCTTCCTGACCGGGAGGCGTCGGTCGCGGAAACGCGTCGCGCATTCGCTCTCGCATCTTCTTTTCCAGTCCCTCCAATTGGGTGATTTGATCGTCCAGCAACTCCAGTTCCTTGCGCACGTCCTGACGGCTCAGCAGTTGAGTCGGACCGAACCCCATGCCCATCATCCCAAATCCGCCGCCAAAACCGCCCCCAATTCCGCCGCCAAACCCCGGTGGGCCGCCGGGGCCGCCGAAACCGCCGGGCGGTTGACCCGGCCCCGGCTGTCCGCGTCCCCCGCCCGGAGGTGCACCGCCGGGCGGTTGAGCTGCCGCCATGCCGGCCCACCACAGGACCGCGGCTAATCCGAATCCACCCAGCACCCAATTCACGCTATTCACACGATGACAATTCATACCGAACTCTCCCTTCTTCGATGATGGATCGGGGCGACGTGGCGCACATCAGCCGACATGGAATTCGCCCGTTACGCATTAGAACGCAATTTTCTAGTCGCGATTGCGTTGGGTCACCAGTTTCGCACGTTTTTCTGGCAAATCGTCGGCCTGATTACGCGGGACGGGCTGATTTCCCTTTCTCCTTTGGACCTGCGTCCCGCGGCTTGCCACCGGACTTCGGTCCCGCGGGCTTTCCCTTTCGGTCGTTTTTCTTCCCGCCCGGTTGATCGGCGGCAGACGTCTCCGGGCCACGGGCCGGCGGGCCAATCGGTTTAGCCTGCTGCGGCGGCTTCTTTGGCGGCCCAGCCTGTGGACAGAAAGGCGATTCGTCCCAGTTCATGGGGCCCCTCGGCCCGTGAGATGCGTGGGAAGGCATTGGCGGGCCCGGCGGGCCCCACGGTCCGCACGGTGGCCCCATCTCAGGGCTCGGCGCTCCCGGCGGCGGTCCCATGCCCCAGCCCCTGGGGCCCTTCGGCCCGTGGTGTGCATGAGGAGGCATTGGCGGGCTTGGCGCGCCCCACGGTCCGCACGGTGGCCCCATCTCAGGGCTCGGCGCTCCCGGCGGCGGT
>CAYPGE010000158.1:12059-17931 GCA_964409865.1 uncultured Pirellulaceae bacterium
CCCATGCCCCCGCCCATGGGGCCTCTCGGCCCGTGGTCTGCACGAGGAAGCATCGGCGGGCCTGGCGGGCCCCACGGTCCGCACGGCGGACCCATCTCTTGGCTTGGCGCTCCCGGCGGCGGTCCCATGCCCCAGCCCATGGGGCCCTTCGGCCCGTGGTGTGCGCGTGGAAGCATCGGCGGGCCTGGCGGGCCCCAAGGTCCGCGCGGCGGACCCATCTCAGGGCTCGGCGCTCCCGGCGGCGGTCCCATGCCCCAGCCCATGGGGCCTCTCGGCCCGTGGTGTGCACGAGGAAGCATCGGCGGGCTTGGCGGGCCCCAAGGCCCGCGCGGCGGACCTATCTCGTGGCCCGGTGCTCCCGGCGGCGGTAATTCATCGTTCGCCGGTCCTTCGTCTTGAGTGGCCGGCGGTCCGGCAGGCCGTTCATCTTGTGCCCCAGTGCGCCCGGCCGACATGACCAGGACGCTGGCGGCCAGCGCGGCGAGTGGCACAGCATGCCACAGCCACCGCTTGTTCAGACCCAATCCGTACGTACGCATCGTTTGTTTCTCCTGATACAATAGGGAAGGCGCGCACCGCGAACGCTGGGCACAAAACCGGCGTTGCGCGAATGCACAAATGCAGAAATCTTGTAACGAACGCAGAACAAGCACTCAGAACTGAGGCTCGTCCTGCACCCCCAGAAGCTCCGACACCCGGCGGTTGACGATCTGGGCTTGGCCCTCCTTGCGCTTGGCGATCGAATCGCGGAGCCGTTTCAATTCCTCTTCGAGTCGTTTCAGTTCCAACAACCGGCGTTGCTGCCGCGCCTCGAAGTGCTCGGTCACCGTTTTCTCCAATCTCTCCTTGATCGCCTCCTGCTGGTCCTCGGGTGCCTGCCGATACTGGATGGCCAACGCCTGACTCTGCCGATCCAGGTCGGTGTCGGCTTTGAGCAGCTTGTACATCTCTGGATCATTCTTTTCCAGCGATTGCCAGTCGGAATGGGGCCACCGAGGCGGAAGCGGCATCATGCCAGGACCGGGCATCATGCCGGGACTGGGCATCATACCTTGACCAGGCATCATTCCCTGTCCGGGCATCAACGGCGTGCCAGGCATCATTCCCTGTCCAGGCCCCATGCGCAATCCCTTCGGGCCGGGCTGTTCTCCCGGCTTCGGCCCAGGATAAAAACCGGGCGGCCCTCCGAACGGTCCTGCCGGCGGCCCGCCGGGCCGATCGCCTTGCCGTATATCCGGCGGTCTTTCATCGCCGGGCTTCGCTGTGGGGAGCAGTGGCCGAAAATCATCGTCTGCCGCATCCGGTGTCTCAGGTTTCGGAGTCGCAGCCTGCGCACAAGTCGAACTGTGCAACAACGCGAATGGAAGGAAGCCTATCAGTCCGAGCAGCATCGACTTTCGCCAAGTCATAGTTTGATCTCCTGTCAGCAAGAATGCTTACAACGTGCCGTCTTCAATGTCTTTCTTGATTTGATCCAGCCCACGTTCGATCGCGCTCAGTCCGCCCGCTCGGGCATACCAATCTTCCTGCGCCAAAGCTGCGGCCTGGGCGACGACCGTGAGTTCGTCGTCTAGCGAATCGTCCCAAGCCAGGTAGTCAGGGTTCAGGGTTCGGGGTTCAGGATTCGGGCTTCGAGGTTGGGGTTCGGCTGCTTGCACCACTGCTTCCGAAGTGTCCACGCGGGCCCCCGTGGCCGGCTGGTTGTCCTGCGCCAACTGGGGCGTACCGGGCTGGACCGCATTCGATCCGTCCAGCAGTCGGTAGCCCAGCGTCAGACCGGCGGCGATCAGCAGCGAAGCGGCGATGGCAGCCGCGACGGCCCACCGCCACCGTTGCGGCGCTGGCCGCGGCGTCACCTGCCAGCGATCCAACGGCTTGTCTGAGGCAAATTGGGCGTCCTTCAGCAACTTGCCCAGGGCCAGCCAGCCCTCGCGCAGCGACGACGTTTCGTCGTCCAAGTCCGCGGGCATCTCGTCGCCCGGCGCCGTGGCCCGCTCCAACATCTCCTGGAGTCTTCTGGATTCATCGTTCATGGCTTGTCCTCCGCGAGCAGCTTTCGCAGCGACTCGAGTCCGCGACGGCAATGGCTCAGTGCGGTACTCAACGGGCAGCCGAGCGTTTCGGCGATCTGTTCAAACGTGAGTTGTCCGTAATACCGCAGCAACAAAACTCGTTCTTGCATCGGTGCCAGTTGGCCCAGTGCAGCCCTAACCCGCCGGGCCGCCTCGGATCCCACCGCTGCTTCTGCGGGATTTGAACTGTTGGTCCAGGGTTCCTTGTCTCGCCAGCCCTCGGCGCTCAGGGTCTCTTCCGGCCTCTTGCGCCGCATGCGGTCAACGGCCAACCGGTCGGCGATCCGCAACAGATAACTGCGAGCGTGGCCCTCTTCCCGATAGCGTGCGCGGGCCTGCCATGCCCTGCAGAATACCTCCTGAGCCAGGTCGTCGGCTTCGTCCGCGCGCCGCACGATGCCCATTAAGTAGCCGCGCACCGCGGGGCCGTGTTCGCGGACCCACACCGCCATGCGTTCCTCCTCGGATGGTTCGTGACCGCTGGTTGTCATCGCTATCAGGATAAACGCGCCGCAGCCGTCTTTATTGCGAGCAGCGAGAAAAACGGGGAAAAACTGCTGGCCGCTCGGCGGACCGGAATGTTATCTGGATAACGGTGTCCAGCATTCTGGAAGAGTGGCGAGAAATTGGACAACAAGAGCGAAGTCGAACTACTCTGCGGACGGTCCGCGGCGGCGGGACTTGACTTCGGACCGGGCTTTCTTGTTGTCGAGTCGCCGCTGCTTCGAGCCGCGACTGGGACGCGTCGGCTTGCGGCGTTTGGGCGGGTGAGCCACCTGGAGCAACATGCCGCGGAGTTTCTCCAGGCAGTCTGCGATGTTTCGCTCCTGATCGCGATATCGCTGGCTGTGCAGGACAAGCTCACCCTGTTTGTTGACCTGAGTACGGAAAGCGGTCACGAAGCGCTCACGCACATCGTCCGGCAGGCCAGCCGAGGAAGCCACCGGCCAGTGCAGCGTGGCTTTGGAATTCACCTTGTTGACGTTCTGGCCGCCGGGGCCGCTGCTGCGGGCGAACGTGAAACGCAGTTCCGCCAGGGCGATGCGGATACGAGGCGTCACATCCAGAGTCGTCGGTTGGGTGGGTGCCACGGAAATCGCTCCTTCGTCGGATGCTCCAGGTCGCATGTCTGGGGCGAAAAAAAGAACGGGTCCTCACCTGTCGAACAGCATTTGCCCTTCGACCGGTGCCGACCCGCCCTCGCGCACAGAGCGTCACGGATTCTAGGGAGTCTTCCGGTCCATCATGAACACGCCGTTGTCGGCAACGCGGAACAGCGGTCGATAGTACGGATCGCCACGGCCCCAACGCCGACCCGGTTGCCAGACCAGGTTGATGCCGACGTTCCAGGACTCTTGGAAGTGATCGGCGGCAAAACTGGCGGCATCGCCTTCGTTCGGGATGAGGTACGCAAAATTGGTCTCCAGCGCCCACGCGTCGCTCAGGGGCAGCCGGAGGTCAGCACCGATTAGCCCGTCGCTTTCGCCCGACCAGCCGGCGAACAGGCGGGCATCGCCATCAAGGCAGCCTCCGAAGCTGTAGCGATAGAAGGCGGCAAACAGGTCGGTGGTCTGCCAGTCGAGCAGCTGTTCGTTGTCGCCGAGGTCGTCCGAGTTCTTGGTTCCGAACGCGCCCCAGAAGCCAACTTCGTGCGTGCTGTCGATCACCCAACTCAGTTCCGCCCGCAGGTTCACCAGATCGATATCCCGATACCAGCCGTCCGACAGCCAGTCGACGACCACGCCGCCCTGTAGACCCACATCCACCCGGCGGAACAGGCCCGCCGTGACGAAGGCTTGCCGGCGCGTATCGTCCGAAACCGCGGAACCCGACAGATTGCTTTGGGTCGCGCGAAAGCCGACTTGTCCGCCCAGGCAACCGAACAGAGGAATCGGCATGCCCCAATTCAGGCCCTCGTTGAACCCGAAGCTGCCGCCACCTGCCGACGCATTGGCTGGTCCCGTAAAGCCTTGGACGCCTGCGAACAGTTCGAGGTTGCCTGACGGGAACAGGACGCCACACGGAACGAGGCAGGTGGAGCATTCGCCACAGGTGCCGTCGTCGCAGCAGGCCTCGCCAAATTCACCAACATTCTCGCCGAATTCCTCGGCAGTCACCTCCATCGGCACCTGTTCGACGGATGTCTTACGCATCATGGTGGGAGCGGCCTTGCGGGGCGCGGCGGGAGCTTGCGCGACCCGGGGGGCCGGCACGCCTGCCTTGCTTGGCGCCTCGCCCAGAATCAGCTTGCCGGTGACCGGGTCTTCATAGTAGACACCTCCCTCAACGACATCTTCTTTGGTGACCGTTTTCGCTCCCGGCCCTGCCAGGCGACGGGCCATTCGGGAGGCGATTTCCGGTGAGTTCTGCAGCACCGATCTCGTTTCCGTCGTGACCGGCTTGTCAGCAGAACTCTTTGTCGATTTGGGTTGGGACTCTGCCGCTGTGGCCGTGACGGCGACCAGTGCTGCCAGACCAATTGCTTGCAGTGTGCGAACACAGAATCTCATGGGCGATATCCTTAAATCGCTGGAGAGTGCGCCCCCCGCACCGAATCCGCTCTATCCGTGCCGTGTGTATCGGAAGTTGTGCAATCAGAACTTTCGTTAAAATCAAAATAATCGACAAACCTAACTTATCCTTCCTATCTTGAAAGATAGTACCGGCGGTCAAATGCTGCTGCGGATGCGAGAATGAGAAACCCGGCCTTCTCAAAAAGCCGGGCTTCTGGAGTTGCGGACAGGCGATCGCTCCGTTGTGGCCGAAGTCGTGCGGCGGTACATTGAGCGACGCATTGGCGATCAAGTACCGCCCGTTCGTGTGGAAAACAGACACCCCTATGAACCTGAATGACCGTGCCTGGCGGCGTTGTGAGCGGCTGATCCAAGCGGCAACTGACCTGCGGGTGGCATTGCTGCACTTGCCGAACGGGGGCTGCATCGTCGATTGCGGCGTGAAAGCCGTTGGCGGACTGCAAGCAGGGCTGGCACTGGCGGAAATCTGCCTGGCCGACCTTGCCGAGGTCCGTGTTGTGCCTGGGCGTGCCGAGTTGTGGCCGGGGCCGGCGGTCCAGGTGTGGACGGACCAACCGGTGGCGGCCTGCATGGCCTCACAGTACGCGGGCTGGCAGATCACGTCGGACGGGTACTTCGCGATGGGCTCCGGCCCGATGCGGGCGGCGTGCGGTCGGGAAGAGTTGTTTGCCAGCATCGGTTTTCGTGAATCCGCCGTGCGGACAGTAGGCGTCCTGGAAGCTAGCAAATTGCCGCCCGCAGAAGTCGTCGAGCGAATCGCTCAGGACTGCGGCGTAGCGCCGAGCGAGTTGACGTTGCTTGTTGCGCGGACCGCCAGCCTGGCGGGCACGGTCCAAGTCGTGGCGCGGACCGTGGAAACCTGCCTGCACAAGTTGCACGAGGTGGGGTTTGATTTGGCGTGCGTTCAGAGTGGCTACGGCTTGGCGCCCCTGCCGCCGGTGGCGTCCGATGATCTGCCAGGCATCGGCCGCACGAATGACGCGGTCCTGTACGGCGGCGAGGTCACTCTGTGGGTGCGCGCGGACGACGCCCAACTGCAGGAGATCGGGCCGGGGATTCCCAGTTGCTCGTCGCCCGATCATGGCCGGCCGTTCGGAGAGATCTTCCACCGGTACAACCATGACTTCTATCGCATCGACCCGCTGCTGTTCAGTCCGGCCCAGGTGACGTTGGTCAACTTGAACAGCGGTCGCATGCACCGCTTCGGCCAACTCTGGCCGGAAGTCGTCCGCCAGTCGTTTTCCTCAGAGGGGTGATCCATGCGGC
>CAYPGE010000159.1:0-17863 GCA_964409865.1 uncultured Pirellulaceae bacterium
GGGCCGTGCGTGGCGGCGGCTACGGCGCGGTCATCCAAAGCAGTCGCATCGGCCCTGACGGAGGCCAGGTTCTGGTCGATCGTACGGTCGAAGCGATCAAGGCATTGTGGTCTGAGGCGAAGTGAGGCGGCTCGAGAATGGACGGCAGTCAGGCCGCGTCTCCGGAGCCTCCGGCCAGGGCTTTTTGGGCGGGCGCCCGCTTGTCCGGCCGCGTCTGCCGGCCGGTCGAGTCCAGCAATTCCAGATACCACGAGTTCTGGCCGGCACGAGGCGATCCCTCAAGGCGATTCCTCGGCTGGCAGCGGGATTTCTTCAGGCGGAGGCAGCTCGTCGGGGGCGGGTTCCTGCTGCAGCCGGATTTCCCAACCGCCTCCCAAGGCTCGATAGACTTGGATTAGGCCGAGCGCGATTTCGCCGCGCGACTGGGCCCACAGATCCTGTTGCGTGATCAGGTTCTGCTGGATCACCGCGTACTGGTTAAAATCGATGGCTCCCACCCGAAGCTGCTCGCGGATCGCCTGGACGGCGGTGCCGGCGGCAGCGGCGCTGTCGTTGAGCAGTCTCGCCCGCCGCTGGGCTCGCAGGAAGGTGATCAGTCCGTTCTCCACTTCGGCGCCGGCCGAGAGGGCGGTCTGCTGATACACGGCAATCGCTTCCTGAAAGCGTGCGTCCTCCAGGCGGATGTTGTTCCGCAGGCGGCCGTAGTTCAACAGATTCCAGCGGAACGAGGGCCCGACGCTGCCGGCGAAGGCTGCGCTGGAGAATAGATCCGAGAAATCCCCTGCCTGGTAGCCGAGGGTGCCGTTGATCGTGATCGCGGGATAGAGTTCTGACGTCGCGATCCCGATCTGTTCGGCTTGAGCGGCGGCCTGACGTTCTGCACGGCGGACGTCGGGCCGGCGGCGGAGGAGATCCGCCGGAATGCCCACCGCCACTTCGGCCGGAGCGGTGGGGATCGCCCCCGTCCCCAATTGTTCCTGCAGATCTTGAGGCGGGTCGCCCATCAGGATGCACAGCCGATTCGCGGCCAGGCGGACGTTGATCTGCAGTTGCTCGACCTGAGCCTCGTTCTGCAGCAGGTTGCTGCGCACCTGCTCGACATCCACCGAGGTGATCCTTCCGGCTCCGAGCCGATCCTCACCTACGGTCAAGATGGCCTGTTGGATCGCGATGTTCTGCTGCAGCAGGCGAATGCGCTCCTCGTTGGTGCGAATCGCCACATAGCTGTCCGCGGCATCTGCCAGGAGGGTCACGAGGGCGTCGTCGTAGTCCTCGATCGAGGCGTCCAGGTTCGCATCCGCGGCCCGCACGGCCCGGCGGAAGCGGCCCCAAAAATCAAGTTCCCAGGCCAGGCTGAACCCCCAGTCCCATTGATCGAAGAACTCTCCGCCGGTCCCCAGACGCCGGAAGGCGCCGGAAGCGTCCTGCTGTTGCGGAAACAAGTTCCCGCGAATGACGCCCCGTTGCGCGCGGGCCTGCAGAATCCGGAACCCCGCCTGGCGCAGCGTCAGGTTCTGTTGCGAGACCTGGGAGACCAGACCGTCGAGCACCGGATCCCGGAACACCTTCCACCACAAACACGGCGTCTGGGACTCCTCCCGCACACGGACGTCCGTGGCGTCGATCCAGTGTTCCGCGACCGGCGCCGGCGGTGGGGCGTAATTGGGCCCCACCTTGAAGCCGTTCCGGAGATAGTCTCGCCAACTGGTACAGCCGGTGCAAAAGAGGCAAAGGAGAAGGACGGCAGCGCGGCCCCCGCACAGGCCGAACCGCGAATGCCTGCAACAGGGTCGTCCCCGCCGATTTCCCGTTACTCGGCCAGACGGCAACGATTGGCTGGCGACCCTGACCATCCCGGACTCCCTCGAAAAACCTTGCGAATCTTGACTTGTCGGAATGATCGGACTGGTCGATACCGAACAACCAACAAACTTGTTTCAGCTGTTACAGGCCGCAAACTCATCCCGGCTTCACTCACCTCAGCCTCAGCTTCAGTCCCCGTATCCTCGGCTCCCCAGCGTTGGCGGACACGGCGAAGACCGAGGGCAACGCAAATCTTGCCGGCCTGCGGGCGGTGTCTTGCGAAACGGCGATTCCTTACGGATTTCGCGGCGGTGTTTCCCTGTCCGCGCACACTTCTCGAATAGAGGCGGGCCGCCTCAGGATGCGGTCGGCCTGACGAAGTGCGCGATGCCAACAGGACGCCGGGCAAGCTGCCTCGTCCCCAAGAGACTCCGACGATGGACTCGCGCGAGGCGGCTGAGAAGATGTTGAACAGGTACTTCGGCAGGCGTTGATCCCCCGACGAACTCAACCACGATCGGTTGCGGCGTCGGGCCTCTTTCTCATCAGCCCAGTTCAGGGGTGCGGCGGCAGGCCCGGCGGATGATCCGGTAATCGCCCCTGGAAGGGACGGCCGATCAGGTCCTGCCATTGCTGCAACTGACCGGGAGTGAGGACGGCCAGGCTCTTGTCCATCGCCGACTGAAACAAGCTGGCCCGCAGTTCGCGGCGGGCGGCTTCGTCCGTCGACTCTTCCCGCTCGGTCAGCAACACAAACGTCTCCAGTTCGATCTGCCGGAGCGCCTGGCGTTGCGATTCGGTCAGCTGGAGGGCCTCGACGACCTTCGGTTCATTCAGCCCGCGAAAACGGCAGAATTGAAGCCGGATCTGCTCCAGGCGCTGGAGTTGTCGCTGCTGTAGAATCGACCGAACGTCGCGTTCATTGCTGCGTGCGAAGTCCAGGAAACGCGCCCGCCGCTCGTTGGGAGCCAGCTGTCCGTAGTCTTGCAGCAATTCCTGGCACTGTTGGGAGAACTGCCTGGCGGTGGCGTCGATCCGCTGCTGGTCCGTCGCGGTGAGGCCCAGATCTTTCTGCACGTCCTTGTTTTCGAGCAGGACGAGTTGCCCAGCGCCTTCCATGACCAGGAGATCGTCCAGCACTTTTTTCAGACGCTGTTGCACGGCGACCAATTCCGCCTCGCGTCGCGGGTTGTCCCGGTACTGGGCGACAAAGTCCTGGTAGAACACCAGCGCTGTTTCCAGGAGTTGCCGTTGGAGCGGCCACAGCGGAGGCTTGTCCGCCAGGTCGTGCTCCGAGACCTCGATCAGCAAGTCCACGGCGTGCCGCGCCTGCGCGAAGCGGGCCTCGGCTTCTTCCGCCCGCTGGCGCTCCGCCGCCAATGCCGCGTGCGTGCGCCGGTTGGCCTGGGTGACCAACCAGTTGCTGATCGCCGAGACCAGCAGCACGACAAACATGACGACGACTCCCGCGCCGACGTACGCGGGGTGGCGACGACCCCATTTCCGCGTGCGTTCGAGCAGATTGGGCGGGCGCGCCGAGATCGGTTCGTCGCGGAGGAACCGGCGCAGATCGTCGGCCAGTTCCTGACTGGACGCGTACCGCTCCGCGGGGCTCTTGCTCAGCAATTTCAGCAGGATGGTCTCCAATTCCAGCGGGATCGCCGGGGCGATAGAACGCGGGCGAACGGGCTCCTGGTTCAGCACTTGCTGGAGTAGTCCGTGCCGCGTGGTCGCCGAAAACACAGGCCGGAGCGTCACGAATTCGTAGAAGGTGGCTCCCAAGGAATAGAGATCGGTCCGCTGGTCCAGGACCGCCCGCTGGCCGGCGAGTTGTTCCGGGCTCGCGTAACGGATGGTGCCCACCAGTTCGCCGGTGCCCGTCAGACTTTGCTCGGCGTGCAGGTGCGCCAGTCCGAAGTCCGTAATCCACAGATTCTGCCGCAGGTCGATGAGCAGATTCGCAGGCTTGATATCGCGATGGATGATTCCGCGCTGGTGCGCATACTCCAACGCCTCCGCGGCCTGGGTCATGAGCCGCGCTGCCGTGCGGTAGATCTGCCGCTTGTTCGTATTGCGTTGCGTCGAGAGGTCGGTCGAGAGATGAGCGAACGTTTGCTCCCTCGCTGACGGGACGCAAGCGTCCGGCTGGGAGCCCGACGACGCCGGCAACTGGCGATCCGCAGCCCGCGCTGCCGGGGCGGGGCCGGCGGGTCCGGCGGGCAGCGTGGAACTGGGCGGGCGCACGGCGGGCGCCGGCGCGGAGCCCGCGACCGAGGTGTCGGCGCCGGCCGCCCCGCGCAACTGCTCGATGATCCGGTCCAGCGAAGGACCTTCGATCAGTTGCATCGCGTAGAAGTGCAATCCCCGCTCGCAGCCCACGGCGTAGACCGGGACAATATTGTTGTGATGCAACTGGGCGGCGGCCTGCGACTCCTGGTGAAACCGCTGCAAGTACCTCGTGTCCAGACTGGCGGCCAACGGCAAGACCTTGAGCGCCACGCGACGGCCCAGCGACAGCTGAATCGCTTCGTAGATGATCCCCATGCCCCCGCGGCCAATCTCCCGGACGATCTGAAAATCGCCAACCGGAATGCCGGGCTGCACGACACTGCCCGCGTCGTGGCCGCTCGCCGGAGGAGGAGCGGATTGCAGGGACGCGGCCGCCTCGTGCATGAGGCCCAGGCCATCCAGGCAGTCTGCCAGGGCGGGCGCCAGATCCGGATACCGTGCCAGCCACTGGAGCCGATCCGGACGGCGTCCCTGCTCCCACTCCTGCAAGTAGGCTTGGACGGCTTGGACCAGCCGATCCTCGTCGGCGGTCGCCGCCGCTCCGGAAGCTAGCGCCGGACCAGCCGCGTCCGCTGCCGGCGAGCCGCCGTCAGGCAACTCGGCCCACTGGTCCGCCGGCGCACGGGCCATCTCGTTCCAAACTCGCCCGCGAGGATCATTCACTGCACTGCCTCCATCACCTGCCGCAGACGGGCCAGTCCCCGCACCCACAGTTTCTCGACACTATCCACACTCCGCTCCATGCGGCGGCCAATCTCCGGAAAGGACAGGCCTTCCAGGTGCCGGAACACGAGCACATCCCGGTAGTCCTCGGGCAGTTTCGCCAGGGCGTCGGCCAACAGGACCGACTGTTCGCGGCGAATCGCTTGCTGGCTGGGCGAGCTGTGCGGGTCAACCAGGCCTTGTCCCAGCAGCAGCGACGAGCGGTCCAGGCTCTGCTGCAGCATTCTCTCCAGGCGGATGTCGCGTTTCTGCGTGCCGAGATACCTGCGAACGCAGCCGCACAGCACGGCGGTCAGAATCTGTCGCAGCCAGGCGACGAACTCGGCCTCGCTGTGGCCGCGGAAGGTGGCAAAGCTCCGGTGGGCCTCCAACATGGCTTCCTGAACGACATCCGAGGCGTCGACTTTGGCCTGCAGACGCCGGCCGATTTCCACACGGGCCAGCAAACGAAGGTAGTGGCGGTACACCTCCAGCAGTCGGCCGAGATGCTCGCCCCCTTCGGAAATCGCACACGTGAGCAGCTTTTCCGGGCAGACCGATATCTCCAAGGGTTAACCCTCCCGCCAACAAGAACTCCGCCGCGCCGCCTTCCCGCCCAACGGCCTTGGCGACAGGCCGCCTGGGATTCCACCTATCTCCATCTTACCAGTAACGGACGGCTGGGGAGAACCGCCGCCCTAAACGGCCTGGATTCGCAAAAAAGAGCCGAAATCACCGCGCTGGACCGGACTGCCAGAGAGGATGCCGGAAGAAAATCCCGTTTTGCGCGGCGGTATTGCCCGGCTCTCCGTCACCTGACACTTGTGGAGTATCGACGTATGCCCGTTCCGGCCCCGGCATTCTGGCCACGACAGGCAAGGCTGGTCCGGGCGGCGTCTGGCAAATCCTCTGTGGCGAGCGTGTCATGAAAATCGTCGGCGTGTTCCTTCTGGTAGCGATCCTCGGGTTGGGCGGCACGTATTACTACAAACTGCACGCCTCCGCAAAGCCGGTGCCCCATTTCCGCACCGCCACCGTGGAACGCGGAGATCTGCTGTCCACCATCTCGGCGACGGGCACGCTCGAACCGGAAGAAGTCGTCAACGTGGGAGCCCAGGTGGCGGGCCGGATCTGGGACTTTGGTGTCGACCACGACGCCGAAGCGGCCAACCGCGGCAAGGACACCCCGGAGCCTGCACCGCGGGCAGCGTCAGCCGAATCCCCGCCAGCCGTGCCGCCGCCAACGCCTCGCCCCTCGGTGGCGGAGCCGACCGCTGCCGAGGCCGCGCCGCCGGGCCCCGCCGAGCGGCAGGTCAAGCGGGGCCGCCAAACGCGGTCCATGAATCTGGCGGCAGCGGATAAACGCCCCCGCATCGACTACGGCTCGAGGGTTCACGTCGGAACGGAATTGGCCTACATCGCTCGTATCGACTACGGCTCGACCGTCCACGTCGGAACCGAATTGGCCTACATCGACGACACGCGGTACCGGGCCCAGGCCGAGCAGGCCCAAGCCGCGCTGAATCGCGCCCTGGCGGACCTCGGCCAATTGGAAGCCAAGGCGGCCCAAGCAGCCGCGGAACTGCGGCGGGCCGAGCAACTCCGCGAAATCGAGCAGCAACGCAATCCCCTGACCGAAGTCCCCATCGTCGCCATCTCCGGCTCGGATTACGACCTGGCCGTGGCCAACGACAAAGTGGCAAAAGCGAATCTGGCGGTGGGCAAGGCCGTGGTCGAGCAGAACCGGGCGTCACTCGAACAGGCGCAGACCGACTTGGACTTTACGATCATCGAGTCGCCCGTCGAAGGCGTGATCATCGACCGCCGCGTGAATATCGGCCAGACGGTCGTCGCCGCCCTGAATGCCCCAAGCCTGTTCTTGATCGCCAAGGACCTGTCCCGCATGCAGGTCTGGGCTTCGGTCAACGAGGCGGATATCGGCAAGATCCGCCGGGGGATGAAAGTGCGGTTCACGGTCGACGCCTATCCGGGCGAGACGTTCGAGGGTCAGGTCAAGCAGATTCGCCTGAATGCCCAGATGACGCAGAACGTGGTCCTGTACACCGTCGTCGTCGAGACGGCGAACCCCGACGGCCGCTTGCTGCCCTACCTGACGGCCAACCTGGAATTCGAGATCGAACAGCACCGCGGCGTGCTGCTGGTGCCGAACTCGGCCCTGCGCTGGGCCCCGCAACCAGACCAGATTGCGCCCGACGCTGGTGAGGTGGCGTCGGCTGGCGACGCGAAAGGCAGCGACGGCGGCGAGGGACGCGGCCAGGTCTGGGTGGCCGCGGGCGGTTGGGTCAGGCCCATCAAGGTGGCAATTGGCACGAGCGACGGAGTGCTCACGGAGATCTCCGGCCCTGAGGTCAAGGAGGGCCTGTCCGTCGTCATCGGTGAAGAGTTGGACCCGCAGGCGGTCGCCGAAGAGACGACGAATCCGTTCGGGCCGCCCAAGATCCCCCGCAGCAAGCCGTCCCCCAAGTAGCCCGGAGACCGCCATGGACCTGGTACGCATCGAGAACATCACGAAGACCTACCACCTGGGCGAGGTCGACGTCCCGGTCCTCAAGGGCATCTCGTTACGCATCGCGCGCGGCGAGCTGGTCGCCTTGACGGGCACCTCGGGCTCCGGCAAGAGCACGTTGATGAACATCCTGGGCTGTCTCGACCGCCCCACCTCGGGCGAGTACTGGCTGGATGGCCAGGACATGAGCCGGCTGTCGCCGAACTCGCGAGCCGTCGTCCGCACCGAGAAACTGGGATTCGTGTTTCAGAACTTCAACCTCCTGCCGCGGACCACCGCGTTGGCCAACGTGATGATGCCCCTGGACTACGCCGTCAAACCGCCGCCGCGCGGTGCGGCGCGGCGGTTCGCCCAGTCGCTGCTGGAACGCGTCGGACTGGCCGAGCGGGTCGATCACGAGCCGTCGCAGATGTCCGGCGGGCAACAGCAGCGCGTGGCCATCGCCCGCTCGCTGATCAACCGTCCGGCCCTGCTGCTGGCCGACGAACCGACCGGGAACCTCGATTCCCACACCAGTGTCGAAATCCTGCAGATGTTCCGGCGGCTGAACGCCGAGGGGATTACGGTGATTCTGGTCACGCACGATCCCAAAGTGGCTGCCAGCGCTGATCGGGTGATTCACCTGTGCGACGGGTTGGTCGAACGCGACGAGGCCAATCCCACGCCAAACGCGACGGTGGGGCCGTCCGCGGACCAAAGTCCGAATCAGCGAAACGACGAAGCTGCATCCCGCCTGTCGTCCGAAACCGCGGAGGCAACCTCCCCGCCGGCTCAGACAACCGCGGGGACTTTGTTCGAGTTTCCCGGCCCGGAGAACGCGAAGAGTCTGGAGGTCCCGACGCTGATGCCGACGACCTTTCGCACGGCGCTGGGCGCCCTGCGGCGGAACAAGATGCGATCGGCGCTCACCGCCCTGGGCGTGATCATCGGCGTCAGCGCGGTCATCGCGATGGTCGAAATCGGCCAGGGATCGAAGAATGCCTTGCAGAAGTCAATCGCCAGCATGGGAGCCAACAACATTCTCGTGCTGCCGGGCGCCGCGGCCAGCGGGGGGATCACCTTTGGCGCCGGCAGCGTGCAGACGCTGACGCCCGATGACGCCGAGCAGATCGGCAAACAGTGTCCGGCGGTGACCACGCTGGCCCCCATCGTCCGCGCCCGCGCCCAGGTGGTGCGCGGGAATCGCAACTGGAACCCCAACCAGATCTTCGGGACCACCCCCGCCTATCTCGAAGTCCGGGAATGGCGGCAGATGGACGAAGGGGACATGTTCACCGAGCGCGATATCCGCAACGGCAGCAAGGTCTGTGTGGTAGGCCGCACGATCAAGCGCGAACTGTTCCAGGACGAATCGCCGCTGGGCCAGCAACTGCGAATCAAGAACGTCGTGTTTCGCGTCGTCGGCGTGCTCAGTCCCAAGGGCGCAAACATGATGGGCATGGATCAGGACGACTTGATCCTGGCCCCGTGGACCACGATCAAGTACCGCGTCAGCGGCACCTCGTCCAACGCCACGCAGACGAGCACCTCGTCGTCCAGCAGCAGCACGTCCGGGGCAACGAACACCCTCAGTGATCTCTACCCAGGCTCGACGGCGTTGTATCCGGAGCGTTCCGAGGTCCAGTTGGCCGATACCCCGCAGCCGGTCCGGTTCATCACCGTGGATGAGATCATGGTGAAAGCGGCTTCCGAGCGGCACATCGAGCAGGCGATCGATCAGATCACCCAACTGCTGCACGAGCGGCACCATATCCGGCCCGGCGAGGACAACGATTTCAATCTCCGCAACATGAGCGAGATGACGAAGATGATGTCTTCGACATCGAGCATGATGAGCGCCCTGTTGCTGGTCGTGGCCACGATCTCACTGGTCGTCGGCGGGGTGGGCATCATGAACATCATGCTCGTGTCGGTCACCGAGCGGACGCGGGAAATCGGTCTGCGGATGGCCGTCGGCGCCCGCAGCCATCACATCCTGCGGCAATTCCTGGTCGAAGCGGTGGTCTTGTGCCTGCTCGGCGGCGGGATCGGCATCGGGCTGGGCCGCGGCGTGTCGTTCCTCGTTCGTTCCGTGCTGCGGTGGACCACCCAAGCCTCGCTCCCCGCCATCCTGGCTGCCGTGGGCGTCTCCGTGACCATCGGCATCCTGTTCGGGTTCTATCCCGCTTGGAAGGCGTCGCGACTGGATCCTATCGAGGCCCTGCGCTACGAGTGAGCCTGGACGCTGCAGACGCTCGCTGTCCCCCAACCCCACGCGCGCCCCCGGCTCGAACTCCACCAAGACGTCCACATCGCTGTCCGGTCGGAAAGCAGCCCCGATAATTGCCGCGCCGTTGCGGACAGCCACGTGAGCATTGCGGCCGCGGCGATCGTCTGAATACCGCCCAGACTGCCGCCGCACACCACGAGTTCCTTTCCAGGTAACCGTTCAAGTCTTTGGGGAGGCTGAAGGTGAACATGTCCCGCATACACGGCCAGAGAAGATGCCAGCAGGAAGGCAAGGCTGGAAAGGACTCGTCTCATGGTCACTTCTGTTCCAGACGCGGGCACAGTGCGAGGGACGTTCGCACGGCGTACCCACAGGTGCAACCGGAGCTGGCCTCGGGAATGAGGACGATGCCGCCTGCCGGAATCGTATTGATCCAGCACCCGGGGCGGGTGACGCGGGTGAGCTTGAGGGCCTTGCCGTCGTCGAACGCTTCCATTGTGGGGTTGCCGTCCTGGCGACTGAACGCGTAGTGCGCCGAGGCCGAGAGCGTGGCACACTGTGGACTCTTGTTCCAGAGCCAACCGTCGTGTTTGGCACCGTCCCGCAATTTCCTTGCGAAACCGGGGCCATAGACAATGTCACCAACGATCGCGGGGTGTTGGGTCTGCTCACCGTGGCCGCCGTCCAGGATATGTCCGCGTGAGGGGGTGTTGTCGTTGTGCCAGAGTTCGTGTCCGGTTGCGGCGTCGATACCGATCAGTCGGTACTGGATCATCTGCTTTCCGTCAACGGTAT
This sequence comes from uncultured Pirellulaceae bacterium, assembly GCA_964409865.1. GTDB lineage: Bacteria > Planctomycetota > Planctomycetia > Pirellulales > Pirellulaceae > Anammoximicrobium. Next base: position 10,326 of record CAYPGE010000159.1, read on the forward strand.
CGTGTCGGGTGCCCGTCAGCACGAGCACGTTGTTACTGCCAGACATGTAGATCGCGTGCTGGAAGCTGCTCAGATCCATCTCACTCCGCCACGCAACCCTCCCCGTATCCAGTGCGACGGCGGTTAGCCGCGGGCCGCCCTCGAACAGGGTCTTCAACGGGAGCTTGCCGTTCGCCTCCGAAGCGGTCGCGGGATTGGTGCTTTCAACGAAACACACCTTGCCGTCCAAGATGGTGATGGTGGGATTCAGGATCGTGCCCGAAGGCGGCGTCCAAGTCCAGACCCGCCGACCGGTCTTACGATCCAAGGCGAACAGCGAGGTGCTGACAACGACCGGCTTGAAGTGTTTCCAGACCGTTACGTAGTCTTCCCTGTTTCCGGGCTTGAGTTCGGCATCCGGCGTCGTCGTGCTGCCGACGAGGAGGTCTCCCGCTGCGGCGATGTATCCCCAGTGCGTCTTCGAGTCTTGCGGGGCTGCTGGGAAACGCGTCTGTTCCCTGCCTGTACGGCCGTGGAGCACGACGCATTCACTGTTGGACGCGACGTAGAGCAGTCCGTCGGCGGTGGTCATGTTCCCGCAGTCCTTCAACATGGCCATGCGGCCGCTGCCTGCGAGGTGGTTTTCCCACAGAATCGTACCGTTGTAGGCATCGAGGCCGGCCAGGTAATCGTTTCCGGTTGCGTACAGCAGTCCCTCGTCTACCAGCGGCGAGGCCCCCTTGATATGACGCTCGAGCATGAACTGCGTGCCGGGCCGACCGAACCAGAGAATGTCCATCGGGCCGAACTTGGTGCGATCGCCGGAGCAGGCCGTATTGCCGAGGTCACCGTAGCCATGCGTCCAGGCACCGCTGCCGGGCAAGGAACCACGCCGGAAGCCGAATCGGCAACTGGTCTCCGGCGACGGTTCGAAGGTCTCACCGGTTACTCCTTCCGCGGTCTTTGACAGGCTGTCCGCAGAGTCTGCAAGCAGAACTCCGCCGCATGGGCGAAGGACGCGGAGGAGTTCGGCAGCCTGCACGCCAGACGCGCTGTCTGCAACGATCAGGTTGAACAGATACGGGCGGTACGGTAACCGGTCGTCCTGCCGGGTATGGACCTCACAGCGAAGACCGTTGAGTCCCTCCCGGTGTAATGCGAGCCGCAACGCGGCTGCGGCGTGAGCGTCGCTTTCGGAACAGACGACTCGCATCTCGCTGACCTGCAAGAGACCTCGCACCAGATCCCCGTTGTTGGCCCCGAGAACCAGAGCATAGCCCTTGCGCACATTCGACGCGGCCGCGAGGGCCTCCGCCCTTGCTGAAGCCGCAGGTGAGAGAAGCTCCGGCATGGATCCATCCTGCCTTTCGACATCGCCCCTCGGCTTTCCGTCAGCGTTGTGAGTCAGGCAGAGGATCCGTCCGTCACGGACACTCACGAACAGCCGTCCGTCATGATACGCGAGGCTTTCGATATCGCCGTTTGGAAGCGGCATGTGATCAACGCAGGAACCGTCGCTTGCCGCGTAGACGTTGAGCCCGTCGTCACAGCCGACGACGATATGGTCTCCTGCTTTGATCATGCAGCGTCCGCCATGACACGGAGTCTCCCACAGCCGCTCCGGAGCGGGGCGTCCCAGGTACTGCTGGCGCTCGATGGCAAGCAGCTCGCTCTGCATCAGGACGAACGACTTGAGGCCGTCCACGATCAGATCGCGCCCGCGCGTTTTCAGCAGGCTCTCGGTCGCATCCTTCTCGAAGAGATGAATCATCCCGCCTTCGCCCGGACCGGTTGCGATGGTATCGCCGATTGCGACCGCACGTGTTCCCCCGGGCAGGTCTCGCCCCCACGAGTCCGAGTGGCCGACGCGTGTCAGGCTCTTGCCTGTCTCTACGTCAAACGCGTAGAACGGCGTCCGACCGCTTGGCACATACAAGCGGCTCGACGTCGCGAGCATGAAGCCCTGCGGCGGGAATGAGACTGCTTGCTGCCAGGTAGTCTCGCCTGTCTCGGCATTGATCGCACGGAGGATCGTTCCCTGGTTAGGAAAAACGCCGGCTCCAAAGATCACCACGCCACGGTCGATGCAGATCGCTGACCTCACCGGCCACTGTGAGATCATCCGGCCGTTGCCGGGAAGGCGCATGTCGCCCGGTCCTGCCCGATTGCGCCAGACGACGGCCCCATCCTTGGCATTCAGGCAGTAGAACCATCCGTCATCCGAGCCGGCGTAGACGCGGTCGCCGCTTAGAATCGGCACCGTGCGAACCGGACCTTCCGCGATGAAACGCCAGCGTTCGGAGCCGTCTACGGCGTGGAGACAGACCACGGAATCATCGGCGGAAGATGCGTAGAACACGCGCCCCTCGGCGGTGACAACGTGGTGCGCCCAATCGTAGGTAAGGGTTGGTCCGAGATCCGAGTGTGCCGGAGTGGGAGCGGGATTGTCCGTGCGAGGAAGCGGCCACGCAGGAACGGGTGGTGCCGGCGGCTGGTGTTCCCAGGCAACGGCCAAAGGCAGTGCCAGGGCCTCCCGGCTCACACCTGTGCGGCGATTGTCGCCCCTGAAGGTGGTCCAGCCGGAGCTTCTGTCGACCCACGCAGCCACGTTATTGAGGCGGTCAGCGATGGTCGACAGCCTTCCCAAAGCATCGGCATTCCCGGCCAATGCTGTCTGCAGAACCTCCATGCACATCGCCTCACATGTCTGGAGTTCGGTTTCGTGACGGACTACTTCGGCCTCCAGGGCCGGAACAATGTCACGGGTGCGAGCGAGCTTGGCCCGTAATCCGTTGACCGTCAACTCCGGATAGTCCATGATACGACTCAATGCCGGCGCTGTTTGCCAGAACTGCTCCCTTAACGTCGTCAGGCGCTCCAGCAGCCGGACACACTCGTCATAGCGCCGCAGCAGTGAGGCCGGATCGTTGCCGTCGCTCTTCAGACTCGCAGTGAGTCCACCTAACTCCCCTTCCATCTGCTGGAGACCGCGCCTCAACACAGGCTCACATGCTCGCGGATCGAACCAGCGAAGCCCCGTTGGAGTCTCCGCGTGCCGAGTCAGACGGGCCATGTGCTCCGGGTACTTCTCTTTCAGGGCAGGACAGATTTGCCCGCGCCAAAGCGGCTTCCGGTCATGGCGATCAACAACACTGAACGCCACAGATGCCTTACTGCCCGCGCCGGCACGAAGTCCAGCCTGAGCCTCGAACCGAACCGCGCCGTCAGGCACATCATAGCCGAGCAAACTGGAGGCATGGACCGAGAGGTTCTCGTCATCTTTCCGCAGTTCCCCCTTCCCTACCCTAACCAACGTGGGGGCCTGTTCGCTAAGGGGGCGACGGAGGCCGTCGGCCATCACAAACGCCGGGCGCAGCCACTGTGCCTCGTCGTCCACGTTGCCGTCGACGGCATCCACGATGAGCCACAGTTGCTGTAGCCCGGTCACCGCAATGTCTACTGGTACAGGCCTGTCGCCAGGGCGACGGATGCCGCTGAAAAACGGCTTGGACCCGTCCGTTTCACCCGCTTGGGCTGCGGTCATGTCCCGAGCAGCAATCATACTGTCAGCCCAGTTGTCGCGGCAGTTGAACGCGGAGGCATGATCAGGCGGACTGGCTTTGGGGCTCAGCGAATTGGCAAAGGGGATGAATGCGAAGTAGAACATCACGTCCTGGTCATTGAAGTCCGGTTGGTCGTAGGACTCGACCACGAACCCGCCTTGGCCGTCGCACGCATCCGGTGAGTAATCCCACGCGACGGCATTGTCTTCGACACCTTCGGGGTTGACCTTGGCCACCTCGACAAGCAGGATTCCGTCTTCACCGGTTCTTCCTGGAATGAAGATTTCATACCGGCCTGCCGCCGGGTGCAGAACACCGAAGGAACCGCACCCGTTCAACACATGGCCGTCCTCTGCGACCCACCCGCCGATCAGGCCCGCCGCCGCATAGGGGAGGTAGATGAAACTGAGACTACAGTGCTCCTCGTCCTTGAAATTCTGGCTCTCGTCCGCGTTTCGGATGTGCCACCCACTGCCATCCTCGAGCGGTCCCACAGCCGTCACGTTGTCACCGTTTGCTGCCGCGATGGTGAAGAGCATCCCGTCTTCGCAACTGTCGATGCCCGGCATTTTGAGAACGATCTCGCCGGATCGGGCCCGTTCTGCGAGCGAGACCGTCGTTCCCGGCGGCAGATTCCCCGAGGCCAAGATCTTCTCCGCTTTGGGCGCCAGATGTCCTCCGATCCAGCCGTCCGCGAACGGGAAGTAGGCAAAGGCGAAGTCGTAGTTGGCCTCAGCGCCGTTGCCGGCCGCGGTGAAGCCGGCAACCCACGTGGCGCCGTTCAAAGAGTTCCCGGGCGTCGATGTGGTCGCGCCGGTTACCTCCAAGCCTCCACGCTTGTCTTTGGGGAGACATTCACAAAGGCTTGCCATCAAGATCCCGTCTGCCTGGAACATGCCTTTTCCGTTCGGCGCGTCTTTCGTGGCGCCGACACCCAGTCCCCAATCACCGCAGTTTCCTCCGGAGACAACCAACCCGGCTTCGGGGCTCTCCGCCGCGATTCTAGCCGTCGGTCCCTCCGCGACGCTGCCGCCACTCGGTTCAACGTCTACCCGCCCTACCGTGACACCGCCAGTGGCGATATTCGCCGCGAGACAGACGGCAAGCAAAGCTGGAAATAGCACCCTTCGTCGTATCCGGTTTGTCACAATTCAGCCTCCCATGCATCAGCTTCAGCTTAACGGGCATCGCCTACTCGTTGAACAGCTTCTGGATCGCAACCACCGTACGTTCCGGCAACTCAAAACACTCCACACGGTGAACGAAGGGAAGGTCGGTGCGCACATCGTCTTTCACAACCGCCCATGTGTCGTTGACGGCGCTGGCAAGAATACGAAGAACAGACCGTGCTGTCAACCGTCGAGGGGGAAGGGATGCTGGAGGGTTTTTCCTTGGGCAACTATTTCACGACCGATCGCCAGCGGTTGCGGGAGTTGGCCCACGAACGCGGCGTGCATCATTTGGACAACTTGGCGGTGACCACGGCGTAGGTCAGGCTCGGTCTGGGCCATCACAACGGTGGCCGAAATAACTTCCCGATTTCGACCGGAGGGGTCCCATTCCGTTCCGGGACGTTATTTCGGCGGCCGTTGCTAGCCAGCAGGGGGATAACTTGCCATGATATCTGACCAGGGCGGTCGAGGACGAGTTGACTCGCAAGAAGTGGCCGCACGTTGCCGGCAGGTGGCGACGTCCCCAGTTCCCGAACAACGGACGCAAAAGGAGCAAGACCATGAAGCGATTTGGTGCGGTTGTGTTGGCGGCAGTTGTTTTCGGCGGCATTGAGCTTCACGCCCCATCGACGGCCGTCGGCTCGGAGACGCCGAGCGCAAACAAGGCCATCTACGCACGGCCTTTTCAACCGCCGACGCGGCCGGCGCTGCTCGCACTGCCGCCGGGTGCCATCGAGCCCGAAGGCTGGCTCCGCGACTGGTGCCTGGCGGCCAAGGATGGATACACCGGGCACATGGACGAGGTCCACGAGGCGTTCCGGCAGGCGTGGGCCGCTGATTACAAGATGACCGGGGAACGGCTCGCTTGGCCGAAGGGCGCTTGGCCCTACGAAGGCGGCGGCTACTGGTTCGACGGCCTCGTGCGTCTCGGCTACGCGCTGCACGACGAAGCGCTCATCGAACAGGCGAAACGCCGGTTTGACGTCGTCGTCACGCACACGAACCCCAACGGCATCCTCTTTCTCTGGTGGCTCGACAAGAACTCGCCCGAAGACGTGAACGCGGTGACGAAGGGCAGTGGCTCGTGGTCGATCTGGGCCAGCGGCCTGCTGGGCCGTGCCATGTCAGGCTACTATGCCGGTTCACAAGACCCCGCCGTGCTCCGCGCGCTCGAGACGGCCTATAGCGGAGAAGGCGACTGGATCCCAAAGTCTACTCCGTCGAACCTGTGGGCCGCCTTCGACACCTACACGTGGACAGGCAACCAGGCCCTCGCCGAAAAGCTGACCGCCCTGTTCGCACTGGACGGCGGAGACATGAACCGAGGCGGCGACTTCTGGAACCGCTACCGCAAGATGCCCAACGCCCAGCCGGGCACGGAGGACAACGATCACGTCGTCCATTTCCTCGAAAGCACCACGCCGTGGATTCTGGGTTATCTCTGGACGGGCAACCGGGAATTCCTGGACGCGACGCTGGCCTGGCACGGCCTCCTGGAACGCGTCGCCATGCAGCCTTCCGGCGTGCCGGTCGCCGACGAGTGGTACGGGCCGACCGGCGCGTTCCGCGGCACCGAAACCTGCGACGTCGCCGGCTACGTGTGGAGCAAGGCGATGCTGCTGCTCGTCACGGGCGACGGCGCCATGGGCGACCGCATGGAACGCGCGTTCTTCAATGCCGGCCCCGCCACCGTGACGCGAGATTTCAAAAACCACGTCTATTTTCAAAGCCCCAACCGCATGGTCCCGAATTCCCCGATCTTCGATCATGGGCCGCGCGCGGAGGGCGGGAACTACGAGTCGTATCATCTTCCTTTGTGCTGCACGGCCGCGCTGAACCGCATTCTGCCGTGGTATACGACGCACATGTGGACGGCCACCTACGACCGCGGACTGGCGGCGACCGCTTATGGCCCCTGCCGGGTTCGGGCGCTGGTCGGCGAGCGCGTGCCCGTCGAGATCGTCTGCCAGACCAACTATCCTTTCCACGACACGATCGACATGACGATCGCGCTCGCCCGAGAGAGCGAGTTCCCCATCTCCGTCCGCATCCCTGGCTGGTGTCGGGAGCCGGTGTTGCGAGTGAACGGCGCGGCGCTGCCCAGCAGCAAGGACCGTCAGGGCTTCATCCGCATCCACCGGACATGGAAATCGGGCGACACGGTGAGCCTTCGTTTCCCGATGACGCCGGTCGTCGCGACGGGCTTGGATCGGGCGAAAGGCACGGCGCCGACCCACTCGCACCACGCGACCAAAGTCTATCCGCCGGAGGCCGATCCCGCGCCCGGCCGGCCTTACGGCACCGTCTCCTACGGCCCGCTGCTGTTCGCCTTGGCGATTCCGGACACCCCCGACGCGAACACGCCGGATCCGACGACGCGCTGGAAATATGCGCTCGATATTCAGGATTCGGACATCAAGGTCGAGCGCAAGCCGATGCCCGCGCGTTGGGACTGGCCGTTGGCCTCGCCGCTCACGTTGACGGTCAACCTGATGCCAATCGACTGGGAGGTCGACGGGAAGAACCCAGCTCTGCCAAGCGGTCCGCTTGCCAAGAGCGAGGCTTCCCAACGCGTCACGCTCATTCCGTACGGATGCACCAAGTTTCGCGTCTCGATGTTTCCCGTCAGCGAGCGGCTCGAGAGGGCAGCGGAAATGCAGGGACGGCCGGAGCCGCGAGACTCGGTCTCCACGGGAACGCACGCTCTCGCAGATCCGCGTGTCGTCCAGGAGGCAAGCGGCTACAACTCGTGGCCGATGATTCAGGCGATCGGAGAAAAGCTGGTCTGCGTGTACAGCCGAGGCACGTCGCACACGATCGCTGA
>CAYPGE010000160.1:0-17808 GCA_964409865.1 uncultured Pirellulaceae bacterium
GTGGCTGCCGTGGCGGTTCGTGTATCACCTGTCGCTGCAGATCTACCTGCAAGCGCCGCTGGCGGGCATCTTTGCCACAGCCTACCTGGGGCAGGCAGTGTTCCTCGCCGAGCCGCGATTCCGCGATGTCGTGCGGGACGTGTGGCGCATGCTGCCGCGCGTCGCCTGGTGCCACTTGCTGGTCCGCGGGGTGCTTTTCGGCTGGTTGCTGCTGCTGGTCTTGGAGCGGGAAGAGGTGAATTGGTTCGTCGAGGCGTTCCTGCTGCCGCTGCTGGTTGCCTATGCCAGCAGCCTGCGGGCCTTCCGGCCGTTCATCAACGAGATCGTCCTGTTGGAACGTAATCCGCTGACCTCCCAGAGCGACCGCATCATGACGGTGGGCCGCCGCAGCCAGATGCTGCACGGGAGCAGCGGCGGCGAGTGGTTTGCGCGCTGGCTTTTGGCGTGCCTGTTGGGCGGCCTGCTGATCCTGGCGACCTATGGTACGTTCTATTTTCACGTCGCCGCGCCCCGGCAGGACTGGAGCCAGGGGCCGTTGTTGACCCACGTCCTGTTGCCGCTGGCGATGTGGATCGCGGCGTGTTACTTTACGGTGGTCCGCTTTCTGACCTACCTGGACGCGCGGATCCGGCAGGAGGGGTGGGAAGTGGAACTGCGGCTGCGGGCCGAGGCAACCAGGTTGACGGGCAAACCGGCATAGAGGCAAGGGGACGATGACCGCAAGACTTCGATCGGCGACGTGCCTGCGAGGCGCGCTGCTGGGCCTCCTGATCTGGATGCCGGCGGCCGCCCCGGCCCTGGCATCCGATACGCCCGCGGCGGACGCGGGCGTCGAGGCCGGGCGCCGGGCGCTCAGCGGCCATACGCAGTTCCCCTGGTACGACGCCGCACGAGATGGACTGCGCCGTGTGGACGTCCGGCCGCCTCGGGACACGGCCGAGCATCGCCGTTCCAAGTGGCAAGCCGATCCATCGGCGCCCACGTCCAATCGCCCGTCCTTTGGAACCGGCTGGGGCTGGCTGGGTGCCCTGCTCGAGACGCTGCTGTGGGCGGCATTGCTGGCGGTGTTGGGCTTCTTGATCTATCTCCTGGTGCGCACCTACCTGCTTTCCCATGCGGGCCCCGAGGTCGCGGACAGCACGGAGCGGGAGACGAAAACCGAGGCGGACTCGATCGAGAGTCTGCCGTTTGAAATACCCCGGCCGCAGGCCGACTTGCTGGCGGAAGCCAGGCGGCTGTACGAGCAAGGGGCCTATGCGCAGGCGATCGTCTACTTGTTCAGTTACCAATTGGTGCAGTTGGACCGGCACCAGGCGATCCGCTTGACGCGCGGCAAGACGAATCGCCAGTACTTGCGCGAGTTGCTGTCACGTCCGGAGTTGAAGCGAATTCTGGAACATACGATGATCGCCTTCGAGGACGTGTTCTTCGGGCACCACCCGCTGGACCGAGCTGGCTTTGATCGCTGTTGGGAGCGGCTGGACGAGTTCCACCAGAACCTGACGGAGGCCGCGACGTGAACACGGCACGCGCCATCCGCCGGCTGCGGCCTGACAGAAACCGGGCTTTTCCCAAAAAACCGGGCCTCTGGAACCGGCTTTTCGACGAGTGCGCCTGGTTGCTGATCGCCGCCGCGATGCTGTGCACCGGCTGCGGTGTGGAGGAGATCGACAGCACTTACGGCAAGCGCCGTGGCGTGCAGGGCGAGGCCAGCGTGAATGGCACCGCCGTGCTGGCGACGATGTTCGAGATGGCGGGTCACAAGGTCCAGACGCGGCGGTACCTGTCGCCGCGCGCCCAGGATTCTGACGTCATCGTTTGGTTCCCCGACGATTTCAAACCGCCGGGCGAGGAGGCGCAGAAATTCCTCGAGGACTGGCTGTACCGGGGACGAGGCAAGACGCTGATCTACGTCGGTCGGGACTACGATGCGACCGTCGATTACTGGGAAAAGGTCCTGCCCGCTGCGCCGCCGGAAGCGAGCGTGGAGATCTTGCGTCGTTTGGCCCAGGCGCGGGCCGCCCACGGGCAGGCTCGTTCCGCCGCGGCGGAAGCCAAAGACTGCCGTTGGTTCCGCAGCCTGCCCGGCGAGTCGCGGCGCTATTTCGGCCGCCGTCAGGATCGCCCGCCTCAGCTCCAGGGGACGTGGGCCGCCGGCGGCAGCCTTCGTCCTGCCGAGCTGGACCTGGTGGTGGATACGCGATTGGAGGACTGGAAGGATCCGCCGGACGACGACTACGGCGGCCACTTCCGTTCCCGCACCGAGCTGGCCGCAGACGGCGTCGCGCTGGTCCGGCGGATCGAGAATTCGTACTGGAACCAGGGGCAGATCATCGTGGTCACGAACGGATCGTTTCTGCTCAACCTGCCCTTGGTGGAACACGAGCATCGCAAGCTGGCGAGCAAACTGATTGCGGCCTGCGGAGCGCCCCAGAAACGCGTCATGTTCCTGGAAAGCGGTCCGCAGGGAGTGCCCGTCCACGAGCAGGAGCCGGGCGCCAACTACCCGACCGGCCTGGAGGCGTTCACGGTCTGGCCCTTGAACGCGATCGTGCTGCATTTCGTGGTGCTGGGGATCCTGATCCTCGCCAGCCGCTGGACCGTGTTTGGCCGGCCCCGCCAGCTGCCCCGTCCCCCCGTTTCCGATTTCGGCCATCACGTGGACGCGTTGGGCGAATTGCTGGCCAAGACACAGAACCAGGCCTACGCACAGGCCCGGTTAGCGGAATACCGGCGGCAGCCGCCGGCCGGAACATAAGCCAGCCAGGCGAGCGGTGGGCGTTAACCCACCGGTAAAAATCGCGTGAGGTCTTCGCCTGGCTGGCTCACGCGTTTGCGGCGCCGCAGGTGGGCGTTAGCGCACCGGTAAAAACCGCGTAAGATCCGAACCACCGTGGGGCTCACGCCGCCACGTTCGCCGGATCGCCCCGCCTGGGCGAGCGGTGAGGCGTTAGCCCACCCGTTTACCGGTCGCCTACTCGGCGACCGCTCTGCGGGCGGCCTTCAGCAGCCCGCTGATCCCGTCGCGGTAGGCTTCCAAGGTCGCGATCCACTTGCGGAGGCAGCGCTCGCCGTCCCCCGTAATCCGATAGGACCGCTTGGCCGGCCCCGCGTCGGAAAGGACCCATGAGGACTCGACCAGGCCCTTGGTTTCCATCGTCTTGAGATAGCGGTAAACGCCCGACGCGTCGGGATGGTGCCCTCCGAAAACGGTCAGTTCGCCGATTTTCTCGGCGAGCCGATAGCCGTGCAGCGGTCCGGCCGCGAGCACGACCAGGATCGCGGGTTGAATCAGCCTGTCCAGCGTGCGGCCGCCGCAGGGGCAGTCGTCCCACTGAGAAATCACTTCCAGTCCGGTTGCCTTGAGGGGCTTGGCAGTCATGTTACGAGCGTCGCCCAGCGGCGGTCGTCTGTCAAGTGGGCGTCGGCGCGACGAAGTCCTGGAAGCCCGGTTTTTTCCAACCGCCGGGCTTCTTCTCGCGGAGCACGACGGCGAAAACGGCTGCGGGCCAATTCCCAGGTACCTTGACACCGGCACCACCGCTACGAATACTGGTCGCTGTCAACTAGCGGACTTGGTCTTTTACCCGATTCGGCCCTGCCAGTATGCCCATCCCCGTCTATCTGATCACCGGTTATCTCGGTTCCGGGAAAACGACGCTGTTGAACCATCTGCTGGCGACGCCCCAGTGGCGATCGCAGCGCGTGGCGCTGATTGTCAACGAGTTCGGCACGCTGGGAGTTGATGGACAACTATTCGAACAGGCGGCGGACCACATTTTTGAACTCAACCGCGGCAGCCTGTTCTGCGCGTGCATCCACGAGGATTTCGTTCGGACGTTGGAGACGATCGCCCGCGACATCCGCCCGGACGTGGTGCTGGCCGAGGCCAGCGGCGTGGCCCAAACCAGCGATCTGAACAACTTCTTCGATACGCCGCCGGCGCGAGACCGGTTCCAGGTGCAGGCGAACCTGTGTGTGGTGGACCCGAACTTCACGAAGGTGCTGCCCTATCTGAAAGCCGCGCGAGTCCAGGTCGAATGGGCGGACGGCCTGGTGATCAACAAGACCGACCTGCTAGGCGCGGCGGGCACGCAACGGCTGGCCGCGCTGCTGCGCGACCTGAATCCCCGCGCCGCCCAGGCTCAGGTCACGCACGGCCGCATCGCTTGGGAATTCGTCCAGGGCTTGCAGCACGTTCCTTGCCAGGCGTCGTCGACGCTGGCGCCGCCCGAAGACCTGGCGACTTGCTCGATTCTGGGACGCAGTGCGGACCGAGGCGCGTTCCAGGCGGCCTTCGACCGCATCCGGGATCGGCTGCTGCGATTGAAGGGCATCGTCGATTTCGGCGACGGTCCGGTGCTGGTCGAGGGCGTGTTCGAGACGCTCACGCAGCGGCCATTCCAGGGCGCGCACCCTCGTTTCGGGATCACCGTCATCGGGTGGAAGATCACCGCCGAGGAAATCACGCAAGCTTTTGCCCCCGCGATCCGCGCGCCGAACGCTCCCCTGGTGCAACTCCGTTGGGATGCGCCCGGTACCGGTTAGCCCGCCTGCGGCGCCCGGTACGACGATTGCCCGATTTCACGTTTGCCTGCGAGTTCTTCGGTAGGACGGATTGCCAATCCGTTCCACTCGTTCCATGGCCGGTGTGCTGTTGCCGGCCGCTGGGCGTATAATCGCAGACGCCAGACGCTCGCCCACGCACTACCGCGAGAGTCTGCTTCGCCGATGCCACAGGAAACGAACTGACCACGGAGAACCGAACCATGAGGCCCACGTTGACTAGTTTTGCCGGATTCGGCACGCTCGCACGACTGCTGCTGGCGATCCTGATGACGGCGCAGGTACCGTCGGTTACCGCCTTGGGGGCCGCCGAGACTTCGGCTGGCGGCCAGCTCGCGTCCCGTTCGCCCGCGGCGACCAAGCTCCAGCGGGTCATCATCACCTTCAAGACGCACTTCGACATCGGCTATACCGATCTGGCCGCTAACGTGGTGCGCCGTTATCGCACGGAAATGATGGACCAGGCGCTGGCCGTCGTGGATCGTTCGACCAGTTTGCCGTCCGACCGCCGTTTTGTCTGGATGACGCCGGGCTGGCCGATGGCCAAGATCCTGGAGGACTGGGAAGGCCAGACGGCGGATCGCAAGCAACGGGTGTGGCGTGCCTTTCGCGACGGCCGTTTCGCCACGCACGCGCTGCCGTTCACGACGCACACGGAACTGCTCGAAATCGAGGACCTTGTGCGCGGACTGCATTTTTCGTCCGATCTGTCGCGCCGCGGCGAGTTGCCGCTGCCGCGCGACGCCAAGATGACCGACGTGCCTTGCCACAGCTGGATCATGCCGACGCTGCTGAGGCAGGCCGGTGTCGAGTTCCTGCACTTGGGCTGCAACTCGGGCAGCAGCTCCCCGGAAGTGCCCCGGTTGTTCTGGTGGGAAGGCCCGGACGGCTCGCGATTGCTGACGATGTACATCGCCGAAGGATACGGAACGGGACTGATGCCGCCCGCCGATTGGCCGTACAAGACCTGGCTGGCATTGATCCACACCGGCGACAACGCCGGACCGCCGAAACCGGAACAAGTCGAACAGCTGTTGCAGGAGGCCGAAACGAAGTTGCCCGGCGTCCAAGTCCGCATCGGGCGGCTGTCTGATTTTGCCGACGCAATCATCGCTGACAAGACCGATCTGCCGGTGGTCCGCGGCGACATGCCCGACACGTGGATTCACGGTCCGATGTGCGATCCGGCCGGCGCACGGATCGCGCGGAACATCCGCCCCGCCATCGCGGCCTGCGAGTCGCTGGACACGCACTTGCGGACGTGGGGCGTGGACATGCCGGACGCGCGGCCGGCAATCGCCAAGGCGTTTGAGCACAGCCTGCTGTACGGCGAACACACGTGGGGCGGTGCCTTGTACTGGATCACGTCCTATGCCAAGCAGCGGAACTATGCGTATGGGGAAGAATGGAAAAAGGAACGCGCGGAAGGCAAGTTTGCCCGTCTGGACGCTTCCTGGGACGAGCACACGGCGTACATCAAGACGGCCCAGGCTCTCATCGCTCCGCTCCAGGAGAGCCAATTGCAGGCGCTCGTCAACGCCGTCGATGTCACCGGTCCGCGGATCGTCGTTCGCAATCCTTTGGCCTGGCAGCGCGATGGCGTGGTGAGCGTGGCCGTGGGGGACGCGCCGATGACCGCCGTCAAACCGGCGGACGGCGGCGACGCGATCGCGGTCGAGAAAAACGACCGTATCATTCGCTTCGTGGCCCGCGGCGTGCCGGCCGGCGGGTATCGCACGTACGTGCCCGCGCCGGAAAATGGGACTGCCTCCGATCAGGACGATCGGCGCCTGTCCCATTTTCCGGAGCTGCGTGCCGACGAGCGTCAAGACACGCTGGAATCGCCCTTCTATCGCGCCGTGATCGACCGGCAGCGCGGTGTCCTCCGTTCGCTGATCGACAAACGAACGAACCGCGAATTGGCCGACGCTGCCGCACCGCAGGGGCTGGGCCAGTACTTGTACGAACGATTCGACGCGGACCAAGTCAAGGCTTACGTGGCGGCATACGTCAAGAGCAAGGCGGAGTGGGCCATCAACGAAATTGGCAAGCCGGCGATGCCGCCCGCCGCCGAGGCGCCTTACCGCGCCGCCTCGCCCGAAAGGTTCGCCGCCACGTTCTCGCAGAGTCCGCTCGCCGCGTCGGTGGTACTAACGGCCCAGGCCGGCGGCGGCGTCCCGCACGCGGTGACGACCCGATTCACGTTGTACCGCGATCTGCCCTGCGTGGACATCGAACTGACGCTGCACGACAAACCGGCTGATCCGTGGCCCGAGGCGGGCTGGATCTGCCTGCCGGTGAATGTCTCGCAGCCGCAGTTTCGCCTGGGCCGGCAAGGCTCTATCATCGATCCTGCGCGGGACATCCTCCGCGGGGCGAATCGGCACATCCTGGCGGTCAACAGCGGCTTGACCGTCACCGATGCCGGCGCACGCGGCGTGGGGCTGTGCTCGCTGGACAGTCCGCTCGTCAGTCTCGACGTGCCCGGCTGCTGGAAGTACTCGCGGGATTTCGTGCCGCGTCACAGCCGCGTGTACTTCAATCTGTTCAACAACCAGTGGACCACGAATTTCCGACTGTGGAATGAAGGCACCTGGACGTCGCGCGTGCGACTGTGGGCGGTCGACGGCGGCGACGCGGCGGAGGCGTTCGTCGTGCCGTCCGCCGAAGCCCGCACGCCGCTGGCCGCCGCTTGGGCCGAAGGCCCAGCCGGCAAGCTGCCTGCGACGCGGCGGGGCTTGGAGGTTTCCGCCACCGGCACGCTGGTGACGGCTTTGGGTCCGAACCCCGACGGCGCGGGCACGATCCTGCGGTTGTGGGAGTGCGCCGGCCGCGGCGGCGATTGCCAAATCCGCCTGCCCGACGGCAGCGGCGCAACAACCGCCGAGCGCGTCGATCTCCGCGGCCAACCGCAGGGCGATCCCATGCCGATCCAGGACGGCCGTTTCCGCGTCGAGGTGCAGCCGTTTGCTCCCGCGACGTTTGTGCTTGCCGCGCCTTGATGGGACGCTCCATACGCCCGGAGGCCAAGGGCTGCAACCAAAGTAGCATGGCTCTCCGAGCCGTGCCGGCCGCGGAGCACGGCTCGGAGAGCCATGCTACGAAGATCCGCGCGTTGTGCGCGCATCCCAAGAATGGAGGCTCCACTTCCCATGACCACCAGCAACGCCGCCACAACCGCCACCGAGAAGCCAACGCCGGGCATCCGCTTCGCACTGGTCCACGTGTTCTACGCGATGTCCTCATTGGCCGCCGCCGAAGCGGTGCGGCGGGACATCGACGTCTGAAGGCCGATACGGTAAGCTTTGTTGAACATCGACTGTCACACCCAGGAGCCCACCATGAGTATCGCCCGCCATTTCTCGACCATCGTCATCGCTCTGTTGTGCATTCCCGTCAGCCATACGCTGGCTGCGGACCCACCGCCGCTGGACTCGCCCACCGCCGCGCAGATCCTGGCCGCTCTTCGGCCCGGACATCCGCGGCTGATGGCGACCGCCGCCAGGTTCGACCAGTTGAAGCGGGACGTGAAATCCGACCAGACGCTGCTCCGTTGGCACGAATCCCTCCGCCGCGAGGGGGACAGCATCCTGCGCGCCCGGCCGTCGCAGTACGAGATTCCGGACGGGCTGCGGTTGCTGGCGACCAGCCGGCGCGTGCTGGACCGCGTCACCACGCTGGCCCTGCTGTACCGTTTGGACGGCGACCGCCGCCACGTAGAACGCGCTTGGGGCGAATTGGAGGCGGCGGCCAGGTTCCCGGACTGGAACCCGCGGCATTTCCTGGACACGGCGGAAATGACTGCGGCGTTCGGCATCGGCTACGATTGGCTGTACGACCAGTGGACCGCGGACCAGCGGCAGACGCTGCGCAGGGCGATGGTCGAACTGGGGCTGCAGCAGGGCCTGAAGGTCTATCGGCAGCCGAAAGGCTGGTGGCACAACTCGCAGCACAACTGGAACCAGGTCTGCAACGGCGGCATGACGATCGGCGCGCTGGCCTTGGCGGACGAGTTGCCGGAACTGGCCGGCGAGATCCTGGAACATGCGATCCGCAGCGTGCCGCGGGCCATGAAGAACTTCGCCCCCGACGGCGCGTGGGGCGAGGGGCCGGGCTACTGGTCCTACGCCACGCAGTACAACGTGGCCATGATCGCGGCCTTGGAGTCGGCACTGGGCACCGACTACGGCTTGTCGGCCATCCCCGGCTTTTCCGAGGCCGGGACGTTCCCGATGCACCTGACCGGCCCGCTGGATCGGACCTTCGACTTTGCCGACGCCCACGCCGCCACGCCTCGTCCGCCGCAGCTGTTCTGGTTCGCCCGCAAGTTCAACCGGCCCGAGTACGCGGCGTTCCAGATCGCGCATGCCGAGCCGTCGGCGATGGACCTGGTGTATTACGACCCGCGCGGACATCAGTGCGATCTGTCGACGCTGCCGCTGGACAAGCACTTCCGCGACGCCGAAGTCGGCATCTTCCGCAGCGCATGGAACGACCGCAACGCCCTCTGGGTCGCTTTCAAAGCGGGCTCGAACGCGGTCAACCACAGCCATCTGGACCTGGGCACGTTTGTGCTGGAGGCGCTGGGCCAGCGGTGGTTCGTCGATCTGGGCGCGGACAACTACAACCTGCCCGGCTACTTTGGCCGCCAACGCTGGGAGTACTACCGACTGCGGGCCGAGGGCCACAATACGGTGCTGATCAATCCAGACCAAGGTCCGGACCAGGACCCCAGGGCAGCGACCAAGATCCTGCGATTCGAGGCCCCTGGCGACGGCGCATCGCAGTCCGCCGTGCTGGACCTGACGCCCGCCTATGCCGCGCACGCCACGAAGGTCCAGCGTACGATTTCCCTGCACGACCGCCGCTGGGTCACGATCCGCGACGAAGTGGAAACCAAGGCTGCGGCCGACATCTGGTCGCTGCTGCACACGCCGGCCGACATCGTTCTGAGCGACGACGCCCGCACGGCGACGCTCCGCATCGGCGGCCAGTCGCTGCTGGTCGAACTGGCGTCGCCGTCCGACGCCAAGCTGCAAGTGCTGCCCGCCGCGCCGCTGCCCACCTCGCCTCAAACCGAGCGTCAAGGCGGCAACAAAAAGACTCGGAAACTGGCCGTTCACCTGGCGGGTGTTTCCGGGGCGACGATCGAACTGCGGCTGAAACCGCAGTGGCCTTAGCGGAGATCTGGGAAGTGCGCGTGGGGGCGAGAAATGGCTCTGTTCTTGCTAGCCGCGCGCAACGCTTTGCGAGCCAGAAAGACGAGGGCCGACAGAAAAATGGGGTGACAGAAAAATACAGGGAACCAAGTTGCCGAGATCGAAATCCGCTCGGGACCGCCGAACAGACTCGTGTCGCACTGTCGCATTGTCGCCTTTCGCTCCGCGAAAGGACGTTCTTTCGCGGAGCGAAAGACGACGCTGATTCCCTCGCCAGTCCTTGACAGCTACCAGCCGGCGACGGCATCCTCCAACTGTCCTCCCCGGTACAGCTTGACGCAAAGTCCCTGTCCCTGAGCCGGCCCCAACCGGATTTCCGCCTGGCCATCGGTCAGCGGACGGGATGCGATTTCCCCGCCGTCCCGGCCGCAAACGGCCACGCGCGAGTCGGCATCTGCACCACTGGTGCGAATCTGCAGCCGGTCGCCCGCCGCGACCACCGTGAGTTTCCGGGGCAGAACAGCCAGGCAGGCAACATCGTCGCGCGGCAGGAACAGCCGCACGCTGTGCCGCCCGCCCGTCGGCTCGGCGTCCGCCTCCTCACACCGCAGTAGATCGAAAATGTGCCGGTCTGGCGGCAATTCGACCGACAATGCCAAGCCGTAGAAGGTGTGCCCCGTGCCGTTGTACAGCGTGTAGATCTCCTTGTCCTGGCCGCGGAACCAGTTGGCGTACACGCCACCAGCGGGCGTCGGCACCAGCGGCCGGCACTGGCGGCTGGCGAACGCATCTGCATTCTCGCGCAAAATCGCATCGTACGACGGCGGATAGCAGCTGCCAAAGGACCCCACCGCATTCCAGAACCGCTTGCGATGCGTCGGATCAGCGCCACGATGGTCAAGTTCAAACGCCTTGCACTCGGGGAACAAAAACCGCTGAAGGTTGACCTCGACCGGCCGCAGGGGCGACGCCAGCACGGTCAAGTCGTAGGTGATGCAGCCTTCGATGTGCGGCAACAGGAAATCGTAACCGGGATGCTCGGTGGTGAGCACCGCTTGCGGGTTGACCTGATCCATCGCCTGGCGAACGAGACGAGTCGCCTCGGCCACGCCGCGCTGCCATTCCGTACAGCCCCATTCGGCGAACGTGTGCTCGTGCTTCCGGCTGAAGCACGCCGAGCCGGCATGGCCGTACTCGTCCAAGCGAATGCCGTCCGCTCCCGTCTCCTTCAGCACGCGCTGCATGTTGTCGGCCACCCACTGACGGTATTCGGCCACGTCGTGACACATCCGCCAGGCGTCATAGTCGTCCCGATAGCTGCCGTCGGGCTGGACCACGCCCCAACGCTCGCCGTGCTGCCGCCCGCACTTCGAACTGTGATCGACGCGAAACGGATCGGTGTACAGGGTGACCAGAGCCCCCTTCTGCCGGTACGCTTCGATGGCTTGGCGAAAAGCGGGCAGACCGCCCCAGCGCTCGTTGTAGCCGTCGTAATCGCCGGGGTTGTTCGAGAACATCGGCTGGCCGCTCACCGGGTCGGGCGGAAAATAGCTCTTCCACATTTCGTACTTGGCTGCGCCGAGTTTCTCGCTGAACTGATCCAAAGGGACGCCTGTCGGCCCCAGGGGGGACCATTCCCACCACGACATCAGTTCAATACAGTCGCAGCGGGGGCCCACGAGATCCGTGCGGTACTTGCCGTCGCGAAAGATCGGGCTCAGCCCCCAGCCCGCGGCGATCATGTTCCATGCGGGCGTCAGCCGCGACGGGTACGGGCGGAACTGCCACACCTGTCGGCACCATTGGGCGTACTCCTGCATGACGGCTTGCCAATCGCCGGCGTGTGCGGTGAGCGTCACAGCGGGAGGCGCGAACGATGCGCCCGGCGGACGAGTCCGGCGCAGGTACTCGTAGGTCAAACTGATACCGGGGACGGCCGGCAGCGAGTTGCTCCATTTGTACTCGTCCGCCGTGGGGGTCTGCGGCGCGTCCTCGTTCTGTTCGACGTGGCCCGGCAAGTGCTTGCGCAAGGCCAGCACCTTGTAGCGGCCGTCACCGTCCAGGCAACGCATCGCCAACCCTCCGCCGCGCGACGGGCTGAAGATGTCCATGACCTGGTACAACGCCTGGTGATCGCCGTAGCCCTGCCGGATCAAGGCCGGTGCGTCGGACACGAGCAGGCTCTTTGGATAGAAGTAGAAATCACCGGCCGGTTCCGGCGAGACCGACAAGCCGGCGAAATGCGGAAAGGCCAGCTTGAAATCGACCGGCTGGCTGCTGCGATTGACGACGTTCAGACTCAGCTGCAAGCTGTCGCCCATCGTGGCCGTCCAGACGGCTTCCAGGCCGGCGGCGTCACAAACGCACGTCGCGCGAAACCCCGTGCCGTCCTCGGTCGCTGTGACATCTCGGCAGACGAAGTCCGACGAACCGGCGTAACGCTTGCCTTCGACCTCGACCAGCCACAGCGCCACATCCTCCGATCGTCGCACCATCTCGCCAGCCGTGAATTCGTTGTACAGCGAGGTCAGGCGGAGCCGGCCGTCCTGCCGGGCGAATTCGCAGCGCAGGTTGCGGTTGGCCATCAGGATGCGGTCCGCGTCGATCCGGCACGAGGGGCTGCGGTCCACCGGCCGCCCGGCAGGCGTCTGGATCGCCGGGGCGACGTTCGCCTGTCGCGCCAGCGGGTGATAGTCCGCCGAAGCCGACAGGGCCACGCTGCGCAGATCCAGGTTCTTGGGCAGCTCGACGCCGCTCGGCACAAATGCCAACGGCGGCGATAGCGTCGCCTCGTGTACCGGACCCTGGACATCGGCCGGCTGAACGGGATTCCCGGCTTCATCCAGCCAGGCAAACCGAAAGCGATCGCTGCCGCCGATTTCCACTCGCACCCGCACGCTCTCCAGCCGATCGACACGCCGCGGGTTCCACTCGACCCGCGTCGTCGGGCCGTGCGAACCGGCGTAGCAGATCATCTGGCGAGCGTCCTCCAGTCGCGAGTCGGCCGGCAGCCAACGGGCCTCGAAGTTTCGCGGGCGACTCAACAGGTACAGCCGCACCATGTATTCGCCGCGGCCACCGGGAATCGTCAGCTTGTCTTCCTGCCACGGGGCACCGGCGCCGAAACGCACGAAGCTGTTGCCGCCCGCCGCCGTCGTGTCGATGCCCAGGTACAGATAATCATCGGGCCGCTTGCCCTCGACCGGCGCCATCCGCAGCACGATTTCGTTGAGACCGCGCACGATCTCGTCCTTGGGCAGCGCGAAGTCGTGCCAGCGCATGAAGGCCGTCATCGACTTGCCTTCGTCGTACGCAGGTAGCCCGGCGTTGGTCGGAACTCGGTGCGCGTGCCCGTTGACAACCAGTTCGATGGCTTCATCCAGACCGTTCGCGGGCGGGCAGTCATGCCACGAGTAATCGCGGACGCAGAAGAACGCGGACAGCCGGACCTCCCGGACCTGATTCCAAGCCTCGTCCGACACACCGCTCAAATCCAGGACCTTCTTGGCCCAATAATCCGTCCCGCGCTGATGCGTGATCCCCATCGTCGGGCCGCCCCAGTTCCCCGCGTCGTCACGCACCAGCAAGACGCCGTCCGGCAGCGACTCGACGAAGGAAGGTCTTGGCTCCGCAAGCACCACGGAACCGAAAACAGACGCGACAAGAGACACGACAATTCGCAGGTATGTCCGATATTTCACCTTTCAGTCCCCCCCCATCTTCCCATCGTAGCAACGATGGCCGAAACAACTTCCCGAATCTCACACCTATGGCATAACTACAAAAGAAATGAGGATAGCTGACAGAAAGATGGAGTGACAGAAAAATGAAATGCTGGCACAGGTTGAAACGCAGGTCTAGACTAATTCTCCTTACGCTCTTTCGTTCCTCATCTTTCTGTCACCCCATTTTTCTGTCAGCTGCTTCGGCTTTTTTCTGATGGATCGGGAAGTTATTGTGGACCGCGTTGCTAGCGAATCGCAATCGCAAAGACTATTCTGACGTCTTCCCCGTCCCTCTGCCACTGTACCAAGGAGGCGAGCACCATGCGTTGCCCATTTTTCTCCATCACCCGGTTCCGGTCTGCTGCAGCCCCCATCCTCGCCGCCAGCTTGCTTGCGCTGCTGAATCTGTCTGTCGGCTTTTGCTCGGCCGATGACGCGCAAGTCACGGTGCACCCCGAAGAAACCGACGAGATCCTGGCCAATCCCGGCATGGGTTGGCAGACGTTCCACCGCACGGTCAAGCAGGACAAGAACCTCCCGAGTTGGATCCCGTCGACGGTGCATTACGCCCGCTGGGGCTGGGGCGAATTGGAGCCGGAATCGGGACGCATCGCGGAAGCCTTCCTGGATCGCGTCTTGGCCGAGAGCCGCGAGGCCGGGCAGCAACTCGCGTTTCGCGTGATGTGTTGCTCCACGACGCCAAATCGCCCTTACCATCCTGCATGGATCAAGGAAATCGGCGGCCGGGAACTGATCAGCGACTACGACGGCAAAGAGCAGTTTCCGATTCCGGACCTGGACGACCAGGTGACACTGCAACGACATCTCGACTTCATCCAACGGTTGGGCGAGAAGTACGACGGGCACCCGGACCTCGACCACCTCGACCTGGGCTCGGTTGGCTGGTGGGGCGAATGGCATCTGAGCAGATCCAGCAACTGCAAACTGCCGGCGCTGGAGAATCGCGTGAAGATTGTCAACGCCTACGTGGCGGCCTTCCGCAAGACGCCGCTGCTGATGCTGATCGGCGGCCGCGAGTGCCTGGCGTATGCCACCGATCAGGGCACCGGCTGGCGAGCCGATTGTTTGGGAGACATGGGCGGGTTCTCCAAGAACTGGTGCCACATGCGCAAGGGCTACCCGGATTATTTTCGGCAAGGGAAACTCCAGGACATCTGGCAGAGTGCGCCCATCGCTTGGGAAACCTGCTGGGACATGCGAAAATGGGTGCAGGAAGGGTGGTCGTTGCGCTATATCTTCAACTATGCGTTAGCCTGCCATGCCTCGTACATCAACAACAAGTCGGCCCCCTTGCCCAAAGGGGATTTCGTCCGTCCCGAATTGGAACGCTTTCTCCGGCGACTCGGCTACCGACTCGTCCTGAAAGAACTGCGGCACGAAGCCGAAGTCAAAGCCGGCGCCAATCTCGCGGTGTACATGAAGTGGCAGAACGTCGGCTCGGCCCCCTGCTACCGGCCCTACCGTCTGGCATACCGCCTAAGTGCCGACGGCGGTGCCGTGCGGACGATCCCCAGCGAGATTACCGTGAATCGCTGGCTGCCCGGTTCCGTCGAGCTGTTCACCGATGAATTCCTTCGCGAACCGCCGGAATTGCCGCCCGGCAAGATCGACTCGATGGTCTGGGATCGCGTCGGCATCCCGAACGACTTGCCTGCGGGGACGTACACCCTGTCGATCGCCGTGGTCGAACCGGGATCAGTCAACCCGGCGGTCCAACTGGGCATCAAGGGACGAGCGGCCGATGGCTGGTATCCGCTGAGCAGCTTGAAGGTCCTGGCGATCCGGGACTCGACAGGAATGCAGCATTAGCACCGCCGGAAGTCGTCAGCCTGCACGGTACCACACCCGCTGCTTTTCTCATCTCTGCGGTGACGGCTGCCAGTTCCTGAAACTGCGCCAGGCCGATGCCGACGGCGGGGCCGCCGCAGTAGACGTCCACGTACCGGTCTTCAGGGCTCAGGCCAAAGCGTTCGTAGATCGCCCGGTCCATGAACCGTTTGATGTCGTCCTCGATCACCGTCGAAAGATCAAAATGGACCTGAAAGAAATCGCCCTGCCCGGCCGCATTGATTCGCACGGCGATGGCGTTCTCGCCGAAAACGCGTTTCAGCATCGCTTCGATCAGATCGATCAGCGCCAGCCCGCGGAAGAAAGTGGAGCCCTCCATCAAGTGCAACTGCGTATTCTCCGCTTCCGCGCGACTCAAGGCAGCATCATCCAGCCCCTTGTTGAAGTTGAACGGTTTTGCGCCGAACCGCACCAGCCACTCTTCCATCAAGGCCGGCCCTGACAGATTCGTTTCCCAGTCCAGGGGACACATCATCTCCCCGCGGTCCGGCAAGGCGTCCGCATCGATATCAAAACTCCGGTCGCCCAGTTGGGAACGCGAGATGTACTCGATCCAAGAAGCGTCCGGATGAGTCAGCAGATAAAGGTTTTTCGCCTCTTCGCCGTACAGATACGCGACCATCGCCCGCAGCGGCACGCCCTCCTCCCTGACCACCGCGCCGTTCTCGTCGGTCCTCATGAACACCGGCTGCTGCCATCCGTCAAACAGAGCGGACAACGTCCTGTCCGCCTCCGCCTCGGCTTCAGATTGACCCAGCCCCTTGTGTTCTCTGAGTTGCTCGACGTACCAGTCCCTGTTCGCACCCACACGGGCGCGCAAATCGGCCAGCGGAGCACAGAGGGGAAGCTGCCTGAGATATCCATAGACCCTTTTCAGATTTTCAGGAGCCAGGAGACCGTCGCTCACCAAGTCCTCCTCGATTTCCTGGAACAGGTCGCGGTCGAGCGGGAGCCGCAACAGGATCGCGGCAATCTCTGCGGCTTTGCCGGTCATTTTCCGCACGGCCCCGCTTGTCAACTTCCCACCCGGCGACGGTTGCGGCGCGTACACGCCGTTGGACCACGCCGCGGTCTGTGTGTCGCGCGTGACGGAAAACGGAAACAGCACGTCACAATTGCGATTGCTGACGTCAAACGTCGTGATCGTCCGGTAGCGCTCCCTGGGGTTCGACGAGATCAGCAGGCTCTCGCCGGCCTGCCCTTTCTGGATGGCGGTCTGGTCCAACGAGCCGGCTTTGACGCCCGTTCCGTATTCCGCCTGGCAGGCCACATCGACGATCGTGTCGTCCGACAGCCCCAGGCGATAGAACGCATTGACCGCGTTCAGCACGGCCACGGTCACCGCCGAGGAACTGCTGAACCCTCCTCTCGGGATATCCCCGTTGATGCAGACTCTCAGTCCGCGGAAATGCTCCCGGCCGAGGGCCTGCTGCACGCGGTGCCCCTCGGAGCCGCTGCGCAAGGTGCGCAGGGACGCAATCGCATTCGCCACCAGCGCGACCGTGCGCCTCATATTGACCGCCACTTTGTCGCTCGGATATCCGAGGGATGCCAGAATGTCCCGTGTCATCGCGCAGCCAAAGCCTTCATAATCCGACCAGGTCGTGACGTCCGAGCCGGGATACATGGCCGGCGAGTCGGCCGCGATCCAGTTCCTGGTCTCCCGGAATTCGGGGTTTTCCGAGTCAACATAGATCCGGTTGTCGCTGGTGGCCTGCACCAGCACGGCGATCTGCTCTCTGGCCAGCGCCCCCGCCGCGCCCGTCGGCTCCTGCAATGCAGGACCGAAGAAGCGGCCCATGTCCGGGTGCATCATCAAGCGGCGCAAGCGCCCTCCGGCAATCCCGACGCCGATCGGCCGCTGAGGGTCGAACCCCAAACCGATCGCCCAGGCGCCGAGTTCATCGAGCTGTTCGGCAACTGCGCGGGCTTGGCCCGCCGGACGCTTGGCGACCACCGTCGCTGCGTCCGGGCACGGCGGCGGCTGCAGATCAACGGCGCGGGCGTAGAGCACGTCAAAGAAACGCGGGTGGGCCAATAAGGGGCCTCCCTTCGCGGCGTCCTCCTCCTCAGGCCCGGTATCCGGCACGATCTCTCGGGCCGCAGACAGCAGCGCGGGCCTGGCGTTCGCCTCGAGGAAGACGGCACTCAGCCGGATGTTCCCGTCTCGATCCGCATCCGCTTCCAGCACGAAATCCAAGCCCGCGATGCCTTGGATCTGCAACGCCTCCGCAGCCCGGCAGGCGGACGCCTTGGTTCCCGAAACGGCATCATGGATCATCGCCTGCAGCGATGCGGGGTCCAGGCACGCGCGAAGCGGTTTACCATTCCATTCCAGCCTTGCGAGGACCTTGTTGATGTCCTCGGTTGTGGCTCCTGTTTCGTGCGAGACGATCGCGTCACCGGGTTTCCCCGCGATTCGGGCAAGCCCCGTATCGGCTCGGAATCCATCGGGAGTCTCGCACACGTTGATCCGTACGACCACGCGT
>CAYPGE010000161.1:0-17565 GCA_964409865.1 uncultured Pirellulaceae bacterium
GCGTGATGGCTACTTTGAAATCGCGACAGTTATTGATTCGCCGATCCTAAGGAAGCACGCGACTGTCCGGTGCCGGCACGGCCGAGTGCCATGTAGTGCGTGGATACCGCTTTCACCAGCCTTGGGCAAGCGGCAGTGAATGTCCGGCAAATCACGTCGGGGCTGGCCCCGGCGACGATCAGCCGAACGGACGCTGTCGTGCCGCCCAAGGCTCGGTGGATGCTCAAACGACACTCCGCACTCGAACGTGTGATCGCCGCTGGTCCCGCCGCCTGACGGCGTTGCCTGACACGACGCGAAGAAGAAAGAGGAGCGGCCCCAACGAGGCTGCGGGAAGGACGGTGAAAGATGCTGAAGACAGTCAAGATCCGCAGCTACGAAATCGGTCTGCATTTCTGCGACGGCGAGTTCAAGGGTCTGCTCGGCGCGGGCCGGCACTGGTTCGTCGACCTGCTGCGCAAGGTCACGGTGGAGGTCGTCTCGCAGCGCAGAGAGTGGCTGGTCCACGAAAAGCTCGACATGATCGTCAAGTCGGGTGCGCTGAAGGATCGCGCCGTGGTCCTGGACCTGAAGGACTACGAACGGGCGCTGGTGTGGGTGGACGGCCGGTTCAGCCACATCCTGCCGCCGGGCCTGCACGCCTACTGGACCACCTTCCGGGAGGTCGCTGTCGAGGTGATCGACGCCCGCCAGGTCCGTTTCGAGCACAAGGACCTCCAGGTGATCGTGCGGTCGGCACTGGCGGACCGCGTGCTGGACGCCTTCGCGGTGGAGCAGGGCCACGTCGGCGTGGTGTTCGAGGACGGACGCTACGTCGAGACCCTGTCGCCGGGCAAGTACGCCTTCTGGAAGAACATGGCCAAGGTCACGCTGGTGCCGGTGGACCTGCGCGAGACGATGCTGGACATCGGCGGTCAGGAGATCATGACCGCCGACAAGGTCACGCTGCGTCTGAACGCGGTGGTCACCTACCGGGTGGCCGACGCCCACAAGGCCTTGAGCGCGGCCGACGACGCTCGCCAGGCCCTGTACCGCGAGGCCCAGTTGGCCCTGCGGGCGGTGGTCGGCGGCCGGGAACTGGACCAGTTCCTGGCCGACAAGGACGCCGTGGCCAAGGAACTGGAAACGATTGTCCGGCAGCGGGTGGCGGCCTTGGGTCTGGAGGTCATCTCGGTGGGTATCCGCGACGTGATCCTGCCGGGCGACATGAAGGACCTGATGAACAAGGTCACGGAAGCCAAGAAGGCGGCTGAGGCCAACCTGATCGTCCGCCGCGAGGAGACGGCGGCCATGCGCAGCCAGGCCAACACGGCCAAGGTGCTGGAAGGCAACCCGACGCTGATGCGGCTCCGGGAGTTGGAAGTCCTGGAGAAGGTCGCCACCAGCGGCAAGCTGAACGTCGTGCTGGGCGAGAAGGGCCTGGCCGAGCGGGTCGTGAACCTGCTCTGATCGAAACCGATGCCCGGAGGCTGGGAGCAATCCTGGCCTCCGGGCGTTTTCTTTTCGTGTGACTCGTTCCACTCCCTCCGGGCGGAGCAGCGCCCGGGTCCGCGGCCAAGGCGGGAGGCGGCTGGAAAGCGATCTGCTTCCACGAGTCTCCGGCACGGGATGGTTGACGCGGTTGCCCAGCGGCCACCTGCCACTCGCATCCCACGTCCCGGCACCTGCATCCCGCGACGCGCACCCCGTCACTCGCTGTCGGGCCGGTACGCGCCGGGGTCGTCGGTGCCGTCGCCGTTCCAGTCGCCGGCGACTGGCAGATCGCCGGGTCCGCCCAGGGAGAAGACGGCGTCGTGGGCGTCCATTTCGTGGTTGCCGTCCAGGTCCACGATCCACTGCCCGCCGCGATACACGCCGATCTCGTCGATCCCGTCGCCGTCAAAATCGCCGACCACGGGCAGATCGCCCGCCGTGCCGTACTCGAACACCTGATCGCCTTCGGACCAGCGGCCGTCGCCGTCGGCGTCCAGTCGCCAATGGCCGTCCCGAAATACGCCGATGTTCTTGATCCCGTCGCCCGACCAATCGCCGGTGACGGGAATTTGGACCCCGGCTCCGTATAGGAAGACGTGGTCGATGACATCCGCGCGGGTCATCCCGGTGGCGGTGCGGCGCAACAGCCGCAACCCGCTGGTGGCCTCCTGCGGCTTGGGCGGCACGTTCTTGGGTTTGGGCAGCGGCAGGACTTGATTCTGCAGATCGGGCAAGCCGGTTTCGAATGCCAGCGCCTGTGGGTCGCCGGGCCAGGCCGGGCCGAAGATGCCGATGTCGTCTTTGCCGTCGCCGTTCCAGTCGCCGGTGACCGGCAGGTCGAACTCGTCACCCAGCCGCGCCCAGAGGTCCTCGTCGTCCCACACGCCGTTGCCGTTCAAGTCCAGGAAGAAGTGGCCGCGGCGGTAGATGCCGATCTCGTCGACCCCGTCGCCGTCGAAGTCGCCGACGATCGGGAGTCCGTCGGGCAGGCCGAACACGGCCTCGTGTGCCGGCGTCGCCGTACGGCCGGCCCCATCCATGCGCCCTAGGATCCAACGCCCTCGATCCAGCGGCTGACCGTACCAGTCCTCCACGTCGTGAAAGGTCACGGATCGCCAGACCAGGCCGGTCAACGGCACGGGGTCGCCTCGGCCGCGCGGCGCTCCCGCGTCGATCACGCTCAGGTGCCAGCTGAAATTCTGCAGGCCGCCGGTTGCGAAGGTGTTGAAACGCAGCGGCTCGGGGGATGCCGGCACGATGATGGGCAGTGCGGGGAGCGGCAGGTCGGCGATCCGCACCGGTTCCGGCAGCGGCGGGAGGCTGCGAGGCGGATCGGACGGCGGGATGATCTGCAGCCGGCCGATCACGAGTTCGCTGAAATTGTTCTCCTCAGACGCGATGCCCGCTCCCAGGGGAATCGACACGATGGCGTCGTATGGGGGATAGTCGCTTCGCGCGGCGCGGAGGCTCGGATCGACGGCCGCGTTGGGGTTGAACGCGACGCCGCCCGTCGTGCCGGGAGTGTCGAGTCCGTCGTCGAAGCCGGCAGGCTGGACTTCGATCACGTCGTACATGCCGGGCGGCAAGCCGCGGAATTCATAGTACCCTTGCGCATCCGTCACGGCCGTGATCGTGCCGGCTCCGTACGTGCCCGGCAACGCGCGCTCGCCCGTCACGGGCAGTCCGGTTCTTGCGTCGCGCAACTCCAGAACGACGCCCGCCAGCGGCCGGTCGTCGGGCGTCCGGCGGCCGTCGCGTTTCTGCCAGATGTCCTCTGGGGGGCGGCCGTCCCACGTGGAGACCGATTCGCCGTCCTGAAACACGTAGCCCGACAGGCTGCTCGGCGGCAGTTCCCCGAAGTCGTAGTCGGTCAACGCTTGCCCCGCCGGGACCTGGATTCCGGAGATGACGTCGTCGACGCTGGCATCGCCGCCGTGCGAGCCGGCTTGCTGGCACCCCTGGAAGTAGCCGCCGGGCTGAGTCTCTTGTACGCCGTACCGGCCGGGACGCAAGGCAGCGAAGCGATAACGGCCGGCGGCGTCCGTCGTCGCCGTCGCTGCGACGGCGCCGGCGGAATTCAGCAGCCGGACTTGGACCCCGGCCAACGCCGGCTCGCCGTCATCAAGACGGCAGTTCTGGTTGAGGTCAAGGTACACGCGGCCCGTCAGGCTGCTCGGCGGCAGTTCGCCGAAGTCGTAATCGGTCAGCGCTTGCCCCGCCGGGATCTCGATTTCGGAGATGATGTCGTCCACGGTGTCGTTGCCGCCGTGCGAGCCGGCTCGCTGACAGCCCTGCAAGTACTGAGCGGGTTGAATTTCGTGCACGGCGTATTGGCCGAAACGCAAGGCATCGAACCGGTACCGGCCGGTGGCGTCCGTCGTCGTCGAGGCGACGACGCTGCTTGCGGAATCCAGCAGCCGGATCTGGACCCCGGACAACGGCTGCTCGCCATCGTCCCAGCGGCAGTTCTGGTTCAGATCGAGGTACACGCGGCCCGTCAGGCTGCTTGGGGGGACTTCGCAGAAATCGTAGTCCGTCAGCGTTCGGCCCGATCCCAGGGCGATGGCGCTGATCACGTCTTCCAGGCTCGCGTCGCCGCCGCCCGAGCCCGCGCGCTGGCCTCCTTGGAAATAGCCGGCCGGCTGTCGCTCCCGCACGGTGTACGTACCGGGGGCCAGGCCGTCAAAGCGGTAGCGGCCTGCGGCGTCCGTCTGCGTCGACGCCGCGACCCGGCCGGAAGAGTCCAGCAATTCGATGGTCACCCCGGCCAGCGGCTGCTCGTCCGGATCCAATACGCAATCGCGGTCGGTGTCGGCGTGGACCCGCCCGGCGATGCTGCCGGGGAGCAATTCGCCAAAGTCGTAATCCCGGCCGGCGTCGCCCCAGCGCAACACGATATCGCGAATCTGGTCGCCGGGATGGTCCGCCGTGCCCACGGTCACGCCGCCGATGGTGCCGGCGGCGTCCGTTCCATCCAGGTAGCCGGCCGGCTGCGATTCGGCCACGTTGTACCGGCCGGACCGCAGGTTGACGAACTGATAGCGCCCCTCGCCATCGGTTTGCGCGGTCGCCGCCACCTGCTGAGTGTCATCGATCAACCGCACGGCCACGCCCGCAATCGGCTCTTCGCCCGCATCGGCGCGACCGTTGTTGTTGCGGTCGTGGTAGACGACGCCGGACAGCGACGCGGGTGCGTGTTCGCAGAAGTCGTAGTCGATCCCCGCCTGGCCGGAACTGAGCCGGATGGCGCCGATCCGATCGTTGCCCGCCAGTTGGCCCATCGACTGGCCCTCGACAGTCCCGACGCGCTCGGGGCCGTCGATCAGTCCGTCGGGAGTCCATTCGGTCACGGTGTACGTTCCCGGCAGCAGTCCATCAAAGCGGTAGTTGCCCTGCGCGTCCGTCTGCGACTCGGCGATGGTCCGCCCGTCGGGGTCGAGCAACCAGACGATGACGCCGGACAGCGGCGGCTGAGAACCGCCCGGCGTGTAGCAATCGCCGTCCGGTCCGGTCAGGTGGACGCTGCCGCTGATCGAGGCGTATCGCAGCTCGCCGAAGTTGTAATCGACGCCTTCATCGCCCCACCACAAACGGATCTGACCGATGCGATCCCCCGGATTGACCGCTTCCCCCGCCGTCACAGGCACACTCCGCGTGCCGTCCGCCAACGCTTGCCCGCCGACGGTCCCGGCCGCATCCAGGCCGTCGATCCACGATTCGGGCTGCACCTCGATGGCCGCGTACACGCCCGCCAGCAAGCCGACGAACTGATAGCGGCCTTGAGTATCGGTTTGGGTCGTCGCGACTTGCTGACCCGCCTCGCCCAGCAGCGTGACCGTCACACCCGCGAGTCCCTCCTCGCCGGATTCTCGCCGTCCATCGTTGTCGCGGTCGTGGTAGACGAAGCCGGACAATTGAGCGGGAACACGCTCGCAGAAGTCATAGTCGATCGCCTGCTGACTGGAGGCCAGCGTGATTTCGTCGATCCTGCCCGCCGCGGCGATGCGGCCCACCGTGCGGCCCTCGATGGTGCCCACGTGTTCTTCGCCGTCGATCAAGCCATCGGGCGTGAGTTCGACCACGGCGTACGTTCCGGGCCGCAGGCCGGTGAAGCGATAGACGCCGTCCGCGTCCGTGATCGTCTCGTCCAGCAAGCCGCCCGAGGCATCTCGCAGTTTCACAGTCGCCCCGGCCACGGGCACCAGCGAGGCGCCCAACACATAACAGTCCCCGAAGCGGTCCGCCAGGCACACGCGGCCTTGAATCGACGCCGGCACGAGTTCGCCGAAGTTGTATTCCACGCCGGATTGGCCGCCGCCCAGGAAGATCCCCTCCAACGCATCGCCCGGATTGCGGGCCGTCCCGCGCGGTTGCCCCGCCACGGTGCCCGGCGCGTCCAGGCCGTCCAGGTAGCCGGCGGGCTGCGTCGGCTCGACCACGCGATAGGTGCCGGGAGCCAAACCGCGCACCAGATAGTAGCCGCGGCTGTCCGTGGTCACGGTCACGGGACTCTGGGGGCTGATCGCGCTGATTGCCGAGACGACGATCTGCACGCCGCTCAACCCTTCCTCGCCCGCCTCGCGGCGGCCGTCGTTGTCCCGGTCGTGGTACACGTAGCCGCTCAGTTCGGCCGGAGCGGCTTCGGCGAAATCGAAATCCACGGCGTGCGTCCCGCCCAGCGGGATGGCGATCTCCGTCAGCACGTCGCGGTCGCCGGCCACCGTCCGGCCGGTGGGCTGGCCCGCCACGGTCCCTGGAACGGCGCCCACGCTGAACAAACCGTCCGGTTGGATCTCCCGCAGCTGGTAGACGCCGGGTTCGAGGTTCCATTCCGTACCGAACGCGTACCGGCCTTGGGCATCGGTCGTCGCGGTCCGGCCGGTGTCGCGATACACGCTGCCTTGCAGTTGCCACAGCGTCAGGATGACGTTGGCCAGGCCGGATTCGCCGGAGTCCTGCTGCAGGTCCAGATCGGTGTCCAGGTAGACCGTGCCGGCCAGCGAAATCGGCAGCGGCTGCTGCTGAACCTGACTTACCGCGCCGGCGGTCCGGTCGCGCTTGCCCTGGTAATCGTCCGCCGGCAAATCGAGCCCCGTGCCGGTCAGGGCGGCGTCGTAGCGGTTCCGGAACAGGGCGCTCGCTTCGGCATCGTGGTAGTGCGGGGCGGAGAAGACGGCGATCAACTGCGAACCCTGGAACTCGACGCCGGACGCCAGCGGATCCACGCTCTCGTTGATCGCGTCAAAGTCGGTTTCTCCGGCATCGAAGCCTTGGACTTCGTCCACGTCGATGGTGAGCACCAGCTTGTCCCCGGCGCGAAAGCCGGTCAATTCCAGGACCAGGGCCAGGCCGCCGTCGTCGACCGTGGCGCGGACCGCGGCTTGGGGATCCGCCGTCTGCAGCGCGACCAACGTGAAGGGAAACGCGTGGTCGGCGCCCAGTCCCTCCTCGCGGGTATCGAAGATCAGATCGCCGCTGCTCAGCCCCGGCACATTCTGATCGGTGCGAATGGTGAGGCGGGACAATTGCGTGTCTGCGGCGCCGCCCTCGAAGGTGATTTCGAACGTGTCCCCGTGGAGGTCGGAACCGATGTCTTCCTCGATGTACACGGCGCCGACGTACAGCGGATCCGCAGCCAGCAACTGCCGCGGCTCCATGATCTCGAATCCGCGCAGACGCGGGGCATCCCCAGGAACTCGGCGGGGCGGCCGTTCCTTGCGGCGGCCGATCCGGCGCAGCAGATTCTTGGCCTGATTGAGCAGATGCAAGATTCACCTCCGTGCTTTGCGTCCCCATCCTTCGCTTGTCGGCGCGAAATCCGCCGGGCAGGCCGTCACTTCAACTCCGTCGCGGGCCGAGGAACATGGGCCACGCGGTCTTTGATCGTCCAAATCCGCACCACCGTGTCGTAACTGCCGGAAACGAGAATCTCGCCGTTGCAGTCCAACGACACCACACTGCCCTGATGCCCTGACAACTGGCCGATTTCTTCGCCGGCGGCCAGGTCCCACAGGCGGATCAAGTTGTCGCTGCCGCCGGTCGCCAGGTAGTTCGGCCCGCAGAAGACCAACGTGAAGATCTTGGTTTGCCGGCGCGGCAGGTAGCTTCCGCGATGGCTGTCGAAGGACCAAATATGGACCCTGCCGTCTTCGCCGGACGAGGCCAACTGCTTGCCGTCCGGCGGAAAGGCCAGGGCCCGGATCCGGCCTTGGTGCGCCGTGTACTCTTCCGGCGATTGGCCGCCGCTCAAGTTCCAAATCCGCATTTTGCCGTTGCGGCCACCCACGGCCAGACGCTGGCCATCGGGCGAAAACGACAAGGCCCGCAGATCGGGGCACGGCCCCTGCAACTCGCCGACCAGTTTGCGTGTGGGGACGTCGTACAGCCGCACTTGCGAGGAAAAACCGCTGGTGGCCAGTTTCGTGCCGTCCTGACTCCAAGCCAGCTCGGTGACAGCGTGGCAACCCTCATCCAACACGTCGATCAGTTCCGCGGTGGCGGGGTCCCAGAGCATCACGCGGCCATCATGGCCGGCCGAAGCCAGCATCCGGCCATCGGCGGAGAATTTCACCGCGTGGACCCAATCCTCGTGTCCCACCAGCCGACTCGCCGTCCGGCCCATCGTGACGTCCCAAAGATAGATGTAATGATCGTCGCCGGCGGCTGCCAGCAGTTTTCCGCCAGGCTGCAAGCAGACCGACGTGACCACCGGCGGCGTGCTTAAGTCATTGCTGGGCGGCATTTGCACCGCCTGGCAGGGCCAATCGCTGCCCACTTGATCGCCAGAGGCTGACGGCGCCAGCAGCCACGTCCCAACGGCGGCTAGCAGAGTCGCGGCGGAAAGGAAAGCCGGACAAGACGGCCTCACATCGGCGGCGTTAAACGGCGTCCGGTTGCTGTTTTCTCTGGCTGACATTCGCCTCGTCCCTCCCGTTTTTGTTCAGTCGCCCCGCCGAATGGACGGGTAGACCGTCTGTCCCGCAGAAGCTTGGTTTCCAGGCGCACCATCCCGCATCTTCTTCTCTTCTACTATCGGTCTGGCAGTTCCCGGCGCCGCAGACGATCCGGACAAACGCACCGTCCGGCATCTTCGACAAGCGATCGCTCCGGCCGCGCCGCCGTTACAGATTCCCCAGTCCCTACAGCTTGGCGATGCTATCACCGGCGTGACACTCCGGCCCTTGTCGCGTATAACATCCTGACGGGGCGCACGCCGTTCCCAATGCGACTTTCTATTGGAGTATGAGGTCTTTGTTCGGCGCGCGTCTCCCGAGACCGCCGAAACCGCCGACCGCAGGTCTCCCTCCCCCACGCGTCGGAACGCGCTGGGTTAGAATCTGGAGACCTGCGGTCGGCCGCAGTGCGGGGTCGGGAGACCCGCGCACAACCTGTCTGTTGGAGTACGAGGGCGATGCCGGCCAACCTGACGCAACAGTACCTGAAGGCCGAAGAGGCATACCGCCGGGCGAGTTCGCCGGAGGAGGAGTTGGAATGCCTGCAGGTGATGCTCCGCGAATTGCCCAAACACAAGGGCACGGACAAGCTGAACGCCGAGCTGAAGCAGAAGATCAGCAAGGCGAAGAAGGAACTCGAGGCCGGCAAGGGCAAAGGCAAGAAATCGAGCGGCTTCAAGCTGTTGCGTCAAGGCGCCGGCCGCGGCGTGATCATCGGCGGCCCGAACGCCGGCAAGAGCCAGTTGCTGAGGAGCCTGACGCGGGCCACGCCCGAGGTGGCCCCCTACCCGTTCACGACCCGCGAGCCGATCCCCGGCATGATGCCCTGGGAAGATGTGTTCGTCCAGTTGGTCGATACGCCGCCCATCACCGCCGATGTGTTTGATCCGGTCACGCAGGGATTGATCCGCGGCGCGGATCTGGTCTTGCTACTGGTGGATTTGGGCAGCGACGACGGCATCGATGCCCTGCAGGCGTTGCTCGACCACCTGAATTCGACGAAAACGCGGCTCGGCAAGGAATCTTCCCTGGACGAAAACGACGTGGGACTGTCGTACACGCGCACCCTGCTGGTGCCGAACAAGATCGACGATCCCGAAGCGGGAGAACGCCTGCAGATGCTGCACGAATTCTGCCCGCTGGACTTTCCGGAATTCTTGATCTCCGCCCAGCACGGCACCGGACTGGAGGAATTGCGCCATGCGATCTACAGCGCCCTCGACGTGGTCCGTGTGTACACGAAACTGCCCACGCACAAAGAACCCGATTACAATCGTCCTTTCACGGTCCGCCGCGGCGGAACGCTGATGGACGTGGCCCTGCTGATCCACAAGGACTTTGCCCAAAACCTCAAGTTCGCTCGCGTCTGGGGCAGCCATGTCCACGACGCGACGACGGTGAAAGGAGACTACGTCTTGTACGACAAGGATGTTGTCGAACTGCACGTGGGATAGCCATGACCAACGCCGAAATTGCCGCCGTCCTGGAGCAGGTTGCGGACCTGCTGGAATTCAAAGACGAAAACCCCTTTCGCGTGCGGGCCTACCGCAACGGCGCACGGGCCATCCGCGACTTGCCCGAATCCGTGGCGTCGCTCGCGGCCGACAACCCCGAACGACTGTTGGAGATCGACGGCATCGGCAAAGCCGTCGCGGAGAAAGCGACCGCGCTGGTCCGCACCGGGCAACTGCCGCAGTTGAACGAACTGCTGGCCGAAGTCCCGGAAAGTGTCCTGGCCATCATGCGAATTCCCGGCATCGGCCCGAAGAAAGCGGCGGCCGTGTTCCACCAACTGGGCATCACCACGCTGGACGACCTGAAGACGGCCTGCGAAGCCGGCCGTATCCGCGGGCTGAAGGGGTTCGGGGCCAAGACCGAAAAGGCGATCCTGGACGGCATCGCCATTGCCGCCACGGCCGGACAACGCATGTACTGGGCGGAGGCCGACCAGATCGCGCAGGAACTCCGCGAGCACCTGCGCAGCTGCAAGAGTATCGAACAGCTGGAACTGGCCGGCAGCTATCGCCGCGGCCGCGACACGGTGGGCGATTTGGACATCCTGGTCGTGGCTGGCCAGTCGGCGGAAGTGATGGACCGCTTTGGCAGCTTTCCGGGTGTAGCGGAGGTGCTGGGACGCGGCGACACCAAGATGTCGGTGCGGCTGAGCAGCGGCTTTCAAGTCGATCTGCGGATCGTGCCGCCGGAGTCGTTCGGAGCGGCGTTGCAATACTTCACCGGCTCGAAGTCCCACAACATCGTCCTCCGCGGCCTGGCCAAGCAACGCGGCCTGAAGATCAACGAGTACGGCGTGTTCCGCATCGAAGGCGACCGGGAAACCTACATCGCGGGCGCGTCCGAGGAGGGCGTCTACGCCACGCTCGACCTGCCGTGTTTTGCGCCCGAGTTGCGCGAAGCGCGGCGCGAGTTCGAGTGGGCCCAGTCCGGCGCTCTGCCGGAGCTGGTCCGCCTGGAAGACATCCGCGGCGATCTGCACGCGCACACGTCGGAGACAGACGGCCGCGACACGCTTCAGCAGATGGCCGAAGCCGCCCGGCAACGCGGCTTGAAATACCTGGCGATCACCGACCATTCGCAGCGCGTGACGATGGCTCACGGGCTCGACCCGCAGCGACTTCTTGCCCAGTGGGAACAGATCGACCGGTTGAACGAGAAGCTCGGCAAGGGCTTCACGATCCTGAAAGGCATCGAGTGCGACATTCTGGAAAAGGGCGGACTCGACCTGCCGGACGACGTGCTGGCACAGGCCGACTGGGTCGTCGCCAGCGTCCACTACGGCCAGAAGCAGCCGCGCGAACAAATCACCAAACGCATCGTTGATGCACTGGCCAACCCCTACGTCTGCTGCATCGCCCATCCCACGGGCCGCTTGCTGAACAAACGCGAAGCGTACGAAGTCGACCTGGATGCGGTCTTTGCCGCTGCCGCGCAGCACGGCAAGCTGCTGGAGTTGAACGCCCACCCCATGCGTCTGGACCTGGACGACATCGCCTGCGCCGCCGCCAAGGCCCACGGCATCCCGATCGTGATTGCGACCGATGCGCACCAGACGGAAGGCTTGGACGACATGCGCTACGGCATCCTCCAAGCCCGCCGCGGCGGCCTGACCAAGACCGACGTCGCCAACACGCTCACCTGGCCGCAATTGAAGAAGCGGATCGGAGAGAAGACTGGCAAGAAGATGAGCCGGCGTGATCGTCAGCATACCACATGACCGACTTGCGATCATCGGCTGCGGATCACAGCGGTCGTCGCTACGTCGTTCCGGCGCCGACCGGTCCCGCAAATCCGCCAACCTCTTGTTTCGTCCGCGCTTCTTTGCCTTTCCCCTCCCTGTCCGCGTCCCCCCGCTTTCTGCCGCCTCTTGCGTGAGAGTCGATTGCGAGTTGCGTCTGGCGGTGGTAGGATCATGCCCTGGTCCTGGTTTCCAGATAACCAAACGGCACAACCGCCGTCGCGGGGGCTCAAGGGGGCCTTTACTCATGCAAAGAAGAGACTTTCTTTTGGCCGCGGGGCAGACTGCCGCCGCGGGCCTCTTGGCGACTGCCGTCAGTCATCACGGGCACGTGCGTGCCGCCACGACGGAACGGAAAATCAAGGTGGGCCAGATCGGCACGGCGCACGCGCACGCCGGAGGCAAAATGGACGCGCTGCGCAAGCTGACGGACCAGTACGAAGTGGTGGGCGTGGTGGAACCGGATGCGGCCTTGCGCGAAGCGGCGATGCGGCAGGCGGTCTATCGGGGTTTGCGCTGGATGACGGAAGAGGAGCTGCTGAACACGCCCGGCTTACAGGCGGTGGCGGTCGAGACGGCCGTCCGCGATTTGATTCCGACCGCCGCCCGCTGTGTCGCGGCGGGCATGCACCTGCACCTGGACAAACCGGCGGGGGCGTCGCTGCCGGCGTTCAAGAAAGTCCTGGACGAGGCGGCCCGCCAGAAGCTGACGATTCAGATGGGCTACATGTTCCGCAACAACCCCGCTTTTCAGTTCTGTTTCCGCGCGGTTCGCGAAGGCTGGCTGGGTGAGGTGTTCGAGGTGCATGCGGTGATCAGCAAGAAAGACCCCGACAGCCAGCGGCTCCGCTTGGCCGAGTTCTCCGGCGGCTCGATGTTTGAACTCGGTTGCCACGTGATCGATGCGACGGTGGCCGTCATGGGCAGGCCCGAGCGGGTCACGCCTTTCCTGCGCCGCACCCGTCCCGACTTGGACACCCTGGCCGACAATACGCTGGCCGTGCTGGAATATCCGAGGGCGACGTGTACCGTGCGCAGCAGCCTGATCGAATTCGAGGGCGGCCAACGCCGGCAGTTCGTCGTCTGCGGCGACAAGGGAACCATCGACATCCGGCCGCTGGAACCGCCCAAGTTGCTGCTGGCCTTGGAGACGCCTCGCGAACCATTCCGGCGGGGATATCAGGAGGTGCCGTTGCCGAAGATGCCGGGCCGCTACGACGATCAACTGGCCGAGTTGGCGAAAATCATCCGCGGCGAGATGGAGCATCCGTACCCGCCCGCCCACGATCTGGCCGTACAAGAGACGGTCCTGCTGGCCAGCGGAATGCCGGTGGACTGAGGCCCGCCGCCGATCGCGTGCCACTCACGTCCGCCTCTGTGTCCTCTGTGCCTCTGTGTTTTTCTTCCTCCCGCCGGTCCGAACGCGGAAGATTGAAACACAGAGGCACAGAGGACACAGAGGAATCGATGCGGGTCCGAGGCGGATCGAAGTCACGAAACGATTTCCGCCCGCGTTGCCCGCCGCCCCAATCGGCTCGCGACGCTCCCGATCAATCCTAACGCGGCCTGCGGCCGCAACCCAAGTGGCGAGCGGGGCGGCGTCAGCCCCCCGGTTCTGACTCGGACAACTTGCCCGGAACCGGGGGGCTAACGCCACCCCGCTCGCCACGCCAAGATGCGCGCGTGACGCGCGCATCGTACCAACGAAGACTCTAACCGCCCTGCAACTCGTCCAGCGCCGCACGAATCTCGGCCTCGATCCGGCCGATTGCTTTCAGCAGGCCGGATTGAGTTCGGGCCGTTCCCGGTCGAGCACCAACTTGGCTTCGGCAAGCGTCTTGGCTGGCGGTTTCATAGACTATAGGATAATCGAAGAAATCGAGACGTGAAAGACCATTACGACTATCCCCAAGGAGCACCGTTATGCCTCTTACCTGGAACCGACGACAGTTTCTTCGCGCAAGTGCGACCGCGGCCGCTGCTTTGCCGTGTGTCGCGGGATCGTCGTCCGCGGCGGAGCCCGCGGCATCGCCAACCACCGGGCTGACGATTGGCATCGCCACCCTGGGCTTCGCCAACTACACGAATAGCCAACTGGCCAAGGAGTTGAGCGAGCAGGGCATCCGCACGGTGCAGCTGTTTCTGAGCCAATCCGACAGCCGGTACTGGAAGTACAACGGCCGCTCGGATGTCTCGGACTTGACGGCCGAACGCTGCCAGGCGATTGCGGGCGCGTATCGTGAGGCCGGCATTTCGATCCACAGCATCGGCGTGTACACCAACCTGATCCACCCTGACGAGGCCGAGCGCAAGGCGAACCTGGACTACTTCGAGGCGATGATGAAGATCGCGCGGGCCATGGGCGTGCGGATGCTGATCACCGAGGCGGGCCACTTCCGGTCGGACGAGCCGGAGCCGCCTGTGCCGCACCATTTCCAGGAAGATGTCTGGAAAACGATGGTGGCCACCGGCAAGGAGTTGGCGCGGCGGGCCGAAGCCCATGACGCAGTGGTGCTGTGCGAGCCGTTCTTCCGCGGCTTCCTGGCCAGCGCCAAGCGGACGCGATTGTTCCTGGAAGAAGTCGATTCGCCCCGCGTCAAGGCGCTGCTGGACCCGGCCAACTTGATCGAGATCAACGACCTGGACGAGATGTTCCAGCAACTGCAGCCCTGGATCGAATGCCTGCACGCCAAGGACCGCAAGCTGCACGTCGACCGCGGCGTGCCGGCCGGCCAGGGCGACCTGGACTACGAGCGATTCGTGACACTCGCCGCCCAGCGCACCCCGCATGCCCCGCTGATCCTGGAGTACGTGGGCCCCCAAGACTACCAGCAGGCCCGCGCGCACCTGGAGACCGCGATCCGCAAGGCCGGCGGGGCAGTCAAGAAGGATGCGTGATTCAGCTCGGACACGTGACTGCGTGTTACAGGGTTCCAGCTTCTTGTTTTCTGGCGTGCATTCTTCAACAGGAGGGAACTGAGACAACAGAGAGAACTTGAGCACTTTGTTCCCTCTGTTCTCTCCTGTTCATGATTCCCGGTTTCACATTTACTTGGTTGGTCACATTTCGGGATCCTCACCAAAGGAGAGCCTGCGGTGTCGAGTTCGAGCCGATTGCTGAGGTGGATCGCCGCCTTATTGTTGATCGTCGCGGCGAGTTGCTCTACGTTTCTGCCGCGCGTGGCAGCCGCCGGCGCCTCCGCCGCGCCGCCTGCGCACAGCGAAGCGTCCGCAAGACCGGAGAACTACGCGGCCTCCATCGACTTGCGCCCGATTTTCGACCGCTGGGGCCTGGAGACTCGCCGCCAGGGCAAACGCGGCACCTGTTCGGCCTTCGTGGTGATCCAGGCGGTCGAATACGCCGTGGCGGTCCGAGAGCGGCAGGCCGCGCGATTGAGCGTCGAGTTTCTCAACTGGGCCGCGAACCAGACGACCAACGCGGCGGAGGACGGCGGGTTTTTCTCGGACCTGTGGAAGGGCTGCTCCAGGTTCGGCATCTGCCCGGACGAGGACATGCCGTACTTGGACCAATTCGACCCGGCGGTGCAGCCCGGCGAGCAGGCGCTGGCCCGCGCCAAGAGGATTCAAGCCCTTGGTCTGCAACTGCACTGGATCAAGGAATGGGATCCGAACCGGGGCCTGAACGACGGGCAATTCGCCGATATCAAGCGGACAGTCCGACAGCGCTGGCCGGTCTGCGGCGGCTTTCTCTGGCCCAAGCAGCCGCGTTGGGAGAACGGCGTTCTGCAGATGTGCCCGCGCGAAGCGGTCCGCGACGGCCACAGCGTGCTGCTGGTGGGCTACCGCGATGACCCGGCCATGCCGGGCGGCGGTGTGTTCCTGATCCGCAACACCTCGGGCGACAGCCGCGACGGCTTGATGAGCTACGAATATGTGCGGGCCTACATGAACGATGCGGCGTGGATCGACTTGGGCGGAGAAGCTGCGGTCGGTGCTTTCGGCGAACTCGAAAGACCTGCGCCGAGCGCGACGTCTCCGTCACAAGCCCCGCTGTTCCGCGACTCGCTGGGGGGCTTGACGGCACCGCCGGTGGGCCGCAACCGCCGCATCTCCAGCAACGAGCAGCCTCTCTGGAACGACGCCAACTTGGATATGAACTGGCTGCAGCCGGGTCAGGTGCTCGAACTGCCGATGCTGCAAGGGCCGGGTGTGATCACCCACATGTGGTTCACCAGCCACGCCGGGTGGGCCAACGAGTTGAACGCTTTGAGCATTCGCATCTACTGGGACGGCCGCAAGGAACCCGGCGTCGAAGCCCCCTTGGGCGATTTCTTCGCCGTCGGGCAGGGCAAGCCGGCCGTCGTGGACAGCTGGCCCGTCCAGGTCTCGTCCACCGGTTCGCTGACGTGCTACTGGCGGATGCCGTTCGCCAAGTCGGCACGGATCGTAATTGCGAACGACAATCCCGA
This sequence comes from uncultured Pirellulaceae bacterium, assembly GCA_964409865.1. Lineage (GTDB taxonomy): Bacteria > Planctomycetota > Planctomycetia > Pirellulales > Pirellulaceae > Anammoximicrobium. The sequence goes on from CAYPGE010000161.1 coordinate 16,110, forward strand.
TCGCGGCGCCGGACTGTACTGGCAGGTCGACTGGGTGCAACTCGACGCCCTCGCCCCGGACACGGCGTACTTCCATGCCCAATACCGCCAGGAGTATCCGGCGGTGCTCGGCCGCGACTACCTGATCGCCGACCTGACAGGCTGCGGACAGTACGCCGGCACGGTGATGTCCGTCACGCTGGCCCAAGACGGCTGGTTCGGCGAGGGCGACGACTTCTTTTGCCTCGACGGTGAACCGGTTCCCAGCCTGCAGGGAACCGGCAGCGAAGATTACTTCAACGACGCCTGGGGCTTCCGACCTCGCACGGGTCCTTGGTTCGGCCAGCCGCGCTGGCAGGGGGACCGCACGGGCGACAGCGGCGTTTGCTACCGCTGGCACGTGCTGGATCCAGTCGGCTTCACGCAGTCGCTGCGGCTGACGATCGAGCACAAAGGGAACCACGACGACGCGCTGGACGGTTTCTATGTGGAACGGCCGGATTTCTTCAGCAGCGTCGCTTTCTGGTACCAGACCGGCGCGCCGAAACGCTTCGGCGAACTGCCGCCCTGGCACCAACGCCGCGTACCCTGGCGGCAGCTGCACTTGGTCCGCGCTTTTCGCGACGCGCAGACCACGGGCAGCGCCAAGGTCGAGGTCCAGACGCAGGGCTTCTTCGGCGCGCGGCCCCTGTTGGCCTGGCCGAACAACGAGATGGGCACTTGCCTCACGCTGCCGTTTTCCGTCCAGGAAGACGGACGCTACGCAGTGCGATTGACCGCCATGCAAGGGCCGGACCTTGGCCGCTACGGCATTCTGATCGACGACCGCCTCACGATCGACGGCGAATTCGCTGCGCCTCAGGAGGGGGAACTCGACCTGCTGCTGGGCACCTGCGAATTGACGAAAGGAGCGCACCGACTGACGTTCCGCGCGCTCGACGCCGCCTCACCGGCCGGGCCGCCCGCGGCCAGGCCGCTGGCCGTCGAGATGCTGCGGCTGCTGAAGCTGCCGCCGCCGGCGACCCGCGCGGTCAAGATTCGTCACGAGGCCCATTTCGTGCGGCTGGGGATCGGGCGGTCGCTGTATGCCTATCGCTTGGCTTACGGACAACTGCCCGACTCGCTCGACGCCCTGGTCCAATCGGGGATCATGCCCGCGCGGTACCTGAAGGATGAAAACGGAGTGCCGTTGAAGGCTCGGCGCGAGGGCGAGTACATGGTCGTGGAGAGTACCGGACCGGGCGGTTGGCAACATCGTTGGCAAGGACTCGACCCGCGGCGCTGAACAGCATCCGCCCACCTTGGAGAACGATAACTGCACCTTTTGGGCCTTTTCGTTTTTTCACTTTGTCAACTCATTTGCGCAAGAAAAATGCGTCTGCCGCCCGTAAGCATGCTAGATTTTTGATGGGCTAGGCGCACGCTTAGAACCGCTAACAAAACCGAAATCGGAGACCTTCGGTCGGCGGTTTCGGCG